>JAAYRF010000174.1 GCA_012518905.1 Bacillota bacterium | reverse complement strand
TGGTTCTATAGCGGTTGAGCTACGTTGAGGTTCAAACACTCTAGGAAGCCTGGTCGGAGGCGATGAGCGGTTCTTGGCCCAAAAAGCCCAGAGCATCGGCCAATCCCCAGTTGCCCGTGGCTACTTGGGCCACTAATTGGGCCATGGGCCCTTCTATCATCTGGCAATATTGGTAGAGGGTTACGGGGATGCCCAGCTCTTGGATGATCGCAAAACCGGATACGAATGCGGAAAGCTCAATCTCCGGTGGTACCCGGAACCACGGTACCCCGTCAATTGCATCAAAGTAATGCGGCTTAGCATCAAAATCCACCACATGGCCTAGTTCATGGGCTAACATAACGACTAGATAAGATAGGGAGCCATCTTGAAGATCAGGCAACCAAACACATAGTGTCCGATAATCCGGATGATATAACCATTGCTCCTCAACCCGGCTGCCTAGAAAGAACACACCCAAAGATTTGGCCTTTCTTAATAGGCGCTGTACATATACGTTGTCGGGAAACAGAGCCCGCACTTCCTTATCTTTAGCTTTGGCTTCACTCAAGTGTTCACCTATCTGTGCCCTGTGTCCCTGTTCTTGTTGCATTGCTCTGCCTCCAGTAGCTTGTAGGTTATTCAACAGGAATTCAGCACACTCGACCAATTTCCTTTAGGTAGTTTTCGGCAGTACAATGTTTGCATAATCTGCCTTTTTCTGACCCATACTCTAAATGAGTCTGGAAAAGGGGGCGCTTAGAATGTCGTATAAAGCAAATACTTACATGACTGATACTATGAAGGCAGAAAAAACCAAGGTGCTGCAAGATGCCATCGAAGCCATCTTACAGCACCCAACTCTGGATAGTAAAGCCAAGCATCGGGGCATCTATCCCCTCAAACGGGCCTTGGACAGATTGGCCAAGGAATCGTAGAAATCAGTGGCTTCCTAAAAACCCAGCTGCTCTCGCAAGTAGGCCCGGGCCTTAAGTGCATACTCCAGCGGTGGAGCCAAAACGGGATCTTGTTCTGCTTCAACTATGATCCAACCTTTGTAATTGGTGGTACTTAAGGCCTTGATGATGGGGGCAAAATCGATCATTCCGTCGCCTGGGACGGTAAAGACTCCGAGCTTGACCAACTGAAGGAAACTGAGCTCCTCATCGGAGGATTTCTGTACAATGGTCTGACGCAGGTCTTTGAAATGGACATGCTTAATCCGAGGGCCGAAGGCCTCCACCATCTCTACCGGATCTCCCCCGGCAAAGACAATATGGCCAGTATCTAGAAGTAGATATACCAACTCGGGGTCGGTAAGCTCCATCAGCTTCTCTACTTCCTCAAAGGTCTGCACTCCGGTGCCCATATGATGGTGGTACACTATCTTCATGTCCCGATCTGCCGCCAGGCGGCCTAGTTCCTCTAGGCCCGCCGCTAGGTTTTGCCACTCCTTTTCGGTGAAGACAGGCTTATTCTTATGCAGCGGCGTATTCATCTGACCTTGGATGGAGTGCCCCTGTTCTGATACAACAATTACTTTCGCCCCCATGGCATGGAGAAAATCCCGATGCTTGATGAAGGCATCATATGTCACTTGTGGATCTTTAGTGGTAAGGAAACTGCTAAACCAGGCACTGGCAATAGATAGTCCTCTAGGCTTGAGGGCTTTGGCCAGCGCTTTGGGATCTTTCGGATACTTGTTGCCGACTTCACTGCCTTCAAAACCAGCCTGGGCCATCTCATCAATACACTGTTCAAAAGATATTTCCCCGCCAAGCTCCGGCATATCATCATTTGTCCATGCGATGGGAGCTATCCCCAACCGGACATCGCCTTTTCTTAACACCCCACACACCCCCACAGATCTGAAAGATAGTCAACTAAACTAAACTACCACTTCCGGGCCCCTTCCATTGCCTTCTCGTGCGGGATCCGGGCTGCCAACACCTCAGGATTCTCGGAGACCTCCGCAGCACCAACCCGCCAATAGGATTCATAGCCCCCTGAATGAGTGCCCGGAATCACCTTGATATCCACTAGAGTCGGCCCTGCCTCCTTTCTCGCTTCCTCCAAAGCTCCCTTAAGATCGGCAAGCTTGGTGACCGTATAACCCTTGGCACCCAGGCTCCGAGCAATACCAGCAAAATCTACTCTGATATACTCGCCGTCAAGTTTACCGCTTTCTGAACGATACCGCAGTTCATTACCGAATCCGGTGGCACTCCCGTGTTCCTTTTGCAGGGACTGAATGCACTGAAAGCCGCCATTATCCAGCATAATCACGGTGATTTTCAGGTCCTCCTGCACCGCGGTGAGCAGCTCTGAATGAAGCATCAAGAAGCTGCCATCGCTAACTAAGGCATAGGCATCCATATCCGGTTCCGCCATCTTAGCTCCCAAAGCACCGGCAATTTCATAGCCCATGCAAGAAAAGCCGTATTCCATATGGTAGGTCTTCTCGCCCTTTGTCCTCCAAAGGCGCTGCAAGTCCCCTGGCAGGCTGCCGGAAGCTCCAACGATGATATCTCTATCTGTCAAGACATCATTAAGCACCCCCAGGGCCACTGTCTGTGGGATTCCCTCCTCTGCCGGCAGGGAGCATAAGCGATCGACTTCTCTATTCCATTCCTTTTTGAGGGTGGCAAGATAACCAGAATCATAACTCGTCCTATATCCTACTTCCTTCAGAGCATCGGTAAGGGCCGTTAAGGCGGCTTTCGCATCTCCCGGAAGGAAGGTGGAAGACATCTTCAGTCCATCAAGGGGACTGACGTTGATGCTCAGAATATCTACATCGGGGTTTTGGAAGGCAGTCTTCGAAGCAGTGGAGAAGTCCGTTAGTCTAGTTCCGATGGCAATAATGAGGTCAGCTTCTTTAGCTAACCGATTTGCCGCTAAGGTACCGGTAGTACCTACTCCCCCCATGTTCAGGGAATGATCCCAGGTGACAATGCTCTTACCTGCCTGGGTCACTGAGATGGGGATGTTAAAGGTCTCGGCAAACTGTTTCAGTTCTTCGCCAGCTAAAGAATAGTGGACTCCTCCGCCGGCGATAATCAGAGGCCGCTTCTTAGTCTCAACTAGCTTTACCGCTCTCTCGAGGCTCCCTACCGTTACCGGTCGCCGGTCTATGTGGAAAACCCGCTTAGCGAAAAACTCCACCGGGTAATCATAGGCTTCACCTTGGACATCCTGGGGAAGTGCCAAGGTCACCGCACCGGTATCTACAGGATCAGTGAGCACCCGCATGGCATTGAGGGCGGCACTCATGAGCTGCTCCGGCCGTTGTATTCTATCCCAGTACTTACTGACGGCCTTAAAGGAGTCATTTACCGTCAGGCCATAGTTATAGGGCATTTCTAGCTGTTGCAAGACAGGATCGGGCTGCCGATCAGCGAAGGTATCGCCTGGCAGAAGCAAAACCGGCAATCGATTAACAGTGGCAGTAGCGGCCCCGGTCACCATATTCAGGGCCCCAGGCCCAATGGAGCTGGTACATGCCATGATTCCTAAGCGGTTCTTCTGCTTGGCAAACGCAGTAGCAGCATGAACAGCCCCTTGCTCGTTGTGGGCTTGGTAATACTTCAGGGAGAGTTCGCCCATGTTTTCTAGGGCCTCACCGATCCCCAGTAGATTACCATGGCCAAATATGCCATAGACACCATGGACAAACTTATACTCTACACCGTCAAGCTCAACATACTGGGCATCCAAGAATCTAAGTAACGCCTGGGCCATAGTTAACCTTATGGTCCTACTCATCATCTTGCCTCCTATCAGGGAAGATCAATGCATCTTTCTCCATTACCCATGTATGCTCTGGTACAAAGGTCGGTACACCGTAGGGATTGCCATCGATATGTCGGATCACCCAGATGTAGTACATGGCATAACCCGGTGCTGTCACTTGGGGATGAACTCTATCATCGAGGATTTTCACCGAGTCATGGTCAGTGACAATATAGGATTCATCCCCGACAATGCTGATTCCGAAGCCGTTTTTGGGCAGAAAGCGATAATGATAGATCTCTGGCTGTGGGTGATGGTGAGGTGAATAACTAGACCACTTGCCAGGAAAGTTGACGACTTCGCCCACAACCAGATTAGAGTAGGGGGCATTGGTCTTATCGAAGACTGTCCGCACAATCCTGGTGGAGGTCTCCTGCATTGTGCCCTTGCCCCGTTCCTCACTTCT
>JAAYRF010000173.1 GCA_012518905.1 Bacillota bacterium | reverse complement strand
TGGTGACAATATGTTGATCCGGTTCTTGGCCCCTGCCGATGTCTCGGGAACCAGTTTCTTAATGACTGGCGATGATATGTGGCTGTATCTGCCGGCTTTGGGTAAGGTTCGCCGGATTGCCGGCCACGCCCGTAAGGGCAGCTTCATGGGAAGCGATCTATCTTACGAAGATATGGAGTCTTTAGGCAGCACGGGGTTTTCCTCGGATTACACTGCCAGGCTGCTGGGTAGCGGCGAAAGCGGAGGCGAGGCCGTCTATGTACTAGAACTGCTGCCTAAGGCACCGGAGACCACCTATCAGAAGCTCAATCTGTGGGTAAGCCAAGGTACCTTCCTACCCAGGCAAATCGAGTATTACGATAATGGTGGAAAGCTTCTTAAGATCCTCACCACCAGTGATATCCGTGAGGTACAAGGGCGGTGGGTTGCGGGTCGAATGGAGATGCAGAATATACAGACTCAGACCAAGACTATTCTAGAAATCACTGACGTTGAGTTCCAGGTTGAGATCGACGACAGTATCTTTACTACCCGTAGTTTGGAAAGGAGAAGGTGAGTTGATGAGGTTAGGTTTTCAGCATCGATTGCTCCTGGCTTTCGTCAGTATACTCCTGCTGTCAGGTGCAGCTTATGCAGAAGGACCTTCCATGGGGGGGAAATGGGAGAGCAGACTAGTGGGGCATTTAGATCATGATCCCGTGGAGATTGACGGCGATAGTACCCTCTACTTGGATATCGGGCACCGCACTCCTTCCACGGCCCTGACGACATCTCTTAAGGCCAAAGGCAGGATGACCGGGGATCAGGCCTTGGATATAGAGCTAGATCAAGGATATGTGGATTACTACGGTCAAGATTTCGACCTTAGACTTGGAAAGCAAAGGATAAGCTGGGGAACGGCCATGGGCTTCAACCCCACCGACATCATCAATCCTGTGGATATCTCTAATCCCACCAAAGACAAACTTTCCGTTTGGGCCATCAAGGGAGAATACTATTGGGGATCGATCTTGGCTTTGACAGGGGTGTATGTCCCCTTCTTTCGACCTGCTGTAGACGTAATTCCACAAAACCACCATATTCCGGTCATACGGCCGGAAGACGAGGGCCAGTGGGCCATCAAGCTCGGAGCCATGGGTGTAGCGGGTATGGATTTCTCCCTTATGTACTTTTCCGGTTGGGAATCCATGCCCCACCTGCGCAGAAGACCGACAGGTCCCCAGGGGTATTATCGGGATGTGGAAGTTTTCGGCGCCGATTTTGCCACGAGCATCGGGGATTTGGGCCTTTGGCTAGAAGCGGCTTATACTAGCCCAAGAGAAGGGTCTGACTATGTCGATTGGGCAGTGGGAGGAGATTATGGTTTGCCTAACGGTCCGCTAATAGCGGCTCAATACCTTCGCCAGGGAAACCGGGGCACGGCCCATAACTACATTATGCTGGGCTTAGAAAATGATCTGGCCGTTATCCACAGCGGCAAAGTTGGGGGCATCTACGATCTTACAAATGGTAGCTATATGGTCAATCCCGAACTGTGCTTATCCTTATCAGATGCGGTTGATGCCTTCCTTGGGTGGAGACATGTGAGCAAAGTGGAGGGCGCAGCTAACATTGTGTCCGAGATGGATAGCGAGCTATATATCGAGTTGAAGGTGAGCTTCTAGTTTGTTAGTATCAAAGCCAAAGTATTTTTGGGGATGGGATGTTGTCCATCCCCATTTCCTATATAGGGATCTCCGTCCTATCCTGCGAGCCATTGTAATTTTTGGAGGGGCTCGTCATGTATATCTAAGATACATTCCTGCAGGATTTGCCCTACGAATACGGAATTAACCATTAGATTGGAGGGCGATGGAGTGGATGGAATTGTTACTGTGCGAAGTACTGCCGGTAAAGGCAAGTTCAAGGCAGTTATGGCACTGTTTGTTATCCTCTGCCTAGGATCCGGTGGACAAGTATTGGCGAATGCAGCAGCGGCAGCTTCCTGCTCACTGGAAAGCTTCGTCTATTTTGTTACCGACGACAAAATCGTTGCCGACTTTAAGTTCACCGAACCGGTCCGGTACGCCCTTGACTACTCGGAGACAACCAACGAGATCACCATAGACTTGCCGGGGGTCAACGGCGCAGGCTTCTATACTGAAGAGACAGTAAGTGATTCAGTTTTGTACAAGGTGACTGTCTCACCTTATTCTGCTGCATTGGGTGAGGGAGTGCGGGTGGTGCTCTCTTTGAGGCACAAGGTGCCAGACCCTTTAGCTTTCCGGGTTAGCCAAGGTAAAAGGCTTTTGGTCGAGTCAAAAAAGGAGTTCCGAGATGGGTTTGAGACCCATGTGGTACCGGGCCTTGCCTATGGGCATTGGCGAAAGGATACGCCCAACGGGCCGCTTTTTGTCAATTATATGAGAATCGATTTACGAGAGCCAGGGGTTAGAGTGCGTCCTGCTATGGCTGCTAATGGCAAGGAGGCAGTGCACCAGCTTGCCGCAAGACACGGGGCCATAGCTGCTGTTAATGGTATATACTTTGCTTCCGATGGCAGCCCCCTGGGGATGATCATGATTGATGGAAAGTTAGTTAGCCCTCCCTACTTGAACAGGACTGCCGCGGGGCTAACAGAAAACGGGACTGTAATCATTGATAACGTGGCTATCACCGGTGAGGTTCGCAGGGCTGCCCTGGGGGCCCATGAAGAATCTGGTGGGCAGAAGAGGCATTTGGAAGTAGGATCTTGGTCCGAGGCAACCTGGGAGATCGACGGGGTGAACCGCCGCCGGTTAGCAGATGAGCTGATTATTTACACCGCGGAGCATGGTACGACCACTGGGACAAACAACTACGGTTGGGAAGTACTAATTCAAGGGAATTACGTTACTGGGCACGTCCAGGGTAATGCTAAGATTCCACCTGGTGGATACGTTATATCCGGTCATGGAAAAGCTGCCCATTGGTTACGCAACCTGGAAATTGGGGATTATATAGATGCCAGCTGGTCCTTACAGCCGAATTGGCTGGAGCAAGGAGTTGTGCATGCAGTTGGAGGAGGTCCTCGACTTCTGCGACAAGGTCAGGTCGACATCACGGCTGAACAGGAGCGGTTCCAAGCAGATATTACCCAAGGAAGAGCGCCTAGAACTGCTTTAGGAGTCACAGAAAGAGGAGAACTCTTGCTGGTGACAGTAAACGGTAGACAAAATAACATCAGCATCGGCATGACTTTAGCAGAAGCAGCAGAGCTGATGCGGGAGCTTGGGGCGATAGAGGCTATGAACCTTGATGGTGGGGGCTCCTCCACCATGGTGGTACGGGGCATCGTTCTAAACGCTCCGTCGGATGGAGTGCCGAGACCGGTTAGTAACGCCATATTGGTTTGGGCCGACGGGGGAGTCCGTTAGGCGAGCTGCAATTGGAGAAGGCGAGGTTTTGTTGTTGAGAAGACAGAAGCGGGATGTGGCACTACTTCTTGCACTAGTTCTGGGGTTCATGCTTCTAGCTGGCGAGGGACAGTGCTTAGCCGATATAGTCCCCATTGCTGAGGCTGGAGCCTCTTTGGTGGAGCCGTATTCCTTAGGGGATTTGCGCCCGGGGATGAAGGGTATAGGCAAAACGGTGGCTAAGGGCACCAAGATCGAAGACTTCGATGTAGAGATCCTTGGAATATTGGCAGCCCAGCAATATGTCAAGCACCTGGTACTGGTGCGAGTAAGCGGCGATCTCATAGACAGTATGGGCGGTATCGCTTCCGGCATGTCCGGAAGTCCTGTTTACATCGATGGCAAGCTGCTAGGGGCCATTAGCTATACTTTCGATCTAACCGACCACCGATTGGGCATGATCACTCCCATTGAGCCAATGCTGAAGCTTCTGCAGATGAACAAGGACATAGCTTTGGAGCAGACTTCCTATGGTGTTTGGCACTGGGCTGATGGTGGAGCAAGACAGAGATTAATCGGAGACTATCCCATCGAGAAACTGAATATTGCCATGGGTAATGGCATTGAGGATAAAGTAAGGTATGAAGATGGTTGCTTATACGTGACCCCTGCCAGCACGGCACTTTTGGTAGGTGGCTTGAATGAAAGGGCTAGACAGCGATTAGCAACTTCCCTGGAGCCACTGGGTATGACCACCGTCGGAGCCGCTGGATCCGCCGGAGTGTTTCCCGGCGATGGTGAAATGGCTGCGGTGGAAATAGAGCCTGGGAGTGCCTTCGGGATCCAACTGATACAAGGAGACGTTACGGCTATGGCCTTGGGCACCGTCACCTTTAGAGATGGGAACGGGTTTGTGGGGTTTGGTCACCCCTTTATGAACCGGGGCTCGGTCAATCTGCTGGTGTCTACGGCCTATGTTCATACAACCATTGATAACTTGAGTATGCCCTTCAAGCTAGCTGCTCCTTTGAAAACTGTAGGCACGTTGACTCAAGATAGAGGTGCAGGTGTAGCCGGGCAGCTAGGCAGAGTACCAGATACAGTTCAGCTGCGGGTCAAGGTGACAGATAGAGATCTGCGTACCACCCGAGAGCTGCAAGCTGAAATCGCCAACGAACCCGGGCTCATTGTATCTTTGGTGTCGGCCGCAGCTTTGCAAGGGCTTGATCAGGGTATTGATCGCATAGGTCCTGGTACTTCCCGGATTGTTTATCAGATGAACGGCCAGGGATTGCCCCGTCCAATTGTGAGGGACAATATGTTTTTTAACTCCCTTGACATATCGGCTGTGTCCTTGGCAGAGATGCTAGAGACACTGCAGCTGGTAAATGATAACGAGTTTCAGACTGTGAAACTAGAGACCGTAGAGCTTACCGCCCAAATCGAATCAGGACGGCTAACAGCCGCCATTGAGAAAGCTATGCCTACTGTCGCTGAGGCCAGACCCGGTGATGTGGTAGACGTAGAGGTAGTCATTAGGCCATATCGAGGGCAGCGGGAGACGAAAATCCTGCGCTTGGCTATCCCTGAATCAGCACAACCTGGCGCAATACATGTCACGGTTAGGGGCGGTGGCTTAGGGTATCTATATCCAGATATTACTCCTTTCCATGATACTGATCACCAAGAAGCAAAGAAGATAGAAGATGAGATCATAAGCCCCCCTACCAGCGCCGATAGCCTGGAAAAGCTTCTCGAGACCGTTTTGGATAGGGAGAAGAACCACGAGATAGTCATGGAGTATATTCCATATTACGATACCTACGTTCTAGAGCCCCTCCCAGCTCCGGCATCCACTGAGACCGATGGTAGCGCATCACAGTCTAGCGGCGAGAAAAATGGCAAGGAGGGAGCAAGTACATCGCTATGGAATGAAAATGAGACGGAGCCTGTTCGAGTTACGCTGCCTACCAGGTATGTCATTGAGGGCCAGACGAGTTTTGAGATTGCTATTGCCGCCCCAGACGAACATGCAGAGGAAAGCAGTGATGAAGAGCTAGAGGAATTAGAGGAGGGCACAGAGGATACAGAAGCAGAGCCCTTGAATGATGTGGATGAGTCTTTGCCAAATACATGGCACCAGAAGCCAGAACCCTCTGAGCATTGAACTGCCGTTTAGCTTTTCCATCCCAGAGGACCTGCCTCTGGGTTTTCTATTCTATGTAGTATAAAACCCGCAATATGCGCCACACTAACTAGTAACATACCAATCTCTGGCATATGAGGTAGCTTTAGCACCGAGGAGTTAGTATAGGTAGCCTTAGCACTATTTGCTCCAGAGAAGCGGGAAGGATTCAATGGTTCCTTAGTCGAAATAACGGTGAAGTGAGGGAGTCAGGGTTGTCGTCGCCATGGAAGTGAAGTTGTGTGAGGAGGGCAAAGGGATTGCGGAGGAGAATGCAGCAGAAGATTATAACGGGGGTTATGCTTACCCTCTGCCTGATGCTGGGTCTGTCTGGCATCGGGGCAGCGGAGGGAGGCGAAGCCGATTATCCACTGGCAGGCGAGATTGTGATTGAAGGTTGCCATCGGGTGGACAAGGCCAAAGTCCAAGAAAGCATCACCCATACTGTGGTGGGAGAGCCTATCACTGAAGAAAGAGTGCAAAGCGACCTACAGGCTATAGCCCAGACAGGATACTTTTATGATGTGAGGGCAAGTTTTGGCGAGGGCCCAAAAGGCCTACAAGTTGTTTTTCGGGTAGTTGAGAATCCAGTAGTGACGCAGGTACAGATCGTCAATGATGTCTTGCCCACCGAAGAACTACAAGGGTATATGAGCACCCGTCCTGGACGGGTTTTGAACCTGGAGGAGCTAAAGGAAGACGTCATGGTGCTGGTTGATAAAGCCTTTGACGAATACGGCACTCCTGTACGAGTAGAAGATGTAGTTGTTAACCCCTCCGGCGAAGTGCGGATCATCATCCACGAGACTCGTATTGCGGATATTATGATCACTGGCAATAATAAGACTAAAGACTATGTCATTCGCAGGGAGCTCAAAGTTGAACCCGGTGATGTTCTGAACATGAAAGTAATTAACCAGGGTCTACGCCGGATACTAATGTTGGGGCATTTCGATGAAGTCGGTCGAGATTTTCAAGACACTGACGACCCCGACAAGGTGAATCTAGTAGTATCAGTTACTGAGCGTAAGACGGGAGTCTTCACTGGGGGAGCAGGATACTCCAGCAATGAAGGCTTCATCGGATATGTAGAAGTTGAGGATCAGAACTTCCTTGGCCGAGGCGAACGAGTTAACGTCCGCTGGGAGTTTGGTAAACAGAGAAACAACTATGATGTTGGGTTTTTTGAGCCTTATGTCAACGAAAACGGCATGTTCATGGGCTTCAACTTATACAACCGTCTAAGTCGCGAGCGCCGTCAGATATATAAAGACCCGGCGGGGGAAAAGTATGAGAATATCTATGACCAACGGCGCACCGGTGGTGACATCACCTTAGGTCAGCCCCTGAACGATACTACCAATGCCTCTTTGCGACTCAAGATCGAAAATACGACGTTCGATCTAGATGAGGAGAAGAGTAAGGCACCGGAGCGCTTCGAAGGGAAAGACGGCAGTACCCGAAGTCTCCGATTACAGACTGTGACCAATACCACCGACCATCCGTTTTTCCCCACCACGGGTATGAAGTACCGTTTATCGGCGGAGATGGGTGGCTATCTCTTAGGTGGGGACTATGACTTTATGAAATATGAGGCCGATTTCAGCAAGTATCTTCAAGTCGGCAGCAACGGACAGAGTGTGGCTTTTAGGGTAAATACCGGTCTGATCAATGGAGATGCTCCTTTGCAGGAGCAGTTCTTCATGGGTGGCTCGGAGACTGTGAGGGGCTATCGCTATGGAGAGTTTATTGGCGAAAAAGCCTTACTTCTCAATGGTGAGTACCGCTTTCCAGTGATGAAAGCCATCCAAGGAGTTGTCTTCGTTGATGCTGGTAATGCTTGGGAAAGAGAAGGCAGCATGAGTCTTGGTGATCTTCATGCTGGCTATGGTGTGGGAGTAAGATTGGACACTCCCATCGGTGTTATCCGTGTTGACTACGGCATCGGTGAGGATGGTGGCCGCGCGTACTTTAGTCTTGGGCAGACATTCTAGCATCCCACACAGGAACATGGCGAGGCCGACGCCCATTTGACCTATGACAGTATCTGGCAAGGTAGAGTGAGATTGATTGTTGCCGGAGCCCTAGACCGTTGATATAATGGGTGCGTGTGTTTATGGACTCACATGCACCCAGTTGCTTTGTATACATGTTTGTTGGGGAAAAGGAGGAACTGATTTGATTAAGTATTTCTCTGGTAAGAACCGCATCACCGTCATTGGGGGAGTAGCAGCACTATTGGTAATGATCGCCCTAGGGGCGTCTTGGTCTTTTGGCCGTGCTCAGCAAGACACCATGATTGGCTATATTGATTCTGACCGGTTAGTAAAGGAGTTCGTGGAGCCCATGGTTATGGAGCCGTTATCCCAGGAGACCGATAGATTGCAGAAAGAACTAGACGCAGAGATTGCCAAGTTGCCCGATGGCGATGAGAACAAGAAGTTAGAGGAAGCCCAGGCTCTGCTCAATAAGCACCAGGCTGTGCTGGATCAGAAAAAGCAAGAGCTTATCTCTCCTCTCTTGGGCCAGATCAAGGTCAGTATCGAGAAAGTTGCACAGGCCCGGGGAATCACTTTGGTATTGGATAACACCTATGGATTAGTTGTATATGGCGGGGTGGATCTTACCGACGCAATCTTACAGGACCTAGCCCAAGACCAATAAGTAAGACTAGGGGCTAAACGACCGAAAGGAAAGAGGGCGGAGGCGATGTCTTCGCCCTAATTTTTGTCTATTTGCGCCAGGATCTTCTTGTGGGAAGGGGGAGATGAGTGTTGCTACTGGCAAATGTTCGAGATTATTATCGTCGGTGGAGGGTAAGCTGGCAACCTATGGCCTTTATGATCTGCATTTTGTTGGCAATGGTGCTATGCTTTATTCCCGATGGCCGGGGAGTATCTAGGCTGATTGCGATAGCAGCACCCTGTGATCAAACCCCAGCGTCCCACCGGTTAGGCCTAGTAGATATGTCGCTTTTGGTGGAGCATCATCCCGGACATAGTCAACTGGCGGCTATCGACGAACAGATCTCGATTCGAGCAAGGCAGTGGCAGGAGTATATATGGCTCTTGATGCAGCAGGCCAAGGCCGATGGAGTCATATCGCCACTGCTAATAGAAATGGGAGGGGCGGCCAATCCCGAGTTAGGGCGGTTAATCGAAGAAGCAGTTCTTTGGGAAAAAGCTAAGGAGCAGCGAGTAGGATATCTTGACAGCTTGCGCCAAGAGACGACTGAGAATCTAGACAAGCGGGAAGCAGAGTTGGGTAAGGATCTAAAGGAGCAGATTGCCCAGTTACAGCGTGAGTCCCAAAAAGCCATACTGGATCTTCAGGTGGAGCTAGCCTTATTGCCTTTGACGAAGTCGGAAGCAGAAGTACGGATGAGGGAGATTGCCAGGCTGCAAGCGCAATTTGAAAACAGGGCGGATGAGCTTCAGGAAAATACATTGCGCAAGCTGGAAAAGGAGATCCTGGAGGCGGAAGCTACCGCCACGCATAAAGCTCAGTCATACGAAGAGGAGCTTTTATTAGGGATAATGTCCCGAACCTATCGGCTGGAGCCTGGCATATTGGGATCAACAGTGTCCAACAGCATAGAGGATCATTTCCTTGAGCGATTCAAGACCAGAGATTTTGAACTGAATACGGCCAGCGTAGGTAGCCCTGACCAGGAGCTTTTCCAAGCAAAGAGGCAGTGGGAAAATGACATGGATGCTTTGCTGGCTCGTCGAGAGAAGTTGGTAGAAGAGATGGAAGAGGACTTACAGAGCAGAATTGAGCAAGTCGCTAGAAGCAAGAACGTAGCGTTGGTATTGGATAAGAGGCTGACCCAGGCTAGAGGGATAGACTTAACCCGGGAAGTATTGGATATACTACGGGGTAAGGCGTAGAGAGAGGGATGGAGGAATGGATATGTCAAAAACCCCGTGGTGGGTAGTGGCGGGAGCCATTGCCCTAGTAGCGCTGATTGCTGGGACCGCTTGGTCATTAAGGGAGCCTGCAGGCAGCGTAGGTGTTATCGATCTAGGTAGAGTGGTTGCCCAGAGTCCTTTGGCTCAGCGCTACGAGAAGCAGCTAGCCGATAAGTATAGCGAACTGCAAGATCGACTCGAGGAAGAGAAGACAAATTTGGATGAAGAGAGTCGTAAGGCAAGGGAAAAGGAACTTATGGCTGAGTACCTGAGCTTGAAGCAGGAACTAGAGGGCAAACTGGAGAAAGAAATCGATGAGGCGCTGGCAGCCATCGCGAAAGAAAAGAATATAAATGTGGTGGCATACAAGGAAAGTATCAGATATGGTGGCACGGATGTCACTGGCGATGTCGTTAAGGCGCTGAAGTAGATCTAGCAGTGATCAATCAGTGCCGGGTATAGCTAGCGAATCGGGGAAGCCGGTTCGCTATTTTGCGTATGAAAACCGAAAGACAGGGGTTGAAAAGATGCGCAGATTGGGAGAGTTAGCTGACCTTGTTGGGGGAGAGTTGTTCGGTGATGCCCAAGTGGTGGTGGAGGGGGTTGCGCCCATAGACGAGGCCGGTGCCCAGGAGATTAGTTTCGCAGAGAACTTGAGGGTGCTTGCCAAGTATCGAGATACTACTAAGGCAGGAGCATTGTTGGTGCCCCGAGATTCCGAGGATGTGGGGCGGCCTCACATCAAGGTATCCAATCCTAGATTGGCCTTTGCCCAGGTGCTGAAGGCATTCGCCTGGGCTCCCGATGTGATACCAGGTATTGATGGAACCGCTGTAGTCCACGCAACCGCACAGATCGACGAAGGCGTTGCCATTGGCCCTAAGGTAATCATCGGAGAAGGAGTAAAGATCGGCAAGGGCACCGTGATCATGGGTGGTGTTTACATAGGTGCACATACTACCTTGGGAGATGACTGTCTTATATATCCCAATGTTGTCATACGGGAACGACTTCAGATCGGCAGTAGAGTCATCATCCACGCGGGGGCTGTTATTGGCGATGATGGCTTTGGTTTCGTGACACTGCCGAGCGGCCATGTAAAAGTCCATCATATTGGTACCGTCGTCATCGAGGACGATGTTGAAATTGGCACCAATACAGCTGTGGAAAGAGGTACCTGCGGGTCAACGATTATCGGTCGGGGTACTAAGATCGGCAATCTTGTCCAGGTGGGACATAATGTAAAGCTAGGAGAGAACTGCCTCATCGTCGCTATGACCGGGATCTCCGGAAGCGTCATCGTTGGGGATCGGGTAATACTTGCAGGACAATCTGGTATAGCGGGACACCTGACCGTGGGCGACGATTGCGTAGTGGCTGCCAGGGGTTTAGTTGCCGGGGATCTTCCTGCTGGTTCTTATGTATCGGGATTTCCCGCCCGACCTCATCTGGAAAATATGCGGGTCATCGCCAGACAGCGTAAGTTACCCGAACTTTTCCAACGGGTACAGGAATTGGAAAGGCGCTTGAGCAGCCTAGGCATCGATGAACTCGAGACCAGTGAAACCCGTGAAGATGCTGGCAGAACGGACGTGGGCAAGTTTTCCCAGCATGAATAGGGTAGTCCCATGGAATATTTACCTAGGGGTCGAACGACAGGAAAACCCTACTTTACTAGCGAATAGAAAGCCCATATGGTTTTGAGGGAAGGGCGGCGGCGTAGTCTTACGGGACCCCCCGGCAGCTATGAAAATACATGTGGCACTATTAGGAGGCAAATTTATGAAAAGAACACTGCTATGGCTGTCTTGTTTGGTTATTCTTCTGACTTTTTCTGTGGGGGCAGCTGCTGGCACCACCGTTAAAGGTCCTACAGGTCTACTAAAGGTTCCCACTGCGGACGGGCTACCCGCTGGTGAGCTTGGTCTGGCCTATCACCTTGATGGTGGTAAGGGCGTTGGTAGTGTAGTGTATGGCATAGCGGACAACATTGAGCTGGGTGTTTTTTCCGGTGGGTCGCATTCTATTTTGGGGCTCCATGGCAAGGCTGTTTTGGTTAAGGAAAGTAACAACCTACCAGGCTTGGCGGTGGGAATATGCGATGAATCACTTTATATGGTGGCGAGCAAGCGACTCTCCAGGGCAGGTCTTAGAGGCCATGTAGGCGTGGGGACCAAAGGCTACGAAGGCCTTTTCCTAGGCGTAAGCAAGATGCTTAACACGGTATCCGTGGATTCTGGATTCAAAAGTACTGGTCTACCTGCTACACTACTGGCTGCTGAGTATGTCAAAGGCGGTTTTAACTTGGGAGCGGAAGTGCTCCTTACGCCGGAGATCCGAGTCAAGCTGGCCGCTGAAGATCTAAAGACAGTCATCTTGGGTGTCAGCTTTAGGATGCCCCTGTAACCTAGACCCAGTGTTTGCCTTGTTCTGATGAGTGCCTAGAAGGGGTGGCAAAGGAGGGCTACTATTTTGGGATGTCCATTTAGAAAAGGAAGCCGAATCTGGGGATTGCTTCTGGTTGTCTGTGTTGGGGTTTGCCTCGCTTGTTTGGGCGAGACCGCAAGGGCCTTTAGCGGCACTAGAGCTCTGGGAATGGGCGGGGCCTATACAGCGGTTGCCGATGACGCAGCTGCGGTGTTTTGGAATCCTGCCGGTCTTTTGCAGGTTAAGACACCAATGGTAGCAACTACTCTGGCATTTCATGCAGAGCAGGCTGATAGTTACGAGGGTTTTGTCAGCTATGTAGAACCTGATAGTGGGTATGGTGCAGGAGCGTTATCTTGGTACTATGGCAGACTGGATCCCGTTGCTTACCCTGACGGGGTGCTTTACACAGACAGCCATGATTTCTCCTATGCCTTAGCCAAATCTGTAAGCAATCAGGTCGTATTAGGTGGTAGCATATGCTATCAAAGGCGGCGGGAGCCGGGTTCCAAGACTTCAGTTGGTCGGTGGACCGGAGACATAGCGGGTATGATGAGATTATCTAACACACTGCAGGCAGGCATCACCATGGGCGATGTGTACGGGATTCTAAAGGACGATGATGGTGGCAAAGAAGCTCGAGGTAACATGTTGGTAGGGTTAGCTTTTCAGCCCGACAAGGCCCTTACTCTAGCCCTAGATGGACATGATGTGCTGAACCGTTTAGGCTCTAGAAGGGTTTGCTTAGGTGGTGAGTATCGGTTACCTCAAGGCCTTGCACTTAGGGCTGGATTACAAAGGGGCATCGATAACGCCTGGGAAGCCTGGACGTGGGGAGCGGGGATAGATATTGCCAGCTGGCGAATGGAATACGCATATCTCGGTGGTGACTACCATGGGATCCATACCATGGGTATCACCTGGCGGTTCTAGAATTAGCAAAGCTATAGTTGGCCATGAAGGGCACCCCGACCCTCCATTCACTCGTCAAGGGGCACAAGAAGCTAGGGGAAGGTGCAGAGCGCCTTCCTCTAGAGAGTCAAAGCGAGTTATGGGGAGTGGTTTGCTCTCAATACTAGATCGCTATGTGCTTCAAGAAGTACTTGGTCCCTTCTTGCTGTGCATCGGGGGCTTCACAATTATTCTCCTCAGCGGCTACCTCTTTGAACTGATGGATCTGATATTCATCAAAAAGGTGGCCGTAGCTACGGTCCTTCGCCTGCTTGCATACAAACTGCCTTCGATTATAGTCTTGACTTTGCCGTTGGCCATGCTATTTGCAACACTTTTAGCCTTGGGGCGTTTGGCCAAGGATAGTGAGCTTACTATCATGCGAATGGCGGGACTAAGCGCATTTAGGATTGTAGTGCCCCTTTTGGTTTTGGGTGCCTTTGTAAGTGGAATAGTCTATTTGGCCAATGAGAAGATCGTGCCTGATATGAATCATAAGGAAGCCAATCTCGTTCGCCAGATTGTGTTTGGCGAAGCCCCGCCTTCCGTAGAAGAACAAGTGTTTTTTAGGGATCCTGATGACCGCTTCTTTTATATCGAAAAAGTTGATAGCCGTAACAAAGAGCTGTATAAGGTAATGGTCTATGATGTAAAAGAAGCGCCATATCCTCGGTTAATCACAGCTGCCACCGGGCAGTATGGAGACAATGTGTGGCGGCTAGAAGATGGTACAGTCCAAGAGCTGGATGAAAATGGTTTTGTTAAGAGTCAGGTACGCTTCGAGCATATGGAGCTTCCCTTGACCGGCAAACCGGAGAAATTCTTCGGACAGCAAAAGACGACCAGTGAAATGAGTCGCCAAGAACTAGGTGAATACATCGATCTGTTTCAGCAAAGCGGTCTACAGGTCAACGACTTTGTCGTTGATTATCACCTGAAATTGGGGCTACCCTTGGCCAGCCTAGTCTTCGTTTTTCTAGGTGCACCGCTATGCTTTCACTTTGGCCGGGGGGGCAAGATGTTCGGTGTTGTCATCAGTTTGGTTATTATGTTCTTGTACTACGTGGCAACTTCCATTGCCCGTTCATTGGGGGCCAACGGTGTATTACCCCCTCTTTTGGCTGCCTGGTTGAGCAACCTATTATTTAGCTCGCTAGGGCTGGGGCTATTGGTATGGAATCGGTAGCCCTAGATATTAGAATTAGATTTATGTAGAAGACGCACCAGGGATGGTTTACCACAGGCAGGGAATGCCTAGTTCCCAAAGGAGGCCATCCCTTTAATGTCGTATAGTAAGCACTTACCAATCTGGTTGGTCATTGTTTTTGCTGTACTCCTCAGTCTTCCGGCAGTGGGGCTAGCGTATCCCCATCCTGTCAGCGGCACCCCTCTCTTGCCACCTGTGCGAACCAACGCTCCTTTGGCCAGTTCCCAGGTAAGCACTGTGGCCTTTTCCCTTCTGGGCAAATCGGTTACCACCTTGCCACTCCAGGAGGAGTTCTATGTCACTCGCTTTAGTGACAGCGGAATCCGGGAGGTAACTGCTAATCTACGTTATCCCAGTACACAGGGAGCCAGTGGGCCTTTAAACATCTATGTAGAAACAGGGGCCTCTGTATCCGAATCGATCATCGATTCAATATCCAGAGAGTTTGAAGAACTCATCTACCCCATCATCCATGATTACTTCGGCGAAGAATCAGATATTGATGACAATGGTCAAATCACGCTCCTGATCACAGATCTAGATGCAGACCACATCAGTGGCTACTTTGATTCCCGCAATCAGTACTCTAACAAATGGATGAGCAGTAGCAACGAGCGGGAGATGATCTATATCAACTCTCGAATGCTAAGGTACGGGCTGGACGTTGTGTTGCAGGCTATTGCCCATGAGTTTACCCACCTGGTCCAGTGGAACTACAACTGGAACTACTCTCCCGATAACATCTGGTTCACCGAAGGCATGGCCATGTATGGGACGTATATGGTGGGAAGAGTAAGTGGCCAGTTTAAGTATTGGGATTTTGGCTCTATCCACGCCTTTCTGCGCGCTTACAATAGCACATGTTTAGTTGAATGGAAGCAGCGTTACGAAGATTACGGCGCTGCCTATGCATATATGCTCTATCTATCCCAGAATTACAGCCAAGGCCACTTACGCCGTCTTTTCCAGGATCCCAGGGGTAATCGGCTAGAGGCACTGGCAGAGTACCTAAGAGGTTATGATACTACCCTGGATGCAGTCTTGGCTGATTGGGCTGTAGCCAATGCTTTCGATTTACCCGGCGGCCGCTTCGGCTACAGTGATATCTCTACAGGTCTGGATGTTGCGGCATTTCCTCCTTTAGCCAAAGGTTCCTTCGGACTCGCTCACTTCGGTATTCGCTACTGGCGCATAGATGATAGGGACAAGGGTGGCCTATCGATTAAGCTAAGGGCTCAACCTGGACTTGCCGCTCGCCTGGTTGAGAAGGGCATTGACGGTAAATGGCGGGTGCGAGAGTTAACAGAAAACGGCAATGAATTGCACTATGAAGGAGATCCAAAAGCTCAGGTGACGGAATCAATCCTGGTTGTGGCCAATACCGGTGATGATACTTCAGTTGACATAGAGATCTCGAAGGCAACTATGCCCACAACGGCAATGGAGGCCACCATCATACCTGATCTTCTGCTGCCCGAACGTTATGCTGTCTTGATCAAGGCCTCAGCCGGACTAGACGACCCGCCCACTATAGAGGTAAGTGGTATGGGGCGTCAAGATAATCTGATCATAGGGCAAAGCTGGCCCCAGCAAGGCCTATATTTGACACTGCCCTTTGACCTTAAGGCCCTAGGGGGCAGTCCAGTTCTCTTGCAGGTTACTGGTTCAATAAACGGCCAAGAGATCACTCTCCGCAAGACAATCAGCCCTAGGTGAGCTGGGCTAGGATTTTTAGTTCGGTAGGAGGGGTTATACGTGATAGACAGAGGCTGTATAAGAGAAAGAAAAACCAATAGTACGATGGAGAAAAAGCTTAAGGCGCACCGAGATTGGCTAAAGTTAGCATTGATGCTTGGCCTGCTGATCGTCTTGGCTGCTGGATGCGGCCCTAAAGGATTTATCAAAGCTACCGTATATTGCGATGGCCAACTCTTGGCCAATCAAGAGATACTGGTTACTATATCCGGTAGAACCAGGACGGTGGCAACTTCGGCCACAGGCACCTTTGAGATCAGTGGTATTGCTTTGGGACCCCAGCAAATCAGCGTCTCTTTTCAGGACCCTAAGACCAAGCTTAACTATAAGTGGGAGAAATCTGTACAAGTTGGTATCCAAGGTGTCAAGCTAGATATCACATTTACCGGTGCCTTGACAACCTTCGATGAGTTACTAAAAGCCGCCAGAATACAGATGATCCAAGGTCAATGGGAGGCTGCTGGGCGGTATCTAGATGACTTAGAAAGACATGCTCTAGACCCTATCCAGGCTCAGTCCCTAAAGATAGCTTGGGGATGGTTTTACCTGCATTCCCAGGGAGATGATGCTAGGGCCCAGGACTATTTTGAGCAAGCCATGGCCTTAGGTGCCACTGGGTTGGCCCAGGTGGGACTGGCAGGAGTGAAGGCGCTGCAGGGTAGATACGAGATGGCCATCACCGATCTAGAGCAGGCTCTGCAACGGGAGCCTTATCTTGAACTAGCCTACCCTGATTTAGATACTGGTGATCTATATGTAGTATTGGCCACTTGGTACCTTCAGGTAGGAGACAAAGATAGGGCTGTGGCTATTCTGGAAAACCAGAATCAGGGCACCTCCATGGTGGGTCAGAATGTTAAGAATGCAGTGCTTACGGCCATAGGCAGCTAGGCGGGCGGCATTGCTGCCTCTTTTCGGCAGCAGGTATTGGTCGCATCCCAAGCGAAATCTATCAAGGATGTACGGTGAGGGGGGAGAGGCAGTTGGACTGGGAAATGCTAACGGGCAGAGCGTATCGCGCCTGTCAATGGATAGTGTTTGCTCTCATATTGTTGGTATTGGCGCGAACCCAGGTCCATGCTGCTGACGTCTCCCATATTGATGCAGAAGCAGCCCCTATAGCCTCTTCGGCACCAATCACTTCCGGTGAGGATCGGGTTAAGGTCAAAGCCGAGGGTTTTATCCATATTGCGGGGGGCGGTAAAGAAGTTATCGCCCAGGATGGTGTCGAGGTTCACTACCAGGATATGGTTGTGTATGCCGATAAGTTGCTCTATCTTGCCGAGGAGAGTCTCGCTTGGTTTGATGGCCATGTGCAAATGGAGCGAGAGGGTCAGCATATTCAAGGTGAAAGCCTGCAGTATGATTTCAAGGAGCAAAAAGCCAGGATCGATGAAGCTCGGGCTGTGCTCACTAGTGCTGAGCTGAAAGGTGATGTATATCTTCGAGGTGATATAGAAACTGTCGATGATGATATCTTCATCATTGGGGGCAGTATTACAACCTGTGATCTAGACCAGCCCCACTTTCACCTGCGAGCCGGAGAGCTTGAGATCTACCCCGGCAATAAGATGGTTATTCGCGATGTCTCCTATTGGGAAGGCCGGATTCCCCTTTTCTACTGGCCCTATTTAGTGATTCCCCTGGATGGGGAAAGCGCTTTTGAATTCCCTCAGGTTGGGTATAGTCCCAGTGAAGGCTGGTTCGTCAAGATGGCCTACAATTACTACAAGGACGCGGAATCCTATGGTAAGATCCACTTGGACTATATGCAGAAAAAAGGCATTGGCACCGGTGTCCGCCATACCTACTTCGATAAGGGTGATGCCGGTAAGGGCCAGGTTCTTGTCTATCGACTGCAGAATCCCCAGATGGGTATTACTACATGGGAAGGAGATTGGGAGCAGACCTTGCGTCTTAGCCCCACCCTTAAGGTAGAGCTTGGGACTAAGTATTGGCTTCAGCCAGAACGAGGTCTAGAGGATGATAAGTGGCAGCTACACCCCAGGATTGGGTTGACTAATAGCAGCAAGAACGTAGCATATACGATTAAGGGTGAGCATCGACGTTTTGTCGATGAAGAGCTTAACACAGAAACAGAGCTTGACTGGCGTTACCGCCAAGAGCTTAGCAATGTCTGGCGGTTGTCTAGTTCCGGTCACGGTCTCAGGCTCGGGCCGTGGGATACAGAAGGCAGCTACCTATTGTATGATCACGTTCTACAGCGCACTGCCTTGCGGGATCAATTTACCTTAAAGCTGCAGCGAGATGTCCATCCTGCTTTGCGGGGTCGGAAATACACATCCTTTACATGGGAGACTTTAGAGAGGCTGCCGGAAGTCACCTGGCAGTCTCGCAACTGGAGTCTATTCCAAGGGCGCTTGCCAGTGAAGCTGCAGGCACAAGCTGGTTATTATCGGGAGACTTATCCCAAAAAGCCGGGTCTGGCCGGTACCAAATTGCAGCTGGAGGGAGGTATTGCCGGCAAACGGTTAAGCTGGGGCCCCAAGGCGTATGTAACCTACGATGGGTCTATAGGAATAGATAGTTATCGGAACCTGTCATACACCGGTGAGCAGGAAGGTGTTTTGGCTTTAGACGCTTCGATAAGAGACATGTCCCGGTTGGTTATTTTGTCTCGACCCCGGCTGGTAGTACGCCCCCTAGACCCTCTTACCCTGGAGGTTACCTACAAGGATCAGTGGGTAATTGGCGAGTCTCCTTTTCTCTTTGATGAGATGAAGAACTCAGAGACCTTGAGTGGCAAGATCAGCTGGCAGACTGCTTCCTTTGGAGCTAGCCTTGGAACAGGCTATGATTTTTGGTCCCATAGCTTTAACGATGTGGTAGGGCAGGTGCATATTCGACCCAATAAGAGATACGAATTAAATGTTGGGGCAAACTATAGTATCGAGGACGAAGCCTTTAAAAGCGTTCGGGGAGTTATTAACCTCATGCCCCGGGACGATCTATTCCTGAGATTTGCCTCCACCTATAATTTTACCCACAATACGTGGGATCACCTCAATGGGCAGGTACAGATTACCCTTCCCAACCGCTGGAGATTTGAGTATGTGGCTGGATATAGCGGTACAAAAGAGGAATGGACGAACAGTAGTGCGGTATTAGCCTTGGATTTGCACTGTCGGGAACTTAGATTGCGCTACGATCATCTAGGTAAGGCGGTATGGCTGGAGTATTCCATCAATGCCTTTCCTCAAACGAGGATCACCATGGGGGGATCTGAGCAGCTGGACTTTAGGGTGGACGGCCTCGCTGATTTAGTTACCCAAGTATCACGATCTGCTGAGGGCAACTAGAGGGAGGGAAGGCTATGTCTCACTGGCCCAAATGGCTAAGATGGGTCTTTGTGATCGGGATTCTGCTAACCAGTGGTTTCCTCATATTGATGGCCTCAGGTTATCTACCTTGGGGCCAGCCCCGGGAAGGCCCAACAAGTCTTCCCTCCCACCCGCCGGAAGCTGATGAACCTGCCATCCAGTTTTCCGGAGTGGAGTTTGTGGGGCGCAAGGAAGGGAAAAAGCAGTACCAGCTCTATTTTGATAAAGTCAAACGCAGTGATGAGACAGGCCTTGTCACCTTTGAAAACCTGAAGGAAGGATTCATTTTCCAGGAAAATGATGCTGCCTACAGAATCACAGCTAAAGCTGGGAGTTGGCTGGAAGCCCAGGATGACTTTGAGCTGGAAGGTGATATCAACATCACCCGGGCAGATGAGCTCGAGCTGCGAAGCCAGAAGCTCAAATGGGATGGGAAAACCGAAATCATCACTATACCAGTACCGGCTCAGCTGACCATTGATGGGTTAAATGCCACCAGCCGCCAGCTAGAGGCCCATGTCAAGACAGACCGCTTGTACTTGCAGGGCGATGTAGTCATGTGGGATGAAGACCACACCATCAGATCGGAGCAGGTTATTTATGATCGAAAAGCGGAAGAGCTGCATCTCATCGGCTCCGGGGAGATTGACTTTCTTGTTGGTGGGGCCGATGCCGAGGAAGACTGATGGTGCCATCTCATCTATGGCCAGGATTAAAAGACCGGGAGCGGTGAGAATGTTGAGGGAAGGGGCTGGGTTAGGAACTATGGAGGTAGTAAGCAGGGCATCAAGACAGGGACTTTGGTTAGTGGGCGGTATACTTTTTCTGATCATGTTGCTGGGAGTGTTTGGGCAAGGGCCATTGCTAGCTGCAGGTAATGATATCAATGGTCAGGATGGTACGGATAAAGACCTGATCAAGATCCGGATTCACACCGACGCACCGGAGGCCCAAGCCGGTATTTTCGATCTAAAAAGAAAAGTAGCCGTCATAGAGCCTCCTAATGGATATGTAGAGGTTTTGGCCAAAGATAGCCAGTTAACAGCAAAGAAGATGACATACAATCAAGGCGATGATACAGCTGAGCTGAGCGGCGATGTAACGGTCATCCGGGAAGACATGAATGCCATGGCAGCCAACATGCATGTGGATTTTGATCAGGAGACATACATTCTCGAAGGCGATGTATATCTTAAGCAACTAAAGACCGAAACACAAGGAGAGGTCAAAACTAGGCTGGAAGTATGGTCAGCTTGGATGCAGGCGCAGGAGGGCGCCAAGCACATATTGGCCCGTGGTAATGTGCATCTGGTGGAGCCTGAGCGACAGGCCTGGGCTGATGAGCTCGATTATGACGATGAAGAAGAGATAGCCGTTCTCACCGGGGATGTTCGCATAGAGACTGATGATGGCAGCGTACTTACTGGAGCTAAGGTAGTTATTAACCTTTCTAATGATGAAGCTGTAGTCTATGGTCCCACCTATGCGGAGTTTATCTTAGAACAAGATAGCGATGCTGCAGAGGCACCCTAACCTAACTTGGCCAAGGTCGTGGAGTCCAAGGGTAAATTTGACCAAAGAGGATGGCTGGAAGCGGCGG
>JAAYRF010000023.1 GCA_012518905.1 Bacillota bacterium | reverse complement strand
TCCGAGAGACTAGGCCCTTAAGAAATCCTTTTCAATCTAGGCTAGCAAACTAACGCAGCTCAACACACACCTATGCCTAGCCTTTCATACCACTAATAGCAATCCCTTCGGTGAAGTACCTTTGTGCCAGCATAAAAAGGATAAAGACAGGCATGGAAGCCGCAACTGCTACAGCCATCATGAGATGGTCTTCTATATCGTAATCAGAGATGAACATACTCAGGCCCAAGGGCAACGTACGGAGCCGATCTGTGGAGATCACGATTAGAGGCCAAAGTAAAGAATCCCAGCTAGAACGGAAGGTGAAAATGGCAAGCACCGATAATACCGGCTTACAAAGGGGCAAGACAATCCGGAAGAATATGCCCGGCTCACTGGCTCCATCGATCCGGGCCGCATCCAGAAGGCTGTCCGGCAAGGTGATTACATACTGCCTCACCAAAAATACTCCAAAAGCGGTCATCGCCTGGGGTACTATCAAACCGGTATATGTATCGAGCCAACCAAGATCTCTTACTAACAGGAATACAGGAATCATGATCACCTGGAAGGGGATCATCAAAGTCGACAAGATCCCGATGAAGATCACATTCCTACCGATAAAGTCATACTTGGCCAATCCAAAACCGGCCAAAGAGGCGAAGAACAGAGTACTGGCAGTGACAGTCCCAGCTACTATGGCACTGTTTAAGAAATAGCGACCAAAGTCCCGCCTCGCTAAACCCTCTGGGTAGTTCTGCCATTGGGGAGAACTAGGAATCCACTGAATCGGCACCCTATAGACTTCTACGGCTTGCTTCAAAGACGTACTTAGCATCCAGAAAAACGGTATTAGCATCAGCATACAAAGCCCGACCAAAATCACGCCAGTTAGAACATCAGCCAAGCGACTACGCCATAGCCTCAAACCCATCACCACCTATTCAAAGGAGACTTCATCAGCGCGTACAACTCGCAGCTGTATGAGGGTCAGCACCATGATGATGAAAAACATGATCACCGATAATGCTGAAGCCTTGCCCATCTGCAGGTGCTTTAAACCCAATCGGTAAATAGACAAGGCAATAACATTAGTGGCGTCAGCGGGACCGCCTTCGGTTAGCACATACTGAAGCTCAAATGACTTAAAGGCAGAGATAGTAGATATGGCCAGGATGAAAGCCATGGTAGGCCTTAGAAGGGGCAAGCTGATCTTGGTTAGTCTTTGAAATTCACTGGCTCCGTCGATCTCCGCCGCCTCGTAGAAACTGATGGGAATGCTTTTCAAACCGGACAGCCACAAGATCGTATAATAGCCAAGGCTTTTCCAAAGGGAAACGATAATAATAGCCCATTGCACCACGGACCTATCACTGAGCCAAAGATAGGTCTTGCCCCACGCGGCTTGGGTAAAGGTATTTACGAGACCCAGAGGGTGAAAAAGTAGCTTCCAGACTATGGAGGCCACTACTGCCGATATGACCATGGGAGAATAGAGAATCATAGTAATCGTATTAGAAAAATACTTCCACCGCTGTAAGAGAAACGCACAAAATAGCGACAGAATCAAAAGGGGGACAACACTGCCCACCACGTAAGTTAAAGTAGCCCGCATGGAGTTTAGGAAATACTCATCACCAATAAAGCTCCGGTAGTTGTTCAGCCCAATATAGCGAGGTGCGCTAAGTAGATTATACTTGGTCAAGCTGATATAGAAGGCCCTAATCATGGGGTAGATGCTAAACCACAGGAAGAACACAATTGCCGGCAAAACAAAGATAAAGCCCCATAGTCGGCGGACGAAATTGTGATTAAACCTATGTCTCACTGATTGCCACACCAATACCCCTCCCAACTAAAGGTGCCCAGGCCGGGACCCAGGCACCCCACAAATGGCTTTAGTCCATTAGGTGACCATTGATTGTCCGTTCGGCATCGTTAAGAATGTCCTGTAAATCAGTTGTCTCCAGCATTGCCGCTTCCGTCATTGATATATAGGTTTCCAGAATCAGATTGCGGTTAGGCACATACTCGCTATAGCGACCCTTGACCATCTCATCAATAAAGAGTTGAGAGAACTTAAGGTCCTTAAAAGTCGGTGTGTCGGTGAGCTCCAGCCGAGGCTGAACCAAACCGCTGGCTGCCAAGTAGTCCTCGCCGTGGGCAGCAAGGTAGCTGATGAACTTCCATCCCATTTTCTGCTCTTCAGGGGAAAGGGTGGGGTTCACCATGTAGGAATGCATGTAGATGCGACTACCTACATCCATTGCGCCTTCAAACCGAGGTAAAGGCGCAATGGTAAAGCTGTCATATAGCTCCTCATCTGCTCGCTTGATGCGCAACACTTGATACAACCCGGATAAAGCCATTGCCACAGAGTCTTTGTCAGTATAGAAGGCGGTATGAGCAGCCACATAAGACGGTCCACCTAAGTTCCTGCCCCGTGGGCCAAACTCACGGAAGTACTCTAACACCCGCAAAGTGGCCGGGGAATTGATCAAGGTCTTGGAGTAATCGTCACTGAAGATTACCCCACCGGCTTGCTCGATCATCGGCTCAAACCAGACATCCATCTCACCGTATCTAAAGTCAAATCCCCGCCGCTCCAACACATCGCCACGGCGGACTACCAGCTTGCTGGATACGTCCAAGAGTTCTTCCCAAGTCTTAGGTGCATCATTAGCAGGGTCTAGCCCCGCTTCTTCAAAATGATCATTGTTGATAAACAGGTTCCAGTTGGTAACCTCTAGCGGTACTCCATAA
This sequence comes from Bacillota bacterium, assembly GCA_012518905.1. Taxonomy (GTDB): domain Bacteria; phylum Bacillota; class Limnochordia; order DTU087; family DTU087; genus JAAYRF01. The sequence continues at coordinate 1,019 of JAAYRF010000023.1, read as the reverse complement.
AGCACTCCATCGTGGATGACATAATCTAGGGATCCCGGCACATAGGTATCAATCACATCTTGCTGGCTAGCAAAGCCCATGGCCTGAGCATCTAGAGGCGCTACGGCTCCGTTATTTATTAAGGGAGCAATCCATTGGGAAGGCACCGAACACACCGCTGGTCCTCTACCGGCAGCAAAAGCAGGCAGCAAGCGCTCCCGATGATCACCAGCACCTGTCACGTCATAGATGATGGTGACACCCGGGTTTTCTGCCATGAATTCCTCAATCAGCCGCTTCTCCAAATCTTCACGATTCCGATCCGCATGGGTCCAGTAACTGAGGGTGATACTCTTGGCAAAAACCGGCACAGCCAAAGCAAGCAGCAACAGGGAGACCAACAAGACACCAAGACATCGGCGCATCCTATAAACCTCCTTGGCTAGTCGTTGAATATGCAAAACGATGAACATGCGTTTTAATTGATTACCCGCGGCGTCCCTCCTTTTGTGTTACCTATGCGCTACGTATGACTGACAGAATGGCAAGATACTGACTACTGTAGTTCTTTGATTCTGCAGGCATCTCTAATCTCCTGCTAGTAACTACTGATACCAAAAAGGGCCCCGCCAAGGAAGCGAAGCCCGTGGTACCATGGTGTTCCACTAACTGTCTACCATAAACTCAGCCACTAATCCCACATGATCCGAGGGATAGACTCCCACTGCATTAGGTTCCATACCTATCCGCTTACAGGATGTGGCCTTAAGACCCAAGCCATGGAATATGTAGTCTGAGGGCATTGAGGCATCTAGGAGGTAATCCGGCAAGTGATCACATATTGCCAACGGCTACACATCACATAGCGCCAACATCCGCCTATACTTCGGTATTTCCTCCTCCAGGACTCTTTCCACTTGCTTGATCTTCCACTGGAGATGTCCCTTGTCCGTCATATACTCCATACTGGGCTCCCAGCCAAGTCTGGAATCTGCCTCCACCAGAGGGATGGTCGCTTTGGCGTTTTCGATCTCGTCCCT
>JAAYRF010000172.1 GCA_012518905.1 Bacillota bacterium | reverse complement strand
TACCGGTATCTTTGAGGGTAAAGGTCACCCCATGGACGGCATCCTTGACATTGTTGGAATGGCTAGTTACCCTAATCCCGTTTATCGTCAACTCAGCATCCTGGGCATGTTGGATGGTGTTAAGTTGTGGTTCACCCTCGGATGCATAAAGGTTTAAAGCGTTAAGGAATCCACTATCCCCATCTTCGAGCTGTATCAAGTTGTTAGTGCCTGTCTCGGCACTCTCCAAGACTAGGCTGCCACCGATAATCGTGGCATTGACACCGGCCTTAGCCTCATTGATGGTCTTTACTATGGCAGATAAATCCAAGCCGGCAGCGATGGCAATCTCCGTTGGATCACCTGCACCCACAGTCACCGTGAGTACCACCGCTTCCTCGGTAGTATAATCTGCCACGGCTTTCGTGGAGGCTATGCGCTGGGCCAAGGCTTTTGTCTCAATCTCGATCTCATAGATTCCCTCCATGGCCAAGTTACCGGCGGTGGCAGTGATGATCTTATCATCAGCAGAGGTAGCCACCCTCCCATGGAAAGTAGACGGAAGCCTTAAGTCAGTGAGCCTCGTATCCAGTGCTGATAAGCGAGTATTGATGTCCCGCCATGCATCCTGCTGCTGCTTATAAATGCTTTTCCGCTCTGCCATGCGGGTTATAGGGATGCGTTCTAGGGCCAATAGTTTATCAATGGCTGCGTTGACATCTATGCCGGAAGCTAATCCCATGATCTGAATGCCTGCCATGCAATCACCTTTCCCTTCGAGCCTGTGGGAATATGCTCGTATACAATCTTCCATTATCTGTATCGGCAAAAGTCATCCTTGCTTTAGCAATATCCCCCAGTCCAAAAGGCCTATGAAGCTGATCAAGTCATAGGCTGCCAAAGGCAAAGGATTATCTAAGCAGGATAGTCAGTAAAATGGAAGAAATCTTACAAATAGAACCAAAGCATCTATCAAGATCCAAACATCGCAGCCAAGTATCGGTTACCATGTATCCTGCAAGGTGCTTGTTTGGAAGAAGGAGGTTTTCTTGTATGGAGTTTTCCCCGACCCGTTACGACAACATGCAGTACCGCCGCTGTGGCAGGTCAGGCCTAATGCTACCGGCCATCTCACTGGGAGCATACGAGACCTATGGCAGCTATGTAGGCGAAGATGTAGCCAGAGCCTGCCTCTACCGGGCCTTTGATCTAGGCATCACCCACTTTGACTTGGCTAATAACTATGGCGTCCCTCCGGGCAATGCCGAGATCATGGTAGGCAACATTCTAAAGAGCATGCCCAGGGATGAGCTCATCATCTCCACCAAAGCTGGATGGCGCATGTGGCCAGGCCCCTATGGTGAGTGGCTATCTAAGAAGTATTTAGTCGCCAGCTTAGATCAATCACTGCAAAGGCTCGGCCTTGACTATGTCGATATTTACTACGCCCATCGGCCCGATCCCCACACACCCCTAGAGGAGACCATGGAGGCCCTGGATCTAATAGTCCGCCAAGGTAAGGCCCTCTATGTTGGAGTGAGCAGCTTCTCCGGCGCACACTTCGAAGAAGCCTGTAAAGTGGTGGAACGCCGAGGGCTATCCCATATTCTGATCCATCAGCCTCACTATAGTATGTTGGATCGGAGAATTGAGTGGGACCTTCTAGACCATACCAAGCGGAATGGCACCGGGGTCATCACCTTTGGTTCCCTGGGGGCGGGGCTCTTAACTAGCAAGTACTTAAGCGGAGATATCCCGGAGGATTCCCGAGCTGGAGCACTTTGGGGCGAGCGGGCTAAATCCCGAATTACACCGGAGGTTCTGACCAAAGTAAGGGCTCTAAATGACATTGCCGCCCGGCGAGGCCAGACGTTGGCCCAAATGGCCATCGCCTGGGTCTTAAGGCTACCGGAGATCACCAGTGTACTTGTTGGAGCATCACGTGTCTCCCAGCTGGAGGAAAACGTAGCTGCCCTCTCTAGTTTGGAGTTCTCGCCCGAGGAGCTAGCGGAGATCGATGCCATCACAGCCGGCTATGGCCCAAGTCCCCTCCGATAGGAAAGAGAGCAAGAGCAGGTTAAAGGTTTCGGAAGGTCATTAAACATTATGCAGGCGATCCTCGATGGGCATAAGCCACAGGATCGCCTGCTCCGTTCTAGAGACTCTGCTCTTTATCCGGTCAAAAGAGGATCCCACCGGTAGATCAAGAACTTCTCTCTCTTATCATCGACTCCCGGCACTTTGACCTTGTTCAGCAATTGAAAGGGGGTCCTGCTCCTTAGAAACTCTTTATACTCCGGCATGGGATAATAGAGGACAATATCCACAGGCCGCTTGTGTTTTTCCACTGACCGCAGAATATTGACAACCACCTGTTTGAAAATCTGCACGGAAAACGGGTTAAAAAAGTAGAAGCAGTTGTCAGTAGGCTTCACTTCATAATGCTCAGCAAGTCCGTATTTAAAGCGAATAGGGGCATTAATGTGATTGGCCCTTTGCCTATAGCGGGGCTTGTTTCCCAGGGCTTCTTCGTAGGTCTTCGCATGGGCTTCAATTCCCGTCACCGGCACATGAAACTTGTTGTGCATATAGAAAGCTACCCGCCCCCTGCCACAGCCGAAATCCACTACTTTGTCTGTCTTCGTCAGCTTGTAACGTTGAAATAGTGCATCCAGTGCCTCATAGGGTGTAGCTTCATAGCGGTTATATGGAGTGTTGTTGTCCCGCCACTCCCTCAGGCCCACAGTACTGATGCCCAATCTCCGATCGTATCTTCTATCTGCCATGTGTGCCCACTCCCTTAGCTCATCCCGGGGAGCCTCTCGTCTCCAGCTTTTTGGGATCACTTTAATCGTGCCATATCCACTCACATCCAGGCGGCACAGATGGTTTGGCCAAGCATTGCCAGAAATCCTCCCCTAGCCAATGAAGAGGAAAACCACCCTCTGATGCCGAATCCAATGTTAGAGAACACAAGGTGGAAGCAAGCCCGTATGCTATTGGGAGGATTGTGGAATACTCCCAAAAGGGCATATTTGGAGGAATAGGTAATGTCGGCACCGAGAGATACAGTAGGATACCGACAAATGAATGAGGTAGTAGCCTATAGCGATGATCTTCACGTCTGGGTATATTATGACCAAACTGATGATGCTTTGCGCTATGAGGCTTATGTCGTTGATTACAACCATAGAGGCGAGCCCTCCACCTTAGCTTTCGTCATCGATGAAGGAGTATTGTCTTGGGAAAGTGCCCTGGGCCAGCATTTCATAGCCAATGACCTCCGCGCATCAGGAGCAAAGCAAAGCCTATGGACTATTCCCCGCCACACCAAGGCTACCTTGGTAAGGGCAGAGTTCAACCTATATTTGCAGCTATCGGAGGAAGACATTCACTCCCTCCACCGTCTCTTTGCCCGAGAAGAGCGCCGCCTCAAAAGGCGCAACCGGACGAGATGGACAAAACGTCTCCACGCCTTGGGCTATGACGTCATCCCTTCCGCCTATTAGTTATTTGGTGATGTCCAAACCAGCTGTGATACTAGGACCCTGGGATTGTGCCGCCCTAGCTACTTCTGCCCACATTTCCCGCATCTCCTCTAGCATGCCAACCACTTCGGTTATGGGTTCTGCCTCTTTCTTAATGTTCGACTCCACCAAACGATCATACATGTAATCATACAGCTGGGAAAGGCCTTGGGCTATCTCTTGGCTGGCCGAAAAATCTAGGGAGACGTTTAGTTCACTGATGATATCTTGAGCCTTGACTAGAGCCTGGTGGGCAGCCTCCAAATCGCTGCTCCCCAGATGCATCACAGCCTGCTTACACCATTTGATGGCACCATCATAGAGAAGTAGTATTAGCTCCGTCGGTGATGCTGTCTGAATCTGAGTAGTACGGTAAGCCTGATAGGCCGTTGGTACTGCCATTGATTTCCCTCCCAAAAACGCCACTCTCCGTAAATCTACGGATGCATAATCTCGGACAAAGGACTGAGATAATAACCGCCGCCCCGCCCCCGCCGTGCCCTGATCAAACCTAGATTCTGCAACACAGAAGCCTTCTCGCGAACATAGGAAGGACTGACATTAAGTGCCAATCCAATATCTTCAGATCTAACGGGACGGGCATAGGTGGAGTGGTGTTCTTCTAGAATGCGGAGAATCTCTTGATGGATATCGTTGAGCTCCACCATATTATACACCTGCCGCTGTTATAAAAAAGCTATATTTTAGATCTTCTCATCAACAAAGACACCTAAAAGGGCATCGATCTTAGCCAACACATCAAGGATATATTCCGGTGGAATTTGACGAATAACTTCTCCACTATCTTTGTTAATCACCTCTACGATAACTCGCTCCGTATCCTCGTGAATGCGAAAATGCAGGCCCTTGTTAAACACATCCACTGCAGCGTTTAGGTGAGAGACTGCATCGAAAATCTCCTCTGCAGAACCCTCTCCAGCTCCCTGTAGGTTGCCATTGACCCGTGGGGATTGGCCCTTTTGCATATTGCTAGAACCCGCTCCTCGGGCTCCCTCCGTTGGATATTCCATCTGCCTGCCACTAATAGGACTAATACCCTTAATCACCACATCGTCACCTCCACCTGCTGCCAGAATATTGCCCCTATTACATCGACCGTGCCCAGGGTAGCCTAGCCACCCATTATGAATATCGGCAGTGATAGCTCCGATCTTTAACCTGATTGGAAGTCGTTTACCTCTCTTGATCAGAAAGCTGATTGGCATCGATAAAGGCCGTGGTTATCCCCCGGCTGGGGGGTACTTCAAAACAGCGCATATCTATGATGACAAATCAAAAAAACCGGCAAACCAATGTCCGGCTATAAGGAGTCATCTATGTATTTTGTTTATGACTTCATCATCTTGGAAAAGCCTACTCTTCTTCCTTCTTTTTGTCAGGCTTTAGCATCTCAGCAATTTTCCCTAGATCCGCAGTCTTGGTAGATAGAGCAGCTCTCAAGTTTTCCGCCTGAATCTCCAGGTAGATCTCTTCTCTGTGTACCGAAATCTCTCGCGGAGCGTCGATGCCAACCTTGACCTGATCACCACGAATATCTACTATGGTGACCCTAATGTTATCTCCAATGATGATGCTCTCATCTATCTTGCGGGTAAGCACCAGCATAAAGGGTAAGTCCCTCCTTGGACCGCCGCAACCTCCCTGAAGCCTAATCAGCTACACGAACATCCCTTGTATGATAGCTTTCAGTGACTTGCCGCTGCTATGCACTCTGATCTATCGATTGCAGTACAGGGTGCCGCATGTTGTAGGTACCTTCAGTCAAGACCAGCTGCCTTGCCTGGCGATTGGCGGTGCTAATTACCACCGGCGCCTGTAGATTGGCCGTCATCTTCTGCGGGTCTGAAGGAATGGTGACTATGGCCAGGGCCACTGCCTCACTAGGCTCTTTGAGGCCTATTCTCTCCATCTCAGTCCTTGGTACCTCCACTCGGTAGTCGGGAACAAGCGCCGTGGGGTCTATGACCACAAAGGTCAAATCGGGGTCTTCTACCGCCTGCAAGAAACCAAAGGGCTGGACATCTCCCAACAGAATGTATTGCTGCACACCCTCAAAACCTAGTATGCCCTGGGGAAACGTAATAATCTCACTCTTTTCCACTTCAATTTCACCAAAGCGGGTCGTTGTAATACGCACAAATCTTCACCCTCTCCATAGAGCGTTTCTCCTAACTCAACTAGCTTAACTAAGTAGGCAAAAACCAGCCAATTGCTTGCTCACACCCACATATCAACATTACTGCCGACAACTTCCATTTCGATCCACGGCTCTTGAAGCCAGTAGACCTCGATGCTGCCTGGCCTATACTCAAGCTCAGGGAAATTGGGTATAAACTCTACTTCCACGCCCCCCAGACGGTACTTCAGAGATAAATCTCCTCGCCACTCAGTGATGCGGGGTGGGTTTTTCGGTAGGGCCTCTACGTTGAGCTCCTTATGCTCAGTGAAATTCTCCCGGGCAATCTCTACAACGGGGTGCCCACCCAACTCAATACGGCCCAGGCGATCTCCTTCACTTACTACCCGAGCCAAGCCCAAGCTATATTTTTGCCAACCTTTGTTCCAAAGGTTCTTGCCCACCTGATCCGGCTTTCTCAAGCCCAGATCACCAAAGGCCTCCTTAAGGTCCAGCTTCACCTGGGGAGGCTCTCGCTTCATTTCAAATTGTCCGAGCTCCTGTTTGATTTCCATCTTCGCCGGGCGACTTTTGATCTTGATCTCCGCCCAGGTATGGTTGATGCCAATAATGCCGAAGCTCTGATTAATCCGCAGCTGCAGCATATACTCACCCCAAGACAATTAACGCAAGAAGTCCATCAAGGTTGGTTGGATGATTCTTGCTGTAGTATCTAGAGCCAGACGATAAGCATTCTCCTGCATCTTAAACTCCATAATGGCCTGGGCCACATCAATATCTTCCGTCTTGCTGATCAATGTCTGAAGGTTAAGATCTAGACCCTCCAGTCGGCTCTTTGTTATCTCCAGCCGCTTGGTCTTGGCTCCAATCTCTGCCTGAAAACGCAAGACACCGGAAATAGCCTCATCCAAGCCTCCAACTGATTCTGCTGAAACACCCTCACTGTCCGCTGCTGATAGTTTTTCCCGCAGCTTAATCAGCTCGTCAAAGGCCTTATCAAAGAAGAAACTCCCCGGTACATTGATATCTAGCTCCGAACTGGGACCAATCTCTATGCTCATGGCTTCATCGCTACCCGCGTAGTCCCCTATACCAGTGATATAGCCAGTACCAGCATCAACACTGCTTGTATAGGGGGGCTTGGTAGTCTCTTGTCCACCGAAGATGTAACTATCGGTGTAAGTAGAGTTAGCCACCTGAACTGCGTGGTCAACCAGCTCGTTGACTTCATCTGCTAAGGCGTGTAGAGAATCCTCCGGCATAGTACCGTTAGCACCATAGATGGCGAGCTCCCTGGCTCTTTGCAAAATATTGATCATGTCCGTGAGCGCTCCGTCAGCAGCTAGCATCATACCAATCCCGTAATCGGCGTTATTGACGTATTGCCTAGTCTCCTCTAGGCCCTTATACATCCTCAGGACATTGCCGGTACCAATGGGATCATCAGAGGGAACTAAGAGCTTTTTGCCCGCGGCCAACCGATGGCTCATGTGATTTAAGCGCTCCAGACCCCGGTTCAAACTAGCTAACGAATCAGTGGCCAGCATTTTGTTGGTTACTCGCAAGATAGTTACCTCCCTACGATACCCATCCGCTCTATGACTGTAGATAAGCTCTCATCTAATGTGGTAATCAGGCGGGCGGCAGCATTGTAAGCATGCTGAAAGCGAATGAGGTTACTTATCTCTTCGTCTAAAGATACGCCGGAGACCGCTTCCTGCCGCCTAGCTAAGTGTTCCATTAAGACGGTCTGGTTGGCTACCATGCGCTGAGCCTCTTGGGAGTCTACCCCCAGGCTGGCAACTAAAGATGCCAAAAAGTCCGGCAGGCTCCCGTTTAAGTCTGAGTTTTTCGTTTCCTGCAGCAAGACCGCTATGGCCTTGGCGTTATCGCCGTTGCCTGGGGCTTCCGCACCCGCATCGCCCTTACCAGCCGCAATGTATTTCAATCCGTCTTCATCTAAGAGAGCGCTACTTAAAGCTATATCCTGGGCCCACTTGCCGTCGGTCGCCTCGCCAATGAAAAAGTCTACTCCCCTTGGATACCGGTCTGAGTCATTCTCTGCCGCAGGATCGTAGCCATAGCCGCCTCTATGAATCTCATTCACTTCTTCAATCAGAGCCTTCGCGAATCGATTCAGCTCTGCCATATAACCGTCTCTGAGTATGTCATCCCTAAGCTGAAAGAGACCCTTTAGCTCGCCACCGTTAAATATTGCTTTGACCTCAGTTCCGGCCCAGATTACGCTGTATCCCTCAGACTCTTCCTTCAGAGCCAATTTGGATACATGGGAGCCTTGTACCAAAGAGCTGCCGGAGATACTGATATGCATCTGCAGTTTCTCATCGGTTACCGCCTGGATATTGGCGATCTCGGACAGTTCTTGGACCAAGAGATCTCTGGCATCCAAAAGATCATTGGGATGCTGACCTGAGACGGCCACAGCCACAATCTGCTTATTTAAGTCTGCTATCTGCTGGGAGAGGTAGTTGATGTGATTTACCTTAACACCAATGGCCCCATCAATCTCCTCCCGGTAGCGATGGAGCTGGGTATAGGTATGACGGATGGAGTCAGCCAAGAGAGCTCCGGTCTGCCTTACTACTGCCCGGGCAGCCATGTCCGCCGGGGTAAGGCTAAGCTGCTGCCAAGATTTCCAAAATTCCGTCAGACTGGTGGTAATTCCGGTATCCGATGGCTCATTGAAGATCATCTCAATCTGCTCATAGCCATCTAGGAGTGCCTGCCACTGTCCTGTAGTTTGACTTTCCATCCTCAGCTGCATCTCGATGAACTCATCTCTGACCCTGCGGATATCGGAGACTTCTACTCCTGTGCCTATCTGTCCCGGGGATGCCGGGCGGTTGAAGGCTGGAGCTGTATAGGGGGTGGTGGCTACAAGGCTGACGCGCTGACGGGAATATCCCCGTGCATTGGCATTGGCGATGTTGTGTCCTGTTACACTCAATCCTAGCTGATGTGCCCTAAGAGCTCTAAGTCCCACTTCTAGCCCTGCAAAAGTGCTGCGCATGTGCCTCTACCTCCTCTCCCTATGCCCTAGCATCTAGACTACCCTTTTGATAAC
>JAAYRF010000171.1 GCA_012518905.1 Bacillota bacterium | reverse complement strand
TTCATTATCCAGTACCCATTTCACGAAAAAGCCCACACCGAAGGCTGCTATGCTACCGTAGGCCTGACTAAGGCCAAAAAAGCGTCCCCTTTGGTCCTCAGGTATACACTTGCCCACAATATCAGTCCAGGTAAGGCTGGCACAGCCTTCTCCCAGCCAAAAAAGGGAATGGGTAAGGAAAATAAGGGCCAAAAGCACCCCCTCCGAAAGTCGGCTGGAAAACATGAGCGCCAAACCCAACAATCCAATGGTTACCCTAGCTGATGCCCCTAGAATTACCCAAGGCTTCTTGCGCCGGCGGTGTTTGACGAGATTAGCTATAGGCAAGGCTGGCAGCCACATGCCGGCTAACCTAATTGTCCCTACCAAACCTACCAAGAGAGCCGAGTCTGTCATCCGGTCCACTAGCAGGGGAAGGGTAGTAGTTGGCTCAAAAAGAGCTAGGGCCGGTGTAAAGAGAATACCATCCCAAAGCAAGCCACGGAAATTACGCCGCTTAGTGGCTGCATCCTCGCCTCTATTATCCATGTCAGTACCTAATCTCCTATCTCTATCAGTTCATACTGACGATTACCCATCCCCATTCTCTCGGCGTGGGATAGCTGCGCATTGTAGTTATTTTCAGGCCATAGATCTAGGAAAAAGTCTCTTCTGGCCGCCTGGCTGAGAAGATCCACAGTCGCCTGATCAATCGCCACGGGATCAAAGGAGGCCAGTATACCCACGTCCTCAATCACCGACGACTGGGCTCTACCTACACAATCGCAGTCCTTGGTAACATGAATGAGAAAGCTAAGGCAAGCCACTTTGTCCGTCTTATCCTTGACAACACCCCATGCGTACTCCGCCATCTTTTCCTGAAGGGCTCGGCTGGTCCCCTCCCAGTTAACGGCAATGGCGCCGTATCGGCAGGCAGCGATACACTCCGCACACCCATAGCAAACATCCTGATCAATCCGGGCTTTGTCATCGACCCAGCTAATGGCATCAACAGGACACCGGCGAATGCAAATTCCGCAGGCCCGGCAAGAGGCCTTGGTTACCTTGGGCTTTACATCCGAGTGCTGATTCTGTTTACCACTTCGGCTAGCACTGCCCATACCCAGATTCTTGATGGCAGCACCTAGACCTGTGGCGCCATGCCCTGTGGGATGGGATAGAACCAAGAGAGTATCGCTATCGAGGATGTCGTTGGCGATTTTCACACTGTCGAAATGCTTGCCTTCTATGGGTACCTCACTGTAGTTCTTAGATCTGATGCCATCGGCGATAATCACCGGAATTCCCATGGCTTCCGGCCCAAAACCATGGGCATAGGCCTGCATAAGATGGTCCACAGAGTGGGACCTTTCACCCCGATACAGGGTGTTAGCATCGGTCAAATAAGGTTTTACCTTGTCATTCTTGAGGGCCTTAATCAGGGGATGCAAATACTCCGGTTTGATATACCCAGTATTGCCCTTTTCCCCAAAGTGAAGCTTGATAGCAACTAGATCGCCTGCTTCCATGATCCTCGTCATGTTAGCCGCCCGATACAAAGCGAGAGTCTTCTGGGCTACGTCTTCTTTAGATGGATGATTCTCCACTGGTGCAAACCAGACTTTACTTTGCAAAAGCACAACCTCCCATTTCTGTCTTCACCAATATCTCTTCACCGATATTTCTCCCAATGAAACTTAAATCCCAAAAAAGGCCCGGGGGCCTGTAGTGTTTCTATTCGGAGAAATCATGGCAAATCCTGCCTCCTTGTATTGGC
>JAAYRF010000022.1 GCA_012518905.1 Bacillota bacterium | reverse complement strand
CTGCCTTTAGAGAGCGGTGGGGGGCGCCCTTAGCCGCAGATTACCGTGGTTTAAACCAGTTACTGGTTTGGGATATTTACCTGTATAATAATGCTGATACGGACTCAGTCACCCTCCAGTGGAGCGGCAACTTTGACCCAAAGAGTTGGCAGGTTAGCTTGGTAGATCCTGCCACCGACAGTAAATCACCCATGGCTGCCTATGGTACCCGTACCTTCCATCTGGATTCGGGAAAGGTGAAGCACCTTTCGGTTGTGGCATCATTGGACACAGCGGATTTGACCCTGACAGAGGTCTTGCCGTATCCTAATCCCTGGGACATGCGGGGGCCTTTGCGGCTTGGGTTTACCATCAATCAGCCGGCATCAATTGAAGCCCGCATTTATGATGTAGCCGGCAACTTGGTGCGCATCCTCTCCCCGGGAAGGCGGGAAGCCGGTCGTCACTATCTGGAATGGGATGGTCGCAATGGCAGGGGCAAAATAGCTGCCAATGGCCTCTATTTTTATCAAGTGACTGCCCGTCCCGCCTTTGGCCGGGGCAAGCCTGTTAAGGCCCAGGGAAGGCTGGCTATTCTCCGATGAGGTCCAGGGAGGGAGGGGGATCATGCTAAGTTCGAGAAGATTCTTCTTTGCCGTGATGATCCTTTTGGCTTTCTCACTAGCCGGTTGCGGCGCGGGTGGTACGGGCGGCGGAGGAACTGGGTTAACTAGTGTTTCCGGACGGGTAGCCATGGAGGATCTGTGGGGGCAACCGACTGTCCCCCAGGGGGTAGTCTTAGGGGTTGCCGGCACCGACCGATGGGATACTATGTTGACCGACGCCGATGGCATTTATAAGATCGATAATATCCCCGGGGGAGATTACCGGGTGGTCGTTAAGAAAGTGCTTGACTTGCCTGCCGATACTGTGTTTATGGTTAATCCATCCGCCGGTTGGAGCATTCATTTAATGGGACGAATTCCCATGGTGGCAGTGGATTTTACCGTCATTATCATGCCTGCACCGCCTAAACTCTGAGAAAGAAGGGAGGTCAGCTCTTGGCCAATCGCTATCTTAGTGTGGTAAACGAGACTAAAGGCAGAATCTTGGGCGACAAGATCCAAAAGGCTGATTCTTTTTGGACCAGGGCCAAGGGACTGCTCGGTCGAAAGGTTCTCTTGCCCGGCGAAGGACTCCTCCTTTACCCTTGCCGAGGGATCCACAGTTTTGCCATGAGATTCACCTTTGATGCCATCTATCTAGACCGGGACTACCTGGTCTTGCATACCATAGAGCATATGGCTATCAATCGCCGTGGTCCCATCCTCAAAAAGGCTTGGGCAGTTCTGGAACTACCAGCCGGTACCGTGGCTGCCACAATTACTGAAGTTGGGGATCGACTGGTAGGTTGCTAGAGCACCAATCCCCTTACCCTTGAATAAGATGGAGCAAGCGGGAAGAGGGGCGGGGGAGCTACCTATGGAGAAATACGCAACGCGCATCAAGACCGGCTCAGGTGATAGGCCTCTTCCAGACCGAGAAAGTCGCCATGGATTTCCCGCTGGGCTCACTCCCCGGGAAGCGGAGGTCCTAGCCCTAATCGCCACTGGTATGACCAACGCGGAGATTGCCAAACAGTTGTTCATAAGTCCCCATACTGTAAAGAATCATGTGACCAATATCTACAAGAAGCTGGAAGTAGACGATAGGACTCAGATGGCCCTGTGGGCCATCGCATACCATATGGTTGATGACAACTTATCTGACTGAATAAAGCCCGATCTTATCGGGCTTTGTATTTTGCTCTGCTTGTCTTGTGTATTTCGCCCTAGGGGAGTCTGGCAGGAGTTGTCCCGGTATGTAAGGAACAATGCATTGAGCCTGAGGACCGGGGGGAATATCGTGCTGGATTTGGAAGTTTTAGAGGGAACGGTGGAGCGCATCACCTTTCGCAATGAAGAAAACCTCTATACAGTAGCTCGATTAAAAACCGAGGAATCTGATGAGCAAGTTACCGCCGTGGGCCGCTTTATCTCTATCCACCCGGGAGAGAGCTTTCGCCTGCGGGGAGAATGGACAACCCATCCTTTGTATGGCCGTCAGTTTCGTGTAGAGGAAGCAGAGCCATTGATGCCGGCGACCATCGAGGGCATTACCAACTACCTGGCCTCTGGCCTGATAAAAGGTGTGGGACCTGCTACTGCCAAGAAGCTGGTGGATGCCTTTGGCCTAGACACTCTAGAGATCATCACCAAGGAGCCCCAGCGCCTATTGGAGATAGAGGGTATCGGGCCAGTGAAGGCTGAGGCCATTCAAAAAGGGTTAGCCCAGCAAGAAGATATTCAAAACGTCATGGTGTTCTTGCAGGGGCATGGCATCAGTACTGCTTATGCCAACAGGATTTATCGTCATTATCGCCAGGATGCCATAGCGATCCTTTCACAAAATCCCTATCGTTTGGCCGATGAGGTATCTGGCATTGGCTTTCGCATAGCCGATAGCATCGCTGGTAACCTCGGCATAGTCAGGGAAGCCCCCCAGCGACTTAGGGCCGGGATCAAGTATACTTTAGAGCAAGGTCTAGAGGAAGGACATGTCTGTTTACCTCGGGAGTACCTACTTACAAAGGCCCAGGAAATCCTGGAAGTTCCCCCGGAGCTTATCGCCGAAGAACTAGATCATTTGACTGATACCAGTATCCTACATCTAGATACAATCGGTGGCGAAGTAGTGGTTTATCTGCCTTTACTAAAGGCAATGGAAGAGGCCGTTGCCGAGAGGCTCTTAGAGTGGTCCAACCCCGATAGCTCTCAAGATGCCTTGCCCTTAGATCTTGAGCCCTTGCTTGTGGAAATAGAAGCCAAGACCGGTATTAAGCTCGCGCGAGAGCAGAAAAAAGCTGTCTTGGAGGCATGTAAGAGACCACTTTTGATTATTACCGGAGGGCCAGGCACCGGGAAAACCACCATTGTCCGATTGATTTTGGAGATGTACGATGCCTTCGGTTGGAAGACCTTGCTGGCGTCACCGACTGGCCGGGCAGCCAAGCGGCTGGCGGAGGCTACCGGGCGCAGAGCCCAAACTATTCATCGGCTTTTGGAGTTTGGCTATGACGCTGAGTTGGGCCTCCACTTTCGTCGCAATGCCGATAACCCCCTCAAAGCCGATGCCGTCATTATCGATGAAGTTTCCATGGTGGATCTTCGCCTATTTTACCATTTGCTTCTGGCGATGGCTCCGGGGACCAGGCTTATCCTCGTGGGTGATGCTGACCAGTTGCCGCCGGTAGGCCCTGGCCAGCCCTTAGGGGACATGTTGACAGCAGAGGCAGTTCCCAGTGTGCGTCTGACTGAAGTCTTCCGGCAAGCACAAAGCAGCCTCATTGTGACCAATGCCCATAGAATCAACCAGGGGGGCTTCCCCCAGCTGAATATGGCCGATGGGGATTTTTTTCTGATTGAAGAAAAGGAAACTGAGAATGTAGCGGCATTGGTGGTGAAATTGGTCCAAGATAGACTTCCCTCCCATTATGGTGTTAACCCGTGGGAGGATATTCAAGTGTTATCTCCCATCAGGCGCTCTCGGGTGGGGACGGAAAACTTGAATAGTAAGCTGCAGGAAGCCTTGAATCCCGCTGCGCCCGGTAAGGAGGAGGCCACCTTCGGTGGATCGATATTTCGGGTGGGGGATAAGGTGATGCAGACGGAAAACGATTATGATAAACAAGTTTTTAATGGCGATATGGGTCGGATAGTTGCCCTTGATAGAGAAGACCAGGAGCTGGTCGTGGAGTTCGCCGATGCTGAAGGTGTACGCTATATCCCGTATCAGCGAAGTGATTGGGACCAGCTGGAATTATCATATGCCATTTCTGTGCATAAAAGTCAAGGGAGCGAGTATTCCATGGTGGTCATGCCTTTGGTATGGACGTTGCCAACTTTAATGAACCGCAACCTTCTATATACCGCGATCACCAGGGCTAAGCGATTGGTAGTCCTAATTGGTGAGAAGCGGGCATTGGCAGTCTATGTGCGGCAGATACAAGGGAAAGAGCGCTATACCGGCCTTGTGGAAAGGTTAGCAAACTCCACCATCAAGTAGGAAATTGCGCCTGGCCGATGTATAAGTCAATAAGACCCATCGAGAAGATAATTGGCGACATATTACATCTATGCAGCCTTGAGTGAAGATGCATCTTACTTTGGCTTTACCCACCACCCCCATCTAGATGGGGCTTGGCTGGCGGGCTATGGCTATCATTTGCTTTATGTTGTAGCTTTGCCTTTGCCTATTGACTGGGCTGTGGCCATAGCTGCTGCTTCACGGGAGTATCATTTGTCCCAAGACCATGGGAAAGGTAAAGAACCGTGGTTTTCTTGGCTTTGGCCGTGGAAGAACAAGCCCCTTTGGCCTATGAGAAGGGAAGAGCGAAGGCGTCTTCCGCGCGGGATAAAGCGTTGGATGCAGTTTGCAGCTAAGCAGCTGCACCTACGGGGGCTTACAAGGCGCCGTCAAGTTCCCCTTATCACGATAAACCTTGCCCAACTATCTTGGCAGCCCATGGCTAAAGACTTGGCCGAGCCGGTGGAGAAGCTCATTTGGGGCCGCATGCTCTCCTATGATGAGATCCAGGCAGCACTTGGCCGAAAAGGCCAATCAGGGCCGTATCCCTTGCGGGATGTTTTGCAGTATCTCGCTCTGGAAGGTAGCATCGCGATTCAGCCGGGTATAGAGTCTCCTTTTCCGGGATACCAGATCTGTCGTCGATGTGGTGAAAGGGAGCAGCTAGACAAGATAGATTGTCCCCTGTGCGGTCGCAGCGATTGCATGATCTGCCCAAGCTGCAGGAGCCTTGGCGAGGTGCGCAGTTGCCGTGAGCTTTACCAAGGAAGGGGAAGAACCCTTGAGGT
>JAAYRF010000170.1 GCA_012518905.1 Bacillota bacterium | reverse complement strand
TGTTTTTGGTAATATAAAAGTACAGAGAATGGCAGTTAAAATTCCATAGTGTGGCAGAAAAGAAGGAGCCACTGCATAGCATCCTCGAAATAAGCCTCTGAGCGAATTACGTAAGGAGGCGAACTAGAGGAGTGCTGACAGTGACTCAAATAGATTATATCAAACATTTACGGGAAATCGAAGGGGCTTCAGTCAATGAAATAGCCACGAGGATAGAGTGCAGCTGGAAAACTGCCAAGAAATACGCAGATAGCAACATTGACCTTCAGATGAAGTATAAACAAAAGAGAAGACGGCGGGTCATGGAAGGGTATGAAGAGTGGATAGAAGCTTGGCTGGAAGAGGATCAAAGGATGCCCAAAAAACAAAGGCGTACTGCCAAAAAGATCTATGAAGGGCTCGTGGAGCTCGGCTACCAAGGCTCCGATCGAACGGTTAGAGAATATGTCCGCCGCATGAAACAGAAGCAACAAGAGAGCAGGCAGGAGCAGGCTGTGCGGCTCGAACACATACCCGGTGAGGCTCAGGTGGACTTTGGTGAGCTTCAAGCAATCAATGGAACACAGGTGAAAACTTATCATGAGTTAATAGTGTCATTCCCATACAGCAACGCCCAGTTTTGTCGGGTCTTGCCGGCAGAGAATGCCGTATGCCTTTTCCATGGACTGCAGAGTATCTTTGAAGAAATGGGTGGCACTCCCACTGTTATGCGGTTTGACAATATGTCGCCTATCGTAACAAAGATCTTGGTGGGGACGGATCGAGCTTTGACCGAAATGTTTAAGACTTTCCAGTGGCACTACCGGTTTCAGGCAGAATTCTGTAACCCCGGCAAAGGCAACGAAAAAGGTAGTGTAGAGAACAAAGTAGGTTACGTTCGTCGCAATAGTTTTACCCCTATGCCCGTGATCAAGGAGCTTGAGGAATTCAATCGGGAAGTAATCGAGAAAATGCGAGAGGATAGGAATCGAGTGCATTACCGCAAAGGGGCGCTCATTAGCGAGCTGTGGCAAGACGATACTGCTAGGCTATTAACACTTCCCCATGGCCCTTTAGAAATTGTCCACATGAACACCAGAGTGGTGAATAAATACGGCGAGATCAGAGTAGACGATCACCTGTATCGGGTACCTAATGTACGACCACGATGCCGGGTACTGATCAAGGCCTACTGGGATCGACTTGAAATCTTAGACGAATACGGGGAGGAACTGCTTCACACCTGCCCTAAATTCTACTTCCAGGATGCCAAGAACATTAACTGGGCAGCAGAACTGGAGATGTTCATCCAAAAGCCCAGGGCGATGGAAAGGGCAGTGTATCTTAAAGCCTTGCCAGATAGCATTAAAGACTACTTTTTGTCCACAACGGATCTGGGAGACCGTAAGAATCGGATCAAAGCTATGGTGGATGTTCTTGGGCGGTATCCTCTTGAAGTGGCTGAAAGGGCAGCTACAAGTAGCCTGCAGTATGGCAGAACCGATGGGGCTAGTCTTAAGACTTTTGCGGCCCATGAAGCCGGGGCACTTAACCCTGAACCCCTCCCTTTCAAAGAGCCTTGGACCCCTTCGGATGTGGCCCAATGGCAACCGGATTTGTCGGTCTATGATCTTCTAGGGGTGGTGAGTCTTGGATGAATGAGCTAGCCCTGTTATGCAAAGAACTTAGGCTTGAGAACCTTGAGAAACTGGCCGCGCAAGTGGAATTTCAAAATGAGGTTCAGTACTTAACGGACCTGCTTACTCTGGCATCAAAGCACCGTGATGCTAGGCGGGTACAAAGGCTGATCAAGGAAGCTCGGTTCCCTGTAGTAAAAACTTTTGATGGATACCAGTTTGACCCAATCAGCTTCCCCGTTGGATTCGACAAGGAACAGCTTTTGAGCTTAGAATTCATCGAGCAAAATGAAAACATACTTTGCATCGGCGCTGTGGGAACCGGTAAGACCTATCTAGCTACAGCCTTGGGGGTCAAGGCCTGTTCACAGGGTAAGCGGGTGCGGTTTTACCGGGCGGTGGACCTATGTACTGAGCTGGCCGAGAAACATCGCTCCGGGGGGCTAGGAAGGGCCCTTAAGCAACTTCAAAAGCTCGATCTGCTAATCCTAGATGAGGTGGGATACATTCCCTTTGACAAGACATCATCACAGCTGCTGTTTAACGTTCTGTCCAATGCCTATGAACAGCAAAGCATCATCGTCACATCGAATCTGGAGTTCGGCCGGTGGAATGAGATATTCCGAGATGATCGGCTTACAGCGGCACTGATTGATCGCTTAGTCCACCATGCCTATATCTTAGGCTTTACCGGCACCAGTTTCCGCTACCGCGAGGCGGTATTGGCAAGAGGGGGTGGAGCCACCAATTCAGAGGGCTAGTGGTTCCTGCACTACGCGTTGATCATCTACGGGATGCTATGCACTTTTTAACTGCCGAACTATGGAAAAGGCACTTGCCAAACACA
>JAAYRF010000169.1 GCA_012518905.1 Bacillota bacterium | reverse complement strand
CCACCTTCTGGATGCAAAGGCCATTAATCTTATGAAGCCAGGGGCTCGGATTATCAATGTGGCTCGGGGGGGTATAGTCTGTGAGACTGCTTTGGCGGAAGCTCTAAGAAGTGGCCATATCGCCGGGGCTGCCCTCGATGTATTCGAGGAAGAGCCAGTGGTATCGAGTCCGCTTTTGGACTGCCCGAATGTAGTTCTCACTCCTCACCTTGGTGCTTCCACGGAAGAGGCTCAGCTCCACGTAGCTATGGATGTCTCTGAAGCCATTGCTTGTCTGCTGGGGGGTGGCCTGCCCAATAATGCAGTTAACATGGTGGGTTTGACTCCCGAGATCATGGAAAAACTGATTCCTTATATAGATTTGGCGGAAAAGCTAGGGGCTTTTTTGGCACAGATGGGCGGGGGTATCGATCGGTTGCGGATTACCTATACTGGCAGCTTGGTCGGCCTAGAGACAGGAGCGATTACCACAGCCACCCTCAAAGGCATGCTGGCTCGAATTGTTGACGACCACGTTAATTTGGTCAACGCCGATTATTTGGCTCGTCGCCGAGGCATTAAGGTAGAGACTGTTCATAAGGGAAATGGTGATGATTACCATAATCGTATAGCAATAGAAGCCGAGACATCCGATGGTGTGCTGACCGTAGCCGGCAGTGTATTTCAACCTGACGTGCCTCGGATTGTTGAAATTAACGGCTATCGGGTTGATGCAGTACCCACTGGCTACATGTTGGTGGCACCCCATCAAGATAAGCCTGGTATCATTGGGCAAGTGGGGACCATTCTTGGGCAGGCGGAGATCAATATCGGGACGATGCAGGTGGGTCGGAAGACTCCGGGAGGCCCTGCTGTTATGGTGTTAGGGACTGATAACGAGCTCCCAAACGATGTCTTGACCGCAATATGTCAGATCCAAGGTATTCAAGGGGCGAGACAAGTGGTTTTGTCAGACTAGCTATCACGATGTTGGGGTTGACTGGGCTGTCCTCTAGACAATCCCAACAAGGAATACCTGCTTTCTCGGCGAAGTTAGAAAAGTATTTGCTTTGCGTAAGCCCGGCGGACATCAGCCGAGAAAAGGAGAGCAGGTGGATAATATGCGTATGGTCATGTTAGGAGCGCCCGGCTCCGGAAAGGGGACCCAAGCTAGGCTAATTAGCACCAAATATGGTGCGGTTCACTTATCCATGGGGAGTATACTCAGGAAGGAAGTTGCTGAGCAGTCCGAGATAGGAAGAGCCATAGGGGGTACTCTAAATAAAGGAGATATGGTTGAAGACGGGATAGTGAACATGATCATCGAGAACCAATTGCAGAGGTATGAGAGCGTCATCCTTGATGGCTATCCCAGGAACCTCTTACAGGCTCAGCACCTCGATGGATACCTGCAGGAACACCCACCGGTACTAGATGTGGTTTTCCTTTTGGAGATACCTCTGGAATCAGTGATTCATCGTCTATCCGGTCGACGAGTATGTGATCGCTGCAACAAGACTTACCACATAGATTTTTATCGATTAGAAACTTGTCCTTGTGGTGGTCACCTTGTCCAACGTGATGATGATAATCCTGAAACCATCCGGCATCGGATGGAGGTCTACCAGGCAGAGATTCAGCCCTTACGACGATTCTATGAAGAGCGTAAGCAACTGTATCCCATCGATGCGGACCAGGGCATGGAAGGTACCTTTGCTGATATTAGTCAGGTCCTAGACAAGATCATTTTGCCTCAGATCAAGAGGCCGAGGATAATAGGTCGGCTCCGTGATGCTGTTGGGGAGCTAGGCAACAAATTAGATAAGTAAAGAACTATCACCCCGGGGTTTTGCACACTAACCGGGGTGTTCTGATCTTGGCAGAAAGCAGGAATCCACCCAAGCTATACCGTAAATCTATAATGGTAATTACACACTAAAGAGGGGGGTCATGTGTTGAATAAGTCGAGAGCTAAGCGATTTTCATTGTTGGCTGTAATCACCATATTGTTGCTATCGATTAGTCTTGCTGTACAAGCTGCAGATACGCTAGTGATTCTGCATACCAACGATACCCATGCGCGGTTGGAGCCCTTTTCACCTGGCCAGGATGCTGAACCTATTGGCGGCATGGTGCGAGTGGCCACTCTTGTAGACGAGCTGCGGGGCAATGGCGTAGAGAATGTTCTCTTGCTAGATGCCGGAGATGCCTGGCATGGGACTAATGTCGCCAATATGTTCCAAGGCCGATCCGTAGTAGAAATAATGAATCTAATGGTTTACGATGCTATGACTTTAGGCAATCACGATTTCAACTATGGGCAGTCTGCGCTGAAGGAGCGACAAGAGGAGGCTGTGTTTCCGGTACTGGCAGCTAATGTGCTGGATGAAGTAACCGGTGAACCCATTGCTTTTTCGGCTCTTATCAAGCCTGTTGGCAATCTCACAGTAGGGCTCATAGGGTTGGTAACCCCGGATACACCTTTTGTTACCCACCCTAAGAATGTAGAAGGACTAGTTATTGCAGACCCTATTGCCCGAGCTAAGAGTTTGGCTGGCTACATGCGGCCCAAGGTCGATGTGTTGATTGCCCTTACTCACCTCGGGTTCGACGCCGATCAGGTGTTGGCAGAGGCGGTACCGGAGATTGACGTAATTGTTGGTGGGCACAGCCACACCCGCATCGAAGAACCTGTAGTTGTGGGCAATACCCTTATTGTCCAAGCAGGGGAGCATGCTAAGGAACTAGGTCTTCTTCAGTTAACCCTAGAGGATGGCAGGATAACCGAGGTAGCTCGGGAGTTAGTGCCTGTTGGTGCCGATGTGGCAGATAGCTTTCAGGCAGCTGAGATTGTTCAGAAGTGGAGTACGGAGTTAGAGGCAAAGCTAGATCAGGAAGTAGGAGCTACTGCAGTCCTGCTCGATGGCGAAAGAGGTAATGTCAGGACAAGGGAGACTAACCTTGGCAACCTGGTTGCCGATGTATTGCGGCAAGCAGTGGGAGCCGACATCGGGATGAATAACGGCGGAGGGATCAGGGCTTCAGTAGAAGCTGGTAAGATTACCCTCGGCGACATATATACAGTCTTGCCTTTTGATAATACATTGGTGAAAATCGAGGTTTCAGGCCGAGATCTACTGGGCGCTCTAGAGCATAGTGTACGCCTATATCCGGAGCAAAATGGTGGGTTCTTGCAGGTATCGGGTCTGGAGATAATGTTTGATCCTTCTCGGGAACCTGGCTCCCGGGTCATGGATGTTTTGGTTAATGGTGAAGCCCTGGATCTAGATAAGCAATATACAGTCGCCACCAATGACTTTCTTGCTGCTGGTGGTGACGGATATACCACCTTTACTTCCGCTAAAGTACTGGTGGATACCGGGGAAATGCTCAGAGATGCCATGGCCAACCATATGGCTGCCCAAGGTACTATATCCCCTGATATAGAGGGGCGCATAGTCGCCATTGAATAGGGTGGACACAAAGTAGAGCGAAAGCCATAGTGACTTAAGAAGGAAACAGGGATGCTGCGACAGCAGTATCCCTGTTAGTTTTGCTAGATAGTTCTACATAACGGTTCATGTTTGGGGGTCCTTGCTTTCTTAGCCCCCGATCGGCAGGTAGAGAAGATTTCAACGCTGCTGGAGCTCCACCTCATAATGGAGGTCTATATAGCTCCCACTGGCATATCCTTCCCGCCAAGCGCGGTAAGGGATGAACAGAGTATCCACGCGCCGTTTTCCGTAGCTGGATCCATAGTCGTGATCCCACACCTCGATGCGGATGTCCGGCGGATACGGATATCGATTGGGAGAGAAGTACAGCGAGCGATTGATGTATCGGGGTGTGCGTACACGCACCTCAAGGGACTGCCCGTCCCCGGGTATAGTCCCAATATAGCTGTCTTGCACATATAACCGCAGCGAAATATCGTAAGCATAAGGGTATGACCTACCCCATGTCTCCCACCTGCGATAGATCTCTATATCCCGGACTGTCACTTTGACTACATCCTTAGGCTGGAACTTCATGTGTACAGTACCGGTGACTGTACAACCAGTTAGCCCGAGGATTAGTACCAAAAGAGCCAAGTACCCCATAATCCGTTTGTTTCTCACTGCACATGGGCATAGGCTATCCCTTGGTATGGCCAGATAGCCATATGCCCTTCCCCCCTTCAATCATCGATGCAAAAACGTCAAACACAAATAACGTTAGAAGCGGTTCCAGTGAAGGACATCCTTAAGTTCTCGCTTTTCTCTGGTGGGCTGCTCGGCAGGGTAACCTAAGGCAATTAGGGAGACTAGTCTAGTACCTTTAGGTGCTCCCACGATTTCCCCTATGGTCTCGGCATAGTGTTTCTTGTCGCCTGCTATCCAGCAGGTGCCGACTCCCTGGGCCCAAGCCCCTACCAGAATGTTTTGGCTAGCTGCAGCCCCATCTTCTAGATAATATGTTGTGTCGCGGCAAAAAACTGCTATACAGGCTGCTGCCTGAGCTATGAATTTACCGTAATCGGTAGTAGCGGCAATTTGGTTCTTGATCTCAGAATCTGTAACGACCACAAATTCCCAGGGCTGGTCATTGCGTCCACTGGCGGCTAGGCGACCGCAATCAACAATGCTCTCCAATATGTCCTTTGGTATGGGTTTCTTTTCAAACTTTCGAATACTTCTACGGGTCTTGATTGCTTGCAGAGCATCCATGTTATCTCCTCCTCGCTCTAGTGGTGTAAGCAACATCTTCAGTTCACCTAGATATTTCCCTGATGTAGATTGAATATCCTGTTTTTGCACATCCATCAAAAATCCTGGGCCCGAGCCAGGGCAGAGCAAAGCCGCCTTATTGGGGCGGCTTCGGGGTATTACTCAGTAATTATCTCTGAGCATAGCGGTATATCTCAAGACCTAACTAGCTGTTGTCTCTGCCAGTTGGATTTGCCCATTTTCTATGATAATGGCTTTTGTTGGGCACTTAGCGGCGCAGGCTCCGCAGTTGGTGCATTTTGCATAATCGATGGCAGCCAGAAAGTCTGTTACGTGGATGGCATCATATTCACAAACACGTTCACAGGCTTTGCAGCCTATGCAGCCAACTTGGCAGTTGTCCCTGACCTCTCTGCCTCGATCAAAGGAACGACATAAGACGTGGACCTCTTTGCTACATGGCACCAATGTGATTAGGTCCCGAGGACAAGCAACTACACAGCGACCGCAAGCGGTACATCTATCCTTATCTACTATGGGCAGGCCGTTATCTCCCATAACCATGGCATCAAAGGGGCAAGCCCTGACACAGCTTGCTAGTCCCAGACAACCATACTCACACCCTTTGGCACCACCACCCACCATTATCGCAGCGCGGCAATCATCGATACCTACGTAATCTGCTCTCTGTTTGGCTTGGGCATGGCCTCCGCCACAATGGACGCGTGCCACTAGGCGTTCACCGCTATCTTCGGGCTCTACACCCATGATTTTGGCTACTTGAGTAGCTACAGCAGTGCCGCCCACGGGACAGCCATTGACAGGAGCACCTCCGCCGACCACAGATTCGGCGAAAGCTCGACAACCGGGGTATCCACAGGCACCACAGTTGGCCCCGGGGAGAGCTGCTTCAATCTCGTCTATTCTGCTATCTGACTCTACTGCAAATTTGCGGGAGGCCCACGCTAATCCCGCCCCAAATAATACTCCCATGGCTCCCATGCTAACCAGGGAGACTATGACTGTATTGGTCATCCAGTTTTCCCTCCTACAAGTTGCTGCATCCAACTGCCTCTATCACATGGCAATTAGGCCAGAAAAACCCATGAACGCCATGGACATCAAACCAGCGGTGATCAACGCTATACCGGCTCCCTGTAATGCCTTGGGGATATCTGCAAACTGCAGCTGTTCTCGGATTCCCGCCATCATGGCCAGGGCTAATGTAAAGCCTGCCCCGGTGCCTAACGCAAAGACAATGGCTTGAATAAGCGTATAGTCTTTCTGTGAGACTAAGATGGCTAGACCCAAGACCGCACAGTTGGTGGTAATGAGGGGCAAGAATATACCCAGAGCACGGTAGAGTCCAGGACTGGCTTTCTGCAGGAACATCTCAACCAGCTGCACTAAAGAGGCGATGATCAAGATAAAGGCTACATTCTGCAGAAAGGGCATTCCGAAAGGCACTAGGATAAACGTTTGCACGAGCCACGTAGCTGCCGCAGAAAGCACCAAGACGAAAGTAGTTGCCATCCCCATTCCCAGTGCAGTGTCTAGTTCCTTGGAAACCCCGAGGAAGGGGCATATGCCTAGAAACCGGACTAATACGAAGTTGTTTACCAATACAGAGCCAATGAAGATAAGTGCTAGCTCACCCATATCCTATACCTTCCTTTCCTAGCCCTGAACAGCCTGACCTGCGGTAACTGAACCAGTTGTCCGTTCACGTTTGCGACGCTCCAGAACATAGTTGATCTGATTCATGAGCCCTACTACAATTCCCAGCGTAAAGAAAGCACCGGGCGGTAGGATGAATATTACCCAGGAGGTAGCTGTCTCCGGTAGGATCTGCATGCCGAACACTGAGCCCATGCCCAAGAACTCTCTAACAATGCCTAAGAATGTCAGACCCCAAATGATACCGACTCCCATGCCCAGGGCATCAATAAAGGAGTGGAAAACCGGCATCTTGGACGCATATGCTTCTGCTCGTCCTAAGATGATACAGTTGACCACAATCAGCGGGATAAACAATCCTAAGACCTTATGCAGGTCGGGGAAATAGGCTGCCAATACCATATCAGCGATAGTCACGAACGTTGCAACTATGATGATATAGCAAGGGATGCGCACTTTCTTGGGAATCAGGTCCTTCATCAAGGAAATTATCACTGAAGAACAGACCAAGACAAAGGTTGTGGCTAGCCCCATAGCCAAACCATTGCTAGCAGCAGTAGTGACTGCCAAAGTAGGGCACATGCCGATTAGCAATCGGAAAGTTGGATGCTCATCCCATAGCCCTTTGAGAAATTCTTTTCGCAAGCTTTTCATTACCAGATACCTCCCGCTCGCAGATCTGCTTCTACCTCTGAAAGCGCAGCCTTGATAGTGGCAGCTACAGCCTGGGAAGAAACAGTAGCTCCAGTGATAGCATCCACATCATTCTTGGCGGTGAAGGCATCATCTAGAGACTTATTTTCAAATTGGTGCAAAAAGGCCTGCTCAGTGATTCGGGCCCCTAAACCGGGGGTTTCAAGATGATCTAGTACTTTGACTTTAGTCAACTTGCGGGTAACAGGATCTAGACCCACCATCATTCTAATATTGCCACCGAATCCGTTACCATCGACGGCAAAGGCTATGCCCACGGTGTTGCCGTCAGCATCTAAGCCCCGATATTTCGTGACTACGTCTACTACTACGGAACTACCACTGGTACCATCTGTAGAAGCGCTAGTACCGTCAGTGGCAGTGGATGCGCTAGTGCCATCAGTAGATGCACTGGTACCATCCGTAGCGGCAGTTGCACTGTCGGTGGAGGCAGTGGTGCCATCGGTAGCGGCACTGGTACCATCTGTAGAAGCGCTAGTACCATCAGTGACAGTGGATGCGCTAGTGCCATCAGTAGATGCACTGGCACCATCCGTAGCGGCAGTTGCACCGTCGGTGGAGGCAGTGGTGCCATCGGTAGCGGCACTGGTACCATCTGTAGAAGCGCTAGTACTGTCAGTGGCAGTGGATGCGCTAGTGCCATCAGTAGATGCACTGGTACCGTCTTCAGTAGAACCGCTAGTGGCATCGGCTACAGAGCCACTGCTTGTAGCATCAGCTAGAGCACTACCGCCAGTAAAGGCGGTTATTACCTCGTAAGATACCGCTTTGGGCATTACCTCCAATATGGCTTCTGCCATAGCAGCAGCCCTGTTCTCCTCTATGATGGGAGACATGTTCTGATGCACGTAGGCGAGTACACCGCCGGATATGGTCGCGATCAAGCCAAGCACAATCACTAACCTGAGACTATCACGCATGAATTTCCACCTCCCCATAGGGTCTGGGTCGTGTGATACGGTTTAGTAGGGGCGTAAGACCATTCATCAAGAGAATAGAGTAGGATACCCCTTCCGGGTAGCCGCCCCATAGACGAATGACCATCAGAATGATTCCAGCGCCAATACCAAACAGCCACTTACCCCTGTGGGTGATTGGGGTTGTCACCATGTCGGTGGCCATGAAGAAAGCTCCAAGCAGAAGACCGCCCGCGAGCCAGTGGAATACCGGATTCTGGCCGAGGATTAGAGCGATAATGCCTACTGTACCAAGATAGCTGACGGGAATGCGCCAATCGATATAGTTTTTGTACAAGAGATAGGCGCCTCCGATCAGTATGGCCAAAGCCGATGTCTCACCGAGGCAACCTCCTATATTACCAATGAACATGTCCCAATAGGTGCTTGTAATGCGTCCCATTTGCAGTTGGACTAATGGTGTGACTGTTGCAATACCGTCTATGGGCCTTGTCCAGGTGATCATCGGAGCAGGAAAAGCAGCCAAAAGGAAAGCTCTTCCCACTAAGGCAGGGTTAAAGGGGTTATGTCCTAGACCGCCAAAAACCTGCTTGCCTAAGGTAATGGCTACCACTCCACCTACTGCTGCCATCCACCAGGGCAAAGTAGGTGGTAGGTTAAAGGCTAGAAGCAAACCGGTGACGATGGCGCTACCATCGTAGATTGTAATGGGTTTACCTCTTACTTTCTGAAAGATCAGTTCCGTGAGCACACAAGCTCCAACCGTAACCGCAACCAACCAAAGGGCTCGGAAACGGAAGAAATATATGGATGCTGCGAGAGCCGGCAGCAAAGCAATGACGACACCGTACATAATACCTGAAATTGATTCTTGATCTGACACGTGGGGGCCTGTAGAGAGTACGAGCCGAGTGTCAGGTGCGAGCGTATTATTTTCCATGGAACATCCCCTTCCTTATTAGCTGGTCTGTTTGCTGCGTTCAGCCCGCACTTCCTCTTTGCCAAGCTTAAGTGATTGGACTAGGAAACGATTAGCGGGGCACACATAAGAGCAACAGCCACATTCGCAGCAGTTAAGCAATCCCCATTCCGCCGCTGCGTCTAGCATATTTGCATCGACATATTGAGCGATGTTGGTCGGAACCAGATATTGGGGGCAGACGTCAACACACCGTCCACAGCGAATACAGGGTTCTGGATGCGTGGCTGTTTTAAGAGTATTGAACACTACAATCCCAGAGGTACCTTTTACGATGGGGACAGACAGGTCGAATTGGGTCAAACCCGTCAGGGGGCCGCCCATGATAACCTTCTTAGGTGTTCCGTTGAGCCCCCCGGCGGCCTCTAGAGCGTCATTGAAGCTAGTGCCGATACGGACTAGGAGATTCTGCGGTTCCCGAACGCCTTCACCGGAAACAGTTATAATCCGCTCGATGAGGGGTATGCCTGTTTGAATGGCTGTCGCCACGGCAACTGCGGTCCCCACGTTATTGACCTCAATCCCTATATCCATGGGTAGACCGCCAACGGGTACCTCCTTACCGGTGATGGCCAGGATCAACTGTTTCTCCGCACCCTGGGGATACTTAGTTCGCAAAGCTACCACTTGGATACCAGAGTACTGGGCCACTGCTTTTTCCATGGCTGCGATGGCGTCAAGCTTGTTATCCTCAATACCGATAAAAGCCTTGTCAATGCCCAACGCCTTCATGATAGCTCGAGTCCCATAAACAAGCTGCTCGGATTGCTCTAGCATTAGGCGATGATCACAAGTGAGATAGGGCTCACATTCACAGCCATTGATAATCAAAACGTCGATTTTCTTATCCGGAGGAGGTGCTAGCTTGACGTGGGTGGGAAAAGCTGCTCCTCCCAGACCTACTATGCCTGCTTCTCGAATGATTTCCTTGATAGTACCTGCATCTAAAGCCTCCAGATCACCTTTAGGGGCGACACTGGAGTCCAGGCGTTCTTCACCATCATTTTCTATGACAATCGCCTGAGTTTTGCATCCGGACGGGTGCAAACGGGCTTCCACCGCCTTCACCACTCCGGAGACCGGTGCATGGATAGGTGCTGAGATAAAGGCTTCACTATCTCCAATTTTCTGTCCCTTATTGACTATGTCCCCTTTTTTTACCAGGGGGCTGCAAGGAGCTCCTATGTGTTGCTGTAAAGGGACGACTACCTCTTTGGGGAGAGCCATGGTCAATATGGCTTTGCCGCTGCTCAGCTCCTTATGACAAGCGGGGTAGATGCCTCCCTTAAAGGTTTTGCCTCTGCTCATGTTATGCCTCCGTTCCATCTACTGCTATAAAAACTAGATCAACCAGATTCAGATTCGCCACGGGAAAGGCTATTTCCTGTCGATGTTTGCAGATCAAATAGTTCCAAAAATGA
Source organism: Bacillota bacterium (assembly GCA_012518905.1). Taxonomy (GTDB): domain Bacteria; phylum Bacillota; class Limnochordia; order DTU087; family DTU087; genus JAAYRF01. The sequence continues at coordinate 278 of JAAYRF010000169.1, read as the reverse complement.
AAGCTCATGCTTCACTAGGAATTTGTGATAATGGGCACAAATTTGAAGAGCGATGTCTATACCTGTGCCAGGCTATTTTACAGCCATCGATGCCCCCTAGTCTTTAATAATCGCAGAAGGGGAATCCCTATGGCTAGTACTGATACTGCTTCGCTCAAAGCTATGCCTACTGCAGCGAGCCAGTAGGGTACCTGGAAAATGAGATGGAGATAAGCACTGATCAATAGTGCATTTAAGATGATGGGAGAGGCATACCCGATCCAGGTATGGCGGTATTG
>JAAYRF010000168.1 GCA_012518905.1 Bacillota bacterium | reverse complement strand
CTTGCTTTGCAAGTAGCGGAGGCCGAATTGAAGGCCACCTCTTTGCACGCCCCCTTCGATGGTTTTGTGGCCGCAATCAATGTGCAAGAAGATGAATGGGCGAACTCCGGCACGACAGTATTACGGCTGCTAGATACTTCTCGACTGTTCTTGGAAGTAGGTGTCGATGAAATTGATATCCGCCACGTGCAGGTGGGACAAGGAGCGACTGTCACCGTAGACGCCTACCCCGAGCTATTCTTACCAGGAACTGTGGTAGAAGTGGGTATAGTCCCAGACAAACAGGGGCAGGTCGTAGTGTTCCCGGTGAAGATCGAATTAGATGAGCTAGATCCCCGGGTGAGAGTGGGAATGAGTGCTGAAGCAAAGATTACTGTCCAAAAGGCCGAGAATGCGTTGATTGTGCCCTCTGAGGCCATCACCCAAGGCAGGGGACGCACTAGTGTCATGATGGTGGTGGGAGATGCCCTAAAGGAGGTGCCGGTGTCAACTGGTCTTTCAGACGGGTTCATGACCGAGATAATCGAAGGGCTCCGAGAGGGCGATGAGATCCTTGTTAGCAATCATCAGCTGTATCGGTCTTTGCAGGGTGGACAATCTACTCCTGGAAGGTCAGGAATGTTTTTCCAGCCCGCAGGGGGGATACGGCGTTGAATGGTGCAAAGCAGGTATTCGTTGCTAAAGGGATCAGCAGAATCTACACTATGGGGGACGTAAAAGTCCACGCATTACGAAATGTCTCTTTTGGCATTGAGACCGGAGAGTATCTAGCTATTATGGGCCCATCAGGCTCCGGTAAGTCTACTCTTATGCATATCATGGGGTGCCTAGATAGACCTAGCAGTGGTTCTCTTTATCTAAAGGGTGAACCTATCGACTCTTTGTCCGACGCTGAGCTCGCTGAGATCCGCAATACGGAGATTGGCTTTGTCTTTCAAAGCTTCAACCTGTTGCCCAATATGAACATACTGGAGAACGTAGAGCTGCCTTTGCTTTATGGTGGCGTGCCGGCGCCAGAAAGGCTAGCCAGAGCTAAGCAGGTCCTTAAGGCTGTAGGCCTTCAGGATCGCCTCCATCATAGGCCCAGTGAGATCTCCGGCGGGCAAAGGCAGAGGGCTGCCATTGCCAGGGCTTTAGCCAACCGGCCTTCCATTGTATTGGCCGATGAGCCTACCGGGAATCTCGATACTGCAACGGGGAAGGAGATTATGGAACTCTTCGACGAGCTTAATCTAAGGGGCAATACGATTATCTTAGTAACGCATGAAAGGGAGGTGGCAGATCATGCATCGCGCATCATTTACATTAAGGATGGCCAAATCGAGTACATTGAAAAACGTGTCGAAGTATGAAGAGAAGTGCCACCTTTGGGGGGCAACACGGGGATGAATCTCGTTGAATTCATGAAAATAGCGCTATTTAGCCTTTCTGCCAACAAACTGCGCACCGCCCTCTCGCTCTTAGGCATAGTCATAGGAGTCGCCTCGGTCATAACTATGGTGGCCCTCGGAACTGGTGCTCAAGAACAGGTGGCCAGCCAAATCGGAGCCATGGGCTCTAACCTGATAACGGTCAGCCCTGGCTTCATTAGAGGAGGCGGCGGGAGAGTCAGCCAGGATGTTGCCGATATCTTCACATTGGAGCTGGCTACAGCCATCAAGAGCACATCTCCCTTTATCAAGCACGTAGCGCCCACCTCGGAGACCACGGCCCTAGCAATTTACAGTGGCACTAATATCCGAACGCGGGTCGTAGGCATTACGCCGGAATACAAAGAGGTTATTAACCATTACCCGCTGGTGGGCCGCTACATTAGGGATTCTGATGTTGACAATAGCGAGAAAGTCGCAGTATTGGGTTCGGAAGTGGCTTTGGATTTATTTGGGGCAGAGAATCCTGTGGGGCAGAAGATTAGACTGATCATCGGCGAGCGCCGTCATACGTTAACAATAATTGGGGTGATGGAGCCCAAAGGTCAGGTCATGATGTCCAACTATGACAACAGGATATACGTACCCATCACCATGCTCATCAATCGTGGGCTTACAACTAGATATGTGGACGGGTATTCCATAGAAGCGGTTTCAAAGGATGTGGCCAAAGCAGCAGTCAAAGATGTGGAGGCTTTCATGACTCGAGTTCTTAAAGATCCAGATCGGTTTCGGGTAATGAGTCAAGATACAATCTTGGAGACAGTCTCCCAAGCTACCAGCACTATGACCTTGCTTTTAGGGTCCGTTGCCAGCATCGCTTTGCTAGTAGGTGGAATTGGCATAATGAATATCATGTTGGTGACAGTGAGCGAACGCACCCGGGAGATCGGTATTCGCAAGGCTGTGGGAGCTAAGCGCAAGCATATCCTCGCGCAGTTTTTGCTGGAGGCAATCTTGGTCAGCGTTTGTGGCGGCCTCTTGGGACTAGGAGTGGGATGGGGCGGCGGGTACTTGATCAGCAACAGCATGGGATGGCCCTTCGCATTCTCGTTACCGGCAGTGGTGATTGCTATCGGATTTGCTGCGTGTGTGGGGCTTTTCTTTGGAATATATCCTGCCATGAAGGCAGCATCTATGGATCCAGTGGAAGCTCTAGGGTATGAATAGCCTAAGACTCTGGTATGAAGGGGACATGGACGGTGCCCCAGCAGTGTCCCAAGGTCGGTATGGGTTGACGCTGGGAGAGCCCCGTGATAGAATATATCGTGCTAAAAGTATATGGAGGGGTGTCAGAGTGGACGATTGTGGCGGTCTTGAAAACCGCTGAGGTGACGAGCCTCCGTGGGTTCGAATCCCACCCCCTCCGCCAGATGTGGACCGGCCTTGCCTCGAGGGCCGGTCTTTAAATTGACAGCAATACCAATCAGTGATAAAATTTAGTCAACACGCCACTTACGCTCCAATGTGCACTAATAAGAATAGGCCCGTAGTTGACGTACTTCGGAAGCTTGCTTCTGCCAATAGGTGATGACTAATGAAGATAAAGGAAGTACTAGAAGTAATCGATGCTGAGCTTTTGACGAAGCCGGAGCATATGGAACGTCAAGTGCTGTCGGTATGTGGTGCAGATCTTATGAGTGACGTGTTGGCTTTTACGAAGGCCAAGACACTATTACTGACAGGATTGACCTCTATTCAAGCGATACGGACAGCCCAGGTAGTTGACCTAGCTGGGGTAGTTTTTGTCAGGGGCAAGCGACCTAGCCCAGAGGTTGTGGAGATGGCCAATGAAGAGGATCTACCACTCCTCGTTACCCATCACCCGCTGTATGAGACCTGTGGGAAGCTTTACACTTGTGGACTGAAAGGGTGTTCGGAGCTATAGAACCCGGAGGGAGGTCCGACTAGTGACAGCCCGAGGCACAGGAGCACTGATGTCAGTCACATATGAGATTGTGGCGGGTGACTTTGTGCGAGCCGGTGAGGCTGCCAGTAAGCTCAAACGGGTGTTACAGCAATTGGGCCTCGATCCTACCATTATCCGCAGAGCTGCCATAGCCACCTATGAGGCAGAGATGAATATCGTAATTCATTCCTACGGAGGCCACATCAGCGTAGATATAACCTGTGATAGCATTGAGATTCTGTGCGAAGATAGTGGACCGGGCATTCCGGATATTGAAAAGGCACTACAAGAAGGATACTCTACAGCCAGTGAAGATGTTAGAGAAATGGGTTTTGGCGCAGGTATGGGTCTTCCCAATATTCGCAGAAGTGCCGATGACTTTTCCATAGAATCTCGGATAGGACAAGGCACGCGGTTGCAGGTAAGAATCCTGCATAGGGCTGGTGAGTGAGGTTGCAGCCATATTTCCATTCAGTAACACTAGATACTGACAGCTGTAAAGGATGCACCATCTGCATAAAACGGTGTCCCACTGAAGCTATCCGGGTAAGACACGGGAAAGCCCGGATCCTGGAGATCCGTTGCATCGATTGCGGAGAGTGTATTCGCACATGTCCTAACCACGCAAAACGGGCTATTGCCGACGATTTCTCTCTGCTAGATAAGTATGCTTATACCGTTGCTTTACCGGCACCCTCCTTTTTTGGCCAATTCTCCGGCCACGATGTCACCGTGGGCAAAATTCTCCAAGCGCTGCTGGCCTTGGGTTTTACCTCGGTCTATGAGGTGGCGGAGGCCGCAGAACACGTAAGTTTAGCTACCCAGCGATATGTAAATAACAGCATCATACGCCCTTTGATCTCTTCGTCTTGTCCGGCTATAGTACGCCTCATCCAAGTGCGTTTCCCCGATCTGATAGACCATCTAATCCCCATTCAAGCTCCTGTAGACATTGCAGCCAGGTTTGCAAAAGAGATGATCATGCGCAAGTATGGCCTAAGACGAGAAGAGATAGGGGCCTTTTTTATTACCCCTTGCCCAGCCAAAGTCACCGCGGTTAAGCAGCCCATAGGACTAGAATCTTCCTGGGTGGACGGTGCTATACCCATAGCCGATGCTTATGCCCGGGTCCTGCGCATATTGCCCCGTTTGGAGGATACCCCCTCGTTACAGCAGGCCAGTGCCATTGGTATCCATTGGGGCCGGGCTTCGGGGGAGAAGTATGCCATTGGTGCCGACAAAACAGTAGCGGTTGACGGAATTCAAGCCGTCATTGATGTGCTGAGCGAGATAGAGATAGGCAAATTTCATGATATAGACTTTATTGAGTGTCAAGCTTGTCGCGGAGGCTGTGTCGGTGGGCCCTTGACTGTGCAAAACCCATTTCTTGCTCGAGTGAATATGGAGAGTCTGACCCAAGAGCTTCCGGATAAGATGTCCCCTGAAATCGTTCATGAATTTGAGCAGCGATACTCAACAGGCGCATATGATCTGGAGAGTGACATTGAGCCCCGACCTATACTCAAACTAGATGACGATTTTACCAAAGCTATTGAGAAGATGGAGCTTCTGGAAAAGACTCTGGACTCTTTGCCGGGCCTAGACTGTGGGTCTTGCGGTTCCCCAAGTTGTCAGGCACTGGCAGAAGATATCGTGCAAGGTTTGGCTACCGAAGGTGATTGTGTATTTGTTCTCCGTGATGGGGTGCAATCTTTGGCTGAGGAGCTTCTAGATCTAGCACGGAGAGTCCCAGGCTCCATATCCAACGAGGCAGAGACATCCCCAGGAGGGTCTTTGCAGGAATCAATGGATGAACCCGAAATAGGAGAGCAGGAAGGAAGTGGTACCTAGCTATCCAGGGAGGGTTTTCGAGAAAGAGGGTGAAACCATTTGCAGCTGCAAGCAATAATCGAAGCACTATCTCTATCTGCCTGTGAGGAGCCTGTAGAAAATAGTGAGGTAAGGGGAGGCTACTGCTCGGATTTGCTCAGTGATGTGATGGGGAAGGCAGCGCCTCGGTCCATCTGGGTAACAAACCAAGCGCATCCCAATGTTATCGCGGTGGCGTCACTAATTGATGCTGCTGCGGTTATTATTGCGGGTGGCATACAGCTCGAAGCTGGAACGATGCAGAAGGCCCGAGAAATGGCTATCCCGGTATTTGCCACAGATATGCCGGCTTTCGAGGTGGTGGGACGTTTATATGAACTGGGCGTGCGAGGGACTGTAAGAGGTGTCTAGATGGGTTCGCATTGATCTCCATGTCCACACGGGACTATCACCCTGCGCCGACAAAGACATGACCCCGTGGAACATTGTTCGCATGGCGCAATTGGAGGGTATCCACCTCTTGGCCATTACCGATCATAACTGCACTCTCAATGCAGGTGCTGTGATCGAGGTCGGAACCGAGCTAGGGCTAGTGGTATTACCGGGGATGGAGGTGCAAACCAAGGAAGAGGTACACCTAATAGCCATCTTTCCGACTTTCGATGCAGCGTTAGCTTTTCAAGACTCGATGTGGGAGCACCTACCGGATCTGCCGAATCGGCCGGAGATCTTTGGTGAGCAAATCCTTTACGATAGCGAAGATAGACCAAGCGGTTTTGTTGAGCGCCTGTTGATGCAATCGGTGAAGCTGGGGATCGAGGAGGTCGGCGAGGCTATTGTCGCCCATTCAGGCCTTACAATCGCCGCCCATATTAATCGCCGTTCGTACAGCCTCATTGGTCAGCTGGGATTAATACCGCCTGGTTTAGAGCTGGATGCTGTGGAGATCGACAAATCGTTTGCCCTGAGCAAGTTCAGAGAAGGCTACGGTTTTCTAAATCAATATCCGATGCTGCGAAACTCCGATGCTCATCAGCTCGTTGACTTGGTGGGCAATTACCAATCAGAGGTCCTGATAGAAGAAGTGAGCTTTGCTGCCGTGAAAGAGGTATTGAGAACCGGCGATAGCCGAAGAATTAGACTAAGGTGATTCTATGAGGGAAATAGCTTTACACGTGCTAGATCTTGTACAAAACTCTCTACGGGCAGGGGCTCGACTAATCAAAGTAGAAATAGTGGAGGACACACATCTTGACTCGTTAGTCATTACCATTAAGGATGACGGATGTGGCATGGAAAGAGCCTTACTGGAAAAGGTCCTCGATCCTTTCACGACTACCCGAACTACCCGGAAGGTGGGGCTAGGCTTACCCCTTCTTAAGATGGCCGCAGAACGGGCCGCAGGTGAGCTATCTATTGACTCCAAGCCGGGTGAGGGCACTGTCGTGACAGCTAGATTTCAGCATAGCCATATAGATAGGATGCCTCTGGGGGATATGGCAGGTTCTATGCTGACGGCGATTATAAGTAATCCCGCGGTGGATGTTGTGTATCGCCATAGGGTGGATCAGAGGGCGTGGGAGGTAGATACCCGCACAATTAAGGCTGAAGTGGGTGAGGAGGCTTTAACTTTGCCTGTGGTTATCCAGTGGCTTAAGTCTTACCTGGAGCAAGGTGTGAGTTATCTATATGGGGGTGTGGTTGAAAATGAAATCTCTTGATGAACTGAAGAAGCTGCGGGAAAAAGCCCAAGAGACGATCCGTCTTAGGGAGCAAGAAGAAGGTACCAAGATCGTTGTTGGTATGGGAACGTGTGGCATAGCCGCTGGTGCCCGAGAGGTAATGCTAGCTCTCGTCGATGAGCTGCAGAAGAAAAACCTGAAAGATGTTGTTGTTACACAGACAGGTTGTGCCGGACTGTGTGAAAAGGAGCCTTTGGTCGACGTTATTCGGCCGGGCGAGCCCAAGATAACCTACGGTTATATGACTGCGGAGAAGGCCCGCTCTATGGTGACTAGCCATATCGTCAATGGACAGGTGATTGGTGAATACGTTATTGCAAGAGAGGATAGTGGAGACTAGGGACTTGGGAAGGAGGCTCTGTGGTGGCCATTGCGAAAGAACAGCTAGATTCTGCAGAAAAGCGTGTTCTACAGATAGTTTCCCGATACGGAGCTAACGAAGAACATCTCCTGCAGATACTGCATGATGTCCAAGCTGATGACAATTCCCTATCTGAAGCAGAATTGATCCAGGTGGCCCGAGCTATGGATATTCCCCTTAGCCGGGTATACGGTGTTGCTACTTTCTACTCCATGTACTCAGTTCGCCCTCGGGGTAAATTCATCATTCGCATTTGTGAAAGTGCCCCCTGCCACATAACGGGGGCCCAGTCAGTTATTCGGGCGTTTGAGCAAGCTTTAGGAATTAAAATGGGAGAAACAACGAAAGACCGCAAATTCACGCTGGAGTATACTAGTTGTCTAGGAGTCTGTGGAGTCGCCCCTGCGGTCATGATCAATGATCGGGTATATGGCAATCTGACACCAGATAAAGTACAAGAGGTACTGTCGGCTTGTGAGAACGACTAGTTGCTAGATGGAAGCTGCTTGCCATAAAGACTGTATAGGTAACAGCAAGCCACAAGAGGAGGGGACATGGTTGGAGTTCTTTCGGTCACATGTACTGGTTTGCTCCGGTGTCAACTGCTCCTTTAGAGGTTCCCGGTCGGTGCGGGCCGCTTTAGTGGAAGAGATTCGCGCCCAGGGGCTAGACAAAGAAGTAAGGGTAATTGAAACCGGATGCTTTGGCTTATGCGAAGCTGGACCCGTGATGGTTATCTACCCAGAAGCCGTCCATTATTGCCGCGTGGTGCCTGACGATGTCAAGGAAATCGTGGAAGAGCATTTGCGCAAAGGCAGAATAGTTGATCGCCTATTGTACAAAGGAGAAGCGCAAGTCAAGGGTGTGCAGACTTGGCGGCAGATTGATTTCTATAGTCGGCAGAAGAGAGTAGTACTGAGAAACTGTGGCCTTATTGACCCGGACAGTATCGACGAATATATAGCCCGAGAGGGTTATGAGGCCTTAGGTAGAGCTTTACGGATGCAGCCCATGGAGGTCATACAAGCCGTAAAGGACTCTGGTCTGAGGGGTCGCGGAGGGGCAGGTTTCCCTACTGGGCTTAAGTGGGATTTCACCGCAAGGGCAGCGGGGGATCAAAAATATCTGATCTGTAACGCCGATGAAGGCGAACCAGGTACTTTCAAAGATCGGCTGATTCTGGAAGGTGATCCCCATTCAGTGATTGAGGGCATGGCCATAGCTGCCTATGCTATTGGAGCTTCGAAAGGATTCATTTACTTCCGGGGGGAGTACAAGCTCTCCATTGATAGACTAACCCACGCCCTGGAGCAAGCACGGGCCTATGGGCTTTTAGGGAAGAATATCTTTGATAGCGGCTTCAGTTTTGATATCGAGATCAAAGTCGGAGCTGGCGCTTATGTCTGCGGTGAGGAGACGGCTCTAATCAATTCTATGGAAGGCAAGCGAGGTGAGCCGCGTTTTAAGCCCCCATATCCGGCATCAGTGGGGTTATGGGGTAAGCCTACTTGCGTAAACAATGTAGAGACGTTAGCTAACATTCCCAGCATCATTCGTCAGGGTGCCGACTGGTTTCGTAGTATCGGTACCGCGAAGTGCCCAGGCACTAAAGTGTTCACCTTAACTGGTAACATTAACAATGCTGGTTTGATTGAGGTCCCCATGGGTATCACGCTGCGGGAGGTTGTCTATGATATCGGCGGCGGTATACCTCATGGCCGCGCTTTCAAGATGGCGCAGACCGGCGGTACATCCGGAGGCTGCTTGCCGGAAGCTTTGCTGGATGTTCCCATGGATATCGATTCTCTGGCTACTGCCGGGTCTGCCTTGGGTTCCGGTGCTTTAATGATCATGGATGATAGCCATTGCATTATCGATGTTGTCAAGTGCTTTTTGCAGTTTTTCCGGCACGAATCTTGCGGGCAATGCACACCTTGTCGGGAGGGTACCCAGCGGTTATACGAGCTGGTAGATAAGATTTCTCGGATGGAGGCCACGGAGAAAGACGTAGAATTGATTCGCCGCTTGGCCAGAACAATGGAGGATGCTTCTTTGTGTGCCCTGGGGCAGACTGCTCCTTTCCCGGTTTTGACAACTATGCGGTTCTTCCCGGAGGAGTATGAAGCCCATATTGTCCACGGAATGTGTCCTGCGGGGGTCTGTGCCGCAGCCAGTCAGATAGCTTAAGGGGGGAAAAGAATGGATAATGTAAACCTTACCATCGATGGGCAAGTTGTTGAGGTACCGGTAGGTTCAACTATTCTAGAGGCGGCCCAGTTGTTGGGCATAGATATTCCCACCCTTTGCTATCACCCTGATCAGAGTATAAAAGCTGTGTGTCGGGTTTGTGTGGTGGAAGTGGAGGGGCAGCGGGTACTACAGCCTGCCTGTGCATATCCTGTTGCTGAAGGGATGCAGGTGAGAACTAATACAGCCAGGGTAAGGGAAGCTCGCAAGACCATAATAGAACTCATGCTAGCCCACCATCCTCAGGATTGCCTCCAATGCGAGCGAAACTTGAATTGCGAGTTACAGGCTCTTGCCCACAGATTAGGTGTGCGGGAAGTGTCTTTCCCCTATGTGGAACGACAGCTTCCTTTGGATGAGTTATCACCGTCAGTGATTAGAGATCCAAATAAGTGCATTAACTGTCGCCGGTGTGTGAGTGTTTGCCACGATATTCAGGGGGTTGGCATTTTAGATTCAGTCAACAGGGGCTTTGACACCGTGGTGAGTGCACCGTTTTGGAGGAGTCTCATAGAGCTAAGCTGCGTAAACTGTGGACAATGTATTTTGGTATGCCCAGTGGGAGCCATCAAGGAGAAGGACGATACCGAGATTGTTTGGGCAGCCTTGGCGGATCCGACTAAGCATGTAGTGGTACAGACTGCTCCGGCTATCAGGGTATCCATCGGTGAAGAACTGGATCTGCCCCCAGGCACTAGGGTAACCAAGAAACTGACCACAGCATTACGTAGGCTGGGCTTTGATCGAGTCTTCGATACTGACTTCTCCGCGGACTTGACTATCCTGGAGGAGGGCAGTGAGCTCCTAGAGCGTTTGTCGGCCGGTGGCATATTACCCATGATCACATCCTGCAGTCCAGGTTGGATCAAATTCATTGAGCACTACTATCCTGATCTTCTCGGGCATCTATCTACGTGTAAGTCGCCGCAACAGATGTTTGGCGCATTGACAAAGACTTACTATGCCGAAAAGGCGGGCATTGATCCCGAGGACATCGTCATGGTCTCTATTATGCCTTGTACCGCCAAGAAGTTCGAGGCCAATCGCCCTGAGATGACCGATAGTGGCTTTGTCGATGTAGATGTCGTCTTGACTACCCGTGAATTGGGACGTATGCTACGGGAGGCAGGCATAGATTTCGCTGAACTACCCGAGGAAGAGTACGACGCACCTCTAGGTATTTCCACAGGTGCCGGAGCTATTTTTGGCGCGAGTGGCGGAGTGATGGAGGCAGCTTTGCGTACTGTCTATGAGTTGGTAACTGGCACTGAGTTAGAAAATTTGGATTTTGAGGATGTGCGCGGTTTGGAGGGAATCAAGTCCGCAGTTGTGAAGCTTCCCTTGAAAGAAGCCGCTGCTGCCCAGGAAGTTGCTGCTGACAATCCTCAGACTCTGGAAGTAAAGGTGGCTGTTGCTCATTCGCTCAAACATGCCAGGGTTCTGCTGGAGCAGATCAGGTCGGGGGAAGCCGATTTTCAGTTCCTGGAAGTAATGTGTTGCCCAGGGGGATGTATCGGCGGAGGCGGCCAGCCGATTCCTACCACCAACGGGGAGCGCATGGAACGAATTGTAGCGATATATGAAGAGGATAAGGGAATGCCTTTGCGCAAGTCCCACGACAATCCAGCTGTGCAGACTTTGTACGAGGAATTCCTAGGTAAGCCCCTGGGCGAAAAATCCCATAAGCTGTTGCATACGCATTACCAGGCTAGAGAGAAATTCTAATCTGGCCATAGCCTTATCCGACCCCTGCCCTTGGGCGGGGGTTTTTTTTGTTGCTCAGAGGAGTCCCCTTTGGTCGCCACGGCTTCTCCACCATAGATTACCAGATTGGCCTCTAACCAGCTCAAGTATAAAAATGGCCATCCTACTAGACAATACAGGTGAGCGAGGGTACTCGCGGGCAGAGTGTGGGATATCAGCAAAGACTAAGAGAAGGGTAGCAGGAGGTAAGAAAGGCATGAACCGCTTAGCCGTATCATTAATAGCAGTGATCTTGATCAGCGTTACGCTGAGTTTGGCGTGGTCTTCAAGTCCAAGTGAACTAGTGGCGGAAGCTCAAGGAAAGCCTACTCTATACTGGGGTAGTGGTGGGTATGACGTCCGGCTCATACAATGGAAACTACAAAGTTGGGGTTACTATCGAGGTTCCATTGACGGGGTGTTTGGGACGGAGACTTCTCGGGCCGTCCGCAACTTTCAAGCTCGTAATGGCTTGTCTGCTGACGGATTGGTGGGTCCTACAACTTGGGCAGCTTTGGGATTTGCAGGAGCTGCACCGACTCCGACTGCTGGTCGTACTGTAGCCTCCCGAGGGATTGCCCGAGTTGATAATGTCGATTTGTTGGCTCGGGTGATAGCTGGTGAAGCCGAAGGAGAACCCTATTCAGGGCAGGTAGCTGTAGGTTCGACCATCCTAAACAGGATCACAAGTCCTAGGTTTCCCAATACACTTAGCGGCGTTATTTTCCAGCCCAATGCCTTTGAATCTGTCAGCAACGGCCTTATCTGGCGGCGGACACCTAGTGCTACGGCTTATCGGGCAGCAAGGGATGCTATTAACGGGTGGGATCCCACTTATGGAGCCATATTCTTCTGGAATCCATCCAAACCGGTAAATCCATGGATATGGTCTAGAAGCATTATTGTGTGGATTGGTTCACACGTGTTTGCCAGATAATGAGCTACTAGATAGTGAGCTAGATAAAGGCAAAGGGGGATGTTGCGGTGGGTAGATGGACTGTTCCAGTTGTTGTTTTGCTCGTGCTCCTCGCGTTGGGGGTCGGATATTGGGGTTCGACTCATTACAGCGCCCGCAGAAATCTAGAGGTTACTATCGCTAATCGCTATCAGAGTTCATTTTACTCGTTAGTTGACAATGTAGAGAAGCTCGAGGTCGGCTTGGCCAAGACTCTGATTGCTAATGGGATGCCGGAAAACGTACGCCACCTGTCAACTATCTGGCAAGAGGCCATGACAGCACAGGCCAATTTGAGCCAATTACCTCTAGGTCAAGATACATTAATGACAACATCTAAGTTTCTAACCCAAGCAGGGGATTATGCGTATATGCTCATGCGCAACCATACGTTGGGTAAGCCCCTTACAGCTAAGGATCGGGACCAACTACGGAATCTAAGGCAGCAGGCAACTTTGCTTAGTCAGAACTTGCATGAAGTCCAAGCTGCAGCTGCCCAAGGTCGTCTTAGATGGGTGGAGATCGAACGGGAAGCTGAGAAGAAGCTACCTGAGGGCACGAAGTCCATAGCAAAGGAGTCCTTCATCAAGATCAACGATGGAATCGAGAAATTCCCGACCCTTATCTACGATGGACCATTTTCCGACCATGTTGAGGACAAGCAGCCCAAGGGACTAACTGGGTCCAACTTGGATGAGGATAAAGCCAGAGACAGGGCATTGGCTTTTCTGCCAGGCCCCCTTAAGGAAGGAACTATGCTGCAAAAGCATAGTGACATCAAGGGCAAGATCCCTGGCTACACCTTTGTGGTCAGGCCTCAAGGCGCCAGGGGGATAGAAGCCACCATAGACGTTAGCCGGAAAGGTGGCCACATACTGTCCATGATTAACTACCGGGACATAAAAGAAGCTCGTCTAGAGCTGGAAGAAGCAGGAGCCAAAGCTACAGCTTTTCTTGCGAGTAAAGGCTTTAAGAACATGGTCCCAACCTATGCCACTCGTTCAGATAATATGGCTGTGATTCCCTTTGCTCCGGAAATCAATGATGTGATCATCTATCCGGATCTGATTAAGGTGAATGTGGCTTTAGATAACGGCGAAATCGTGGGCTATGAAGCTCTAGGCTATATCATGTCTCACCATACTCGTAAGATTGTCAAACCGAAAGTCAGCGAAGAGGAAGCTAGGGCTGCAGTAAGTCCAGAGCTGCATATTACCTCCACTCGGTTGGCCATTATCCCCCGGGAAAATACCCAAGAAGCGCTTTGTTACGAGTTCAAAGGGCTGGACAAGAGTGATGAACCTTATGTTGTGTATGTTGACGCTGCTACCGGCGAAGAGATCAATATCCTGAAGATTATTGTCAATGATGAGGGAACAACTACTATCTGAGTGATGGCTAACAGAAGTTCTAGCGTTCTGCCGAGACCGCCTGCAGAGGGCAGGGGTGGTCTCGGTTTGGTTAACAGCAGAGTAATCTGGGTGGCAGAGTGATCTGGAGGAATTCCCCGTGGCAAGAAATCCTTGATTTATCAGCGTGCTAGCTGTATTATGGAGCTAGTGGAACTCCTTTGCAGGGGGTCTACTGATGATTGACATGGGTAGCGTCGGTATGCTACAATGTAATTCGTAACAGTTGCAGTAGACAGCCGCGGAGGAGTACCCAAGTTGGCTGAAGGGGCGGGTTTGCTAAACCTGTAGTAGGGCGCGAGCTCTAGCGAGGGTTCGAATCCCTCCTCCTCCGCCAGTAGGCGCCCGTAGCTCAGCTGGATAGAGTGTCTGACTACGAATCAGAAGGCCACAGGTTCGAATCCTGTCGGGCGCGCCAACAAAACCCCCATCGCCACTAGGCGTTGGGGGTTTT
>JAAYRF010000167.1 GCA_012518905.1 Bacillota bacterium | reverse complement strand
CGGCAGCGTCCCTTCACAATCCCTCTCTGGGCTCATGGCAACCGAGACCACATTGCCTCGATTTGAGTGAGGATCTCTCCGGGGGTGGGGATCATGCCACCGGCTCTACCGTAGAAACTCACGGGGCAAGCCCCTTCTACTCCCAGCTTGATATCCTCCACCATCTGTCCCATGCTCATTTCCACTGTCAAGATACCCTTGAGTCTGCCAGCTAGTTCCCTTAGCTTTCCATAGGGAAATGGGTATAGGGAAATGGGGCGGAAAAGTCCAATGGCCATGCCCTTATCCCGGGCTCGGGCCACGGCGGTTTTGGCAATCCGGGCGGTACTTCCATAGGCAGCCACCAGGAGCTCAGCATCTTCGGTGAGATACTCCTCCCAGCGGACTTCATCTTGCTCCATCTGGGCATATTTTCGAAAAATGCGCCTGATCCGCTCCTCCATGATGGGGCCTTCGATATATAATGAGTTAATCACCCGGGGCTCACCATAGCCGCATCCTGTGGTAGCCCAGGGCTTTTCTTCCAGATATCCCACGGGCTTAGGGAGCCTGACGCTCTCCATCATTTGACCTAAGAGGCCATCTCCTAGGATCATTACTGGGTTGCGGTATTTATCTGCCAAGTCAAAGGCCTCATAGGTGATATCTACTGCCTCCTGCACTGTGCTGGGCGCCAAAACCAACAGTTTGTAATCCCCGTGACCACCGCCTTTGGTAGCTTGGAAGTAGTCTCCTTGCGCGGGCAAAATGCCACCAAGACCCGGCCCACTTCGGACCATGTTAATGATGACACAAGGTATCTCAGCACAGGCGATATAAGATAGGCCTTCTTGCATGAGACTGATGCCCGGGCTAGAGGATGATGTCATTACCCGTACCCCTGCTCCTCCTGCTCCATACACCATATTAATGGCAGCTACTTCACTTTCCGCTTGCAGGAAAATGCCACCTCGCTTTGGCAGTCTTCTGGCCATGTAATCGGGAATCTCGTTTTGCGGTGTAATAGGGTACCCAAAATACGCCCTACAGCCTGCTCTCAGGGCAGCTTCCGCCATGGCTTCATTGCCTTTCATTAGGCCCATGCTTTCAGTCATGGAGCACCGCCTCCTTAGTACGCTTCAGGCGCCATACAGTTAAGGCGACATCGGGGCACATCTCGGCACAAATTGCGCACCCTGTGCATCGGCTAGGGCTAACCGGCTCCACAATCTTGTAGCCTCTGCTGTTTACCTCACCGGAAAGCCCTAGCACATCCCGGGGGCAAAAAGCTATACAGAGGCCGCACCCTTTACAGAGCTCAGCGTTGACCTCTACTTTTCCCTTCACAGACACGACACCGCCCCCTTACACGCATTTTAGTACCAGGTACTAATTCGTATATAGAATAGTTCTACAGTTCTCCGGCGTTACCTGCAAAAGGGTCTAGATTCCCGCCTATATTTCCAGTTCAATCTCTATAGGCCCATTATCGGTGTAGCTGGTAATAACCCGTGGAGCCCGGATTCTAGGCTCTGCTTCGTAGATGGCTCTTACTTCGGCAAACCCTTGGTTACCTCGGCAGGTTAGCTCTGATACTCTATGCAGTAGCGCCAGGTCGCCGTCAGACAAAGCATCATCCTCCACCTTCATGATACCCCACACGTCCCAGGGCAAGAGCTCGATCTTGTTTAAAGATGCCATATCCCGAAGGAGATTCCCTCGGATAAACCACAGGCCATGCATATCGAAGATGCCGAAGGAGTCGGGGTTTGCTTGGCCGCGATGACACATCTGCCAAGCCATACCCGCAGGTATGAACTTTCCCTTAGGCAGATCACATGGGTCGAAGTCAATCCCGAGAACATCGCACTGCAAATCATCTAGTTGCGGGTCTACCGCCACCCAGTCTTGCCTTCCCTCGTGCCAGTACTCCACTATCCAATGATCCTCGTAGTGATTGGGTCGAAAATATGTGGCAAAGCCGCACCGAGCCCGGGCAGGTATACCTTGATAGCGCAGGATGGAGCATAAAAGCAAAGAGAAGTCACGGCAATTGCCTAAAATCCTGTCTTGTAGGGG
>JAAYRF010000166.1 GCA_012518905.1 Bacillota bacterium | reverse complement strand
GCTCTTAGGACCGCCGATTCTGGTTACTTGACTCGGCGATTGGTGGATGTTGCCCAGGACGTGATTGTGCGAGAGGTAGACTGTGGTACTGAGCAGGGAGTGACCATGACCGCTATTAAGGACGTGAGTCGCGACTCTGAGCAGATCATTGAATCCTTAAGCGAAAGACTGACTGGCAGGGTGACGGCCAGTCCCATCCTGCACCCCGAAACCGGTGAGGTGCTGGTAGAGGCCAATCAGCTAATCGACGAGGAGCTGGCCGAAAAAGTCGAGAAGCTAGGCGTGGAAAAGGCAGAGATCCGTTCTGTGTTGACTTGTCGAACTCGCCATGGAGTCTGCGCTTTTTGCTATGGACGCAATCTAGCCACAGGCAAACTTGTCGAGGTTGGTGAAGCTGTTGGTACCATAGCGGCCCAATCCATTGGAGAACCGGGTACTCAGCTGACTATGAGAACATTCCACACCGGAGGAGTGGCCGGTGATGATATTACTGCGGGTCTACCCAGGGTTGAGGAGCTATTTGAAGCCCGTAAGCCCAAGGGGCAGGCTATTATCACCGAGGTGGCCGGACGGACGTCTATTACCGAGAATAAAGGCGTGCGCAAGGTGGTCGTCGCTACCGAAGATGGGGATGAGCAAAGTTATACTGTCCCTTATGGAGCGCGCCTGAAGGTGAGAGATGGCGGCTCTGTGGAAGCTGGAGACCAGCTGACAGAAGGTTCGGTTAACCCCCACGACATTCTTAAGGTGAAAGGGGTTAGGGCGGTACAGTCATATCTAGTTCGGGAAGTCCAAGATGTGTACCGATCCCAAGGTGTAGACATCAACGATAAGCATATAGAAGTGATAATTCGACAGATGCTGCGGAAAGTGAAGATCGAAAAGCCAGGGGATACAGAACTGCTACCAGGTGGTCTGGTGGACAGCTTCGAGTTTGAAGACGAAAACGCTCGAGTTGTGGCCGAAGGTGGCGAACCAGCAGTAGCTAAACCAGCGCTTCTGGGTATTACGAAGGCTTCTTTGGCTACCGAGAGCTTCCTGTCGGCAGCCTCTTTCCAGGAGACAACCAGAGTGCTAACGGATGCTGCCATCAAGGGCAAATGCGATCCTCTCTTGGGACTCAAAGAAAACGTGATCATCGGCAAACTAGTTCCAGCCGGTACCGGAATGTCTCATTACCGGACCGTGAAGGCTGTAATAGCAGACGGGGCCGAGCCAGTAGAGGCGCCTGCAGAAGAATCTGCAGAAACTACGGTTGCTACTAGCTAGTGGAAATTGCCGGCCCCGCCGGCTTAGCTCTTGACAGGCGGCTGTGGCGGTGCTAAAATGTGTGAGTGTGTGTAATAGGGGATTTTTGGTCAGGATACGTAGCAGGTGGGAGGTGTGCCCGTTGCCCACTAGATTGAAGAATGCCAGGCGGAAATTGGTAGGCACCAAGAGCACACTTAGGGCCTTGAAAGAAGAGCAGGTTATGGTATGCTATTTGGCCCGGGACGCGGAGGCAAAGGTATTGGAGCCGGTGAGGCGTCATTGCGCTGAGAAAGACCTAGAAATCGTCTATGTCGAATCTATGAAGCAATTAGGCAGATATTGCGGTATAGAGGTAGGTGCGGCCGTGGCCGCGATCCTCAAATAGATGGAGAAGGGGGGAGCAAAATGCCGACTATTAATCAGCTAGTACGCAAGGGCAGGCAAACCGTTAAGAAGAAGACCGGGGCTCCGGCCTTGCGATACCTGCATAACTCACTTAAGAACGAGAGAGTTGTGGTTCCCGGTTCTCCGCAGAAGCGGGGTGTTTGCACTAGGGTGTATACCCACACACCCAAGAAGCCTAATTCTGCTCTGCGGAAGGTTGCCCGTGTCCGGTTGACTAACGGTATTGAAGTTACTTCATATATACCTGGCGAGGGCCACAACTTGCAGGAACACTCTGTCGTTTTAATCAGAGGTGGCAGGGTTAAGGATCTGCCCGGAGTCAGGTACCATGTTGTCAGAGGAACCCTGGATGCATCCGGTGTGGAGAATCGCCGTCAAGCTCGGTCCAAATATGGAGCCAAGCGGCCCAAATAGAGGCTTTGGTAGGGTATTTGGTTAGCTTTGCTAGACACTACGGGAGATGTGGCAGGGTCGGATGCGCCCAGTTCCATTTCCTTCTGCAAAGGGGGGGAATTGATGCCAAGAAGAGGTTATGTACCCAAACGGGATCTACTGGCAGATCCGCAGTACAATAGCGAGCTAGTGGCCCGCTTGATCAATGCAGTAATGCTAGATGGTAAGAAGAGCACTGCGGAACGCATAGTATACAGTGCCTTAGATGAGATCCGGGAAGCTACTGGCAAGGATCCAATGGAAGTCGTAGAAGAGGCCTTGAAAAATATTATGCCTGTCCTCGAAGTCAAACCTCGGCGTGTGGGAGGAGCTACCTATCAGGTTCCAGTGGAAGTGAGGCCCGAACGACGCCGTTCATTGGCCTTGAGGTGGTTGGTGCTGTTTTCCCGAACTCGAGGAGAAAAAACCATGGCATCCCGGCTAGCAGCGGAGCTGATGGATGCCGCCAATAATACCGGTGGAGCTGTCAGAAGGAAGGAAGACGTGCATCGGATGGCTGAAGCCAACAAGGCTTTCGCCCACTATCGATGGTAGTACCCTCTCCTTTGGAGAGTTTTGGATTCGTTGTGACGGACTGGTTGGGAGGCTTATAGAGTGGCTCGGGATTTTCCCATAGAGAAGACAAGAAATATTGGAATAATGGCTCATATCGATGCGGGCAAGACCACGACTACGGAACGCATTCTGTTTTACACAGGTCGTGTCCACAAGATAGGAGAGGTCCATGACGGCGCCGCTACCATGGACTGGATGGTTCAGGAGCGGGAGCGGGGCATTACTATTACCTCCGCTGCTACTACATGCCATTGGCAGGATCATCGTATCAACATTATTGATACGCCAGGGCACGTGGACTTCACTGTGGAAGTTGAACGGTCCCTACGGGTACTAGATGGTGCTATATCGGTATTTTGCTCTGTAGGTGGTGTTGAACCTCAGTCAGAGACTGTCTGGAGGCAGGCCGATAAGTACCAAGTGCCTCGGATTGCCTATGTCAATAAAATGGACCGGATCGGAGCCAACTTTGGGCTTGTGGTCGAAATGATGCGCAAGCGTCTCGGCGCAAATGCTATTCCCATCCAGTTGCCAATCGGTGCTGAAGAAGATTTTTCTGGTATCGTTGATTTGGTTCGCATGAAGGCTATCCACTATGCCGATGACTTAGGGACCCGTCGGGAAGAGACTGATATCCCTTCGGATATGCTCGATGAGGTTGCTGTTGCTCGAGAAGCATTGCTCGAGGCTGCGGCCGAGGTCGATGAGGAATTGATGATTAAGTACCTGGAGGGTGAAGAGCTTAGTGTTGCTGAGATCAAGGCAGCACTACGGCGAGGTACAATCGCCACCAAAATCGTGCCGGTACTTTGCGGCTCCTCCTTCAAGAACAAAGGCGTTCAGCCTTTGCTTGATGCAGTGGTGGACTTCTTACCAGCCCCTAGCGATCTACCCCCAGTGGAAGGTACAGATCTTGAAAGCGGCGAAGCCGTAGTGCGGCCGCTAAGTGACGATGGTCCCTTTAGCGCTTTGGCCTTTAAGATCATGACTGATCCCTACGTAGGTAAACTCGCTTTCTTCCGAGTCTATTCAGGTGTACTCAAAGCTGGCTCGTATATATACAACTCCAGTAAGGGTAAGAAAGAGCGCATCGGCCGTATTTTGCAGATGCACGCCAATCATCGGGAAGAAAGAGATGTTGTCTATAGCGGAGAGATTGCTGCCGCTGTGGGACTGCGAAGCACGACAACGGGTGATACTCTATGTGATGAGGAAGAACCCATCGTTTTGGAGTCCCTTGTGTTTCCAGCACCTGTCCTCGATAGAGCCATCGAGCCTAGGACTAAAGCTGATCAAGATAAGCTTTCCATTGGATTACAGCGCTTAGCAGAAGAAGACCCCACTTTCCAGGTGCGCACTGACGAGGAGACAGGTCAGACCATCATCTCCGGTATGGGTGAATTGCATCTAGAGGTCATAGTCGATAGGATGCTTAGGGAGTTTAATGTGCAGGCTAATGTGGGCAAACCGCAAGTAGCCTATCGAGAAACTATCAGGAAAGCCGTACGGACGGAAGGTAGATTCATCCGTCAGAGCGGTGGTCGAGGACAGTATGGCCACATTGTTTTGGAGCTAGAGCCGCGGGAGCGAGGGGCTGGTTTTGAGTTCGAGAGCAAGATTGTAGGCGGAGCAGTCCCCAAGGACTACTTGCCTGCAGTGGAGGAAGGTGTCAGGGAGTCCATGTCTAGTGGGATCCTGGCAGGATACCCCATGGTAGATGTTAAGGTTACAGCAGTTGATGGTTCATACCATGAGGTAGACTCTTCGGAGATTGCCTTCAAGATTGCAGGTTCTATTGGTTTTCGGGATGGTGCTAAACAAGCTGATCCTGTTCTACTCGAGCCGATCATGAAGGTAGAAGTTGTTACTCCGGAGGAATTCCTAGGAGACGTCCTAGGCAATCTAAACGCCCGCCGGGGCAGGATTGAGGGGATGGAGACCAGGGGAACGGCACAGAACATTAACGCTCTGGTGCCTTTGCGGGAGATGTTTGGATATGCGACTGATCTCCGGTCTATGACCCAAGGGCGGGCTACCTATGTGATGAGCTTTGCCCATTACGATGAAGCACCGACCAGCATAGCGGAGGAGCTAGTGACTAAGGTGTGAGTCTCTGCTATAATTTGCTAGGAAGCTAACCGACTAACGGGCCGGACGAGCCTTTGGTTGGTAGCAGATAAAAATCAGCGTCAGGCGCTAGATGCATTAAGCCGCTTGTGAAGGAGGATATGATCAATGGCTAAACAGAAGTTTGAGAGAACTAAGCCTCACGTAAACATTGGAACTATCGGTCACGTAGACCATGGTAAGACCACAACTACAGCTGCTATCACCTTGCTGCTCGCCAAGACCGGCAAGGCGACTGCTCGGAAATTCGATGAAATTGACAAGGCCCCCGAGGAGAGAGAACGTGGTATTACCATTAACACCTCCCACGTGGAATATGAGACTGAGAATCGTCACTACGCCCATGTGGATTGCCCTGGTCACGCTGACTATGTAAAGAACATGATCACTGGTGCTGCCCAGATGGATGGCGCTATCTTAGTAGTCTCCGCGGCCGATGGCCCCATGCCCCAGACTAGGGAGCATATCCTATTGGCTCGTCAGGTAGGTGTACCTGCTATCGTTGTATGGCTTAACAAGTCCGACATGGTTGACGATGATGAGCTAATGGAGCTTGTGGAGATGGAAGTCCGGGATCTGCTCAACGAGTATGAGTTCCCAGGAGACGAAATCCCTGTATTGGCCGGTTCCGGGCTCAAGGTACTGGAGTGCGGCGGCTGTGGTGAGTGTGAATGGTGCAAGAACTTGCAGGCCCTCATGGATGCCGTGGATGAGTATATCCCCACTCCTGAGCGGGATATCGATAAGCCATTCCTCATGCCGGTTGAAGACGTTTTTACCATTACTGGCCGTGGAACAGTAGCTACTGGCAGGGTAGAGCGTGGCGTTGTCAAGATCGGCGACGAGGTAGAGATCGTTGGTCTTCGGGATGGCAGCCGCAAGACTGTAGCCACTGGCGTTGAGATGTTCCGCAAGCTGTTGGATCAGGCCCAGGCAGGAGATAACGTTGGTGTGCTCCTCAGAGGAGTGGACCGGGAAGAGATCGAGCGTGGTCAGGTACTAGCCAAGCCAGGCTCCATTACTCCTCATACCAAATTTGAGGGTGAGGTTTATATCCTGTCCAAGGAAGAAGGCGGCCGACACACACCGTTCTTTAGTGGCTATCGTCCCCAGTTCTATTTTAGAACTACTGACGTAACCGGTGTAGTGAATCTTCCGGAAGGCGTAGAGATGATTATGCCTGGAGATAACGTACGAATAAACGGTGAACTCATTACTCCCATCGCTATGGAAGAAGGTCTACGCTTTGCAATCCGTGAAGGCGGTCGTACCGTAGGAGCAGGTGTAGTAACCAAGATCCTAGGCTAGGAAGCAGTGAGTAAAACTGTTAAAAGAGCCTATGGCCCAGAAAATCCGAGAGCAGCACGGATTACGCCTACTGCTTTGGATAAGGGGGATTCAAGGATGAAGAATCCCCCTCTGTCTGTGCCAAGTGAAGGTAGTTGAGCGATGAAGCGAGAGGTTGCCGGGCCTTACCTCCTCCGTCACCGAAGGTGACAGTCTAGCACGGATAGGTACCGGGGAATTTTCGTGGAGCATGTCTGAGTATCAGGCGCGTGAAGGAGGGAATTCAATGGCGAAACAGAGGATACGCATCCGCCTTAAGGCATTTGATCACAAGCTCTTGGATGCCTCGGCAGAGAAAATCGTGGATACCGCTCAGCGGACGGGAGCAGTTGTCTCGGGACCTGTACCCCTGCCTACTGAACGCAATATCTATACCGTACTACGGTCAGTGCATATCCACAAAGATGCCCGAGAACAGTTTGAGATGCGCACTCATAAGCGACTCATCGACATTCTAGAGCCGACACCCAAGACGGTTGACGCCCTTATGCGTTTGGATTTACCAGCGGCGGTTGATATCGAGATTAAGCTATAGAGTGTCATCCTAACAGTGCAGTGCAAGGGGGTGTAGCAAATGCCAAAAGGGATTTTGGGTCGCAAGATAGGCATGACCCAAGTCTTTACCGAAAACGGGCAGCTGGTGCCGGTGACTGTAATCGAGGCTACCCCGAATGTGGTAGTACAGGTAAAGAACCAAGAGACAGACGGCTACGAAGCTATACAGGTTGGGTTTGGAGAAAAGCGGGAGAGGCTCTTGACCAAAGGCGAGCGAGGCCATCTAGCTAAAGCCGGAGTGAAAAATATTAGATACCTAAGGGAGTTTCGCACCGAAGATGTTGAGGACTTCCAAGACATGAAGGTAGGAGACACAATTAGTGTAGATATTTTCGCGGCTGGCGAGAAGGTTGATGTTACTGGTACTTCCAAGGGTAAGGGATTCGCTGGTGTAATCAAGCGTTGGGGTTTTCGTCGGGGTCCGATGAAGCACGGCTCGAAATACCATCGAGGAGTAGGTTCTTTAGGATCCGTTGACCCTGCCCGGGTGTTCAAGGGACGAAAATTACCTGGCAGGATGGGTAACGTGAGAAGGACCATCCAAGCCTTAGAAGTCGTTCGAGTGGATGCTGAGCGCAATCTGCTTCTAGTCAAGGGCGGAGTGCCGGGAGTTCGGGGCAGTCTAGTGAAGGTGCAGGCTAGTGTCAAAAACAGAAAGTAAACACTTAGAGCAAGTGTATGTGATGAGGAAAGGGGGCAGATCCGATGCCGAAAGTCGCTGTATATGATATGCAAGGCCAGTCCGTAGGTGAGCTGGAGCTTAGCGATAAGGTCTTTGCCGCCACGATAAATGAAAGCCTCATGCATCAAGCAGTAGTCATGTATCTTGCGAATCAGCGGCGTGGCACCGCGGCTACTAAAACCAGGGCAGCGGTGAGGGGCGGTGGTCGTAAGCCCTGGCGACAGAAGGGTACGGGGCGAGCCAGACACGGCAGTATTCGCTCACCGATTTGGGTAGGTGGTGGCGTCGCTTTCGGGCCACAGCCACGGAACTATAGGCTTTCGATGCCAAAGAAGGCCCGTCGGCAGGCGTTGAGATCGGCGTTGTCGTCGAAGGTAGCTAGTGGCGAGTTAATAGTCCTCGACGATCTGCAGTTTAATGAGCCGAAGACTCGGAACATGATGGGTGTTTTGCGGAATCTAGAGGTGGAAGGAAAAGCTTTGGTTGTCACCGGGGATGGTGCACGCAATGTATATCTTTCTGCCCGCAATATTCCTGGGGTAACTACCTCCAGGGCCATAGATCTGAATGTATATGGTGTATTGAACAATAATCGGTTGATCATGACCAAAGAGGCTGTAAAGGCTATTGAGGAGGTGCTGTCATAATGTCAGATCTACGCAGCATCATCCGCAGGCCGATCGTCAGTGAGAGAACGATGGTCCTGATGGAGGAAAACAAGTATACTTTCGTTGTGGACCTTAAGGCAACTAAGTCCCAGATCAGGGAAGCCGTAGAGCAGATCTTTGATGTTAAGGTAGAGAAGATCAATACTATGCGCATGACCGGCAAGATGCGGCGGATGGGTCGCTACGAAGGGAAGCGCCCTGACTGGAAAAAAGCCATTGTCACTGTTCGAGAAGGCGATCGTATAGAACTATTCGAGGGACTATAAGAGACGGACGTTCCATTATTCTTCCCCGGTTAGGGGACTATGTAGTAAGGAGGGGAAAACAAGTGGCGATTAAGAAGTTTAAACCGACTTCACCGGGCCGTCGGAATATGACGGGATTTACCTTTGATGAGATCACGAAAACCGAACCGGAGAAGTCGCTACTGGCTCCCCTGTCTGGAACCGGTGGCCGTAATAATAAGGGTCGGAAGACATCTCGCCACCGGGGCGGCGGGCATAAGCGGCAGTACCGCCTTATCGATTTTCGCCGGAACAAAGATGGTATCCCAGCAAGGGTTGCAGGTATTGAGTATGATCCCAACCGTTCTGCCCGGATCGCGTTACTGCACTACGCCGATGGAGAGAAGCGGTACATCTTGGCGCCAGTCGGTTTACGGCCCGGCGACACCGTGATGTCAGGTCCGGAGGCGGATATCAAGCCAGGTAATGCTCTTATGTTGCGGGATATTCCTACGGGTACCATGGTGCACAATATCGAACTGCACCCCGGCAAGGGCGGTCAAATAGTGCGGGCTGCTGGTACTGCAGCTCAACTCATGGCTAAAGAGGGCAAATACGCTACTGTGCGTTTACCATCGGGCGAATTTAGAATGGTACTGCTTGAATGCCGAGCGACAGTCGGTCAGGTAGGGAACGTGGATCACGAGAACGTGACCATGGGCAAGGCTGGTCGTAATCGCTGGCTGGGCATACGGCCACAGACTAGAGGTCTTGCTATGAATGCCGCAGATCACCCCCATGGCGGTGGTGAGGGTAGGGCGCCCATAGGTATGCCGACTCCACAGACTCCTTGGGGTAAGGCTACTTTAGGTGCCAAGACCCGCAAGAAGAAGACGTCTGACCGGTATATTGTACGGCGGCGTAAGCGGTAGGGGCATGAATGGGTCAATCCCTTGGTGGAGGGTAACTGCTGTCAGCAAGGGATGGGCCTAGCACCAATGGGAAGGGAGGATTGAGTGCATGGGCAGATCTTTAAAGAAGGGACCATTTATAGATGACCACTTGCTCAAGAAAGTCCAAGAAATGAACGAAAAGGGCGAGAAGCGGGTGATTAGAACGTGGTCCCGCAGGTCAACGATTTTTCCCGAGTTGGTGGGGCACACCATCGCGGTTCATGATGGTCGTCGACACGTGCCAGTATATATAACAGAAGATATGGTGGGCCATAAGTTAGGCGAATTTGCTCCCACCCGCATATTTAGGAGTCATTCCAGAGGCGAAAGAACAACAAGAGTAATAGTGAAGTAGCGGATAAGGGGGTAAGAGGGATGGAAGCCAGGGCAGTAGCACGCTATGTACGGATGTCGCCCCGCAAGGCCCGGCAGGTGGTTGATTCAATCCGGGGCAAGGAAGTCGGGGAGGCTCTAGCAGTTCTGCGCCACACCCCGAAGGCTGCTTCCGGTGTCATAGAGAAAACGTTACTCTCGGCGGTGGCGAATGCAGAGAATAACCACGATATGGATGGGCGCAGGCTCTATGTAACTCGGGCTTATGTAGACGAAGGCCCAACGATGAAAAGAATCCGACCACGAGCACGGGGTATGGCTTATAGGATTCGGAAGAGAACCAGCCATATCACGTTGGTTTTGGCAGAAAAGGAGGAATAGATGCGTGGGTCAGAAGGTAAACCCTATTGGTCTGCGGGTGGGAGTCATCCGCGACTGGGAGGGTAAATGGTATGCAAACAAACGAAACTACGCGGACCTGCTCCACGAGGATCTGGCCCTGCGGAAGCTGATAAAAGAACGGTTTTATACTGCAGGCATTTCTCGAATCGAGATAGAGCGAGCCGCTAACCGATTAAGGATTACAGTGCATACTGCCAGGCCAGGTATGGTCATTGGCAGAGGCGGTGCTGAAGTTGACAGCTTGCGCAAGGAGATCGAGGCAATGACCGGCCGGCAGTGCCAGATCAATATTGTGGAGGTTCGGGTTCCGGAACTAGATGCACAGCTGGTAGCGGAGAACATCGCCTTTCAGCTACAGCGTAGGGTATCCTTCCGGCGAGCTATGCGGCAGGCTCAGCAGCGAGCCATGCGGTTAGGTGCCAAAGGTATCAAAATCGCGGTGAGCGGCCGATTGGGCGGAGCAGAGATCGCCAGAAGAGAATGGACTCCTGCAGGTAGTATTCCTCTCCACACTCTACGGGCAGATATTGACTATGGTTTTAGCGAAGCTGCCACAACTTATGGTCTGATCGGTGTTAAGGTCTGGATCTATAAGGGAGAGGTCCTCCCTGAAAAGGAGCAGAAGGCAGGGGGAGGCGAATAGGGATGCTTATCCCGAAGAGAGTTAAGTTTCGCAAACAACAGCGGGGACGCATGAGGGGAATGGCCCAGCGTGGCTCGACAGTCACCTTTGGTGACTTTGGTCTTCAAGCCATGGAGCCTGGCTGGATTACCAACACCCAGATTGAAGCAGCGAGAATTGCCATGACCCGCTATATTCGCCGGGGAGGCAAAGTCTGGGTCAAGATCTTTCCAGATAAGCCGGTGACCTCAAGACCCGCTGAGACTCGTATGGGAAAGGGTAAAGGGGCCCCGGAGTATTGGGTAGCAGTAGTGAAGCCGGGCAGGGTAATGTTTGAAATCGCCGGTGTGCCGGAAGATTTGGCTAAAGAAGCCATGCGATTAGCAGCTCATAAACTGCCCATTAAAACAAAGTTCATCGCACGTGAGACAGGTGGTGAGGCGCATGAAAGCTGAAGAGATCAGAGCCATGACAACAGAGGAATTGGGCCGGAAACTAGATGATCTCAAGGAAGAGCTATTCAATCTTCGCTTCCAGTTGGTTACGGCGCAGCTTGACAACCCCATGCGAGTACGGGACGTGCGCCGAGATATCGCCCGGGTAAAGACGATTTTGCGAGAACGAGAGCTGGGAATCGCCCGCTAATCACCCTATGAAAAGGGGGGGTATGGATCGATATGGTAGAGCGAAATATGCGTAAGACCCGTATAGGGATGGTTGTATCTGATAAAATGGATAAAACCGTAGTCGTGCAGGTAGAGAGGCGGGTACAGCACCCTCTTTACGGCCGTTATATCAAGCGCAGAACGAAGTTTAAAGCCCATGACGAAAGCAATACCGTTGCTGTTGGTGACTTGGTAAGGATTATGGAGACCAGGCCGCTTTCTAAAGATAAACGGTGGCGAGTAATCGAAGTGGTAGAGAAGGCCAAGTAAGGCTTGGGCAGATTATTAGGGCCAGGATAGCGGGCTAGTGGTGTAGTGGAGGAAGGAGGTAAGGGTTGTGATACAGCAAGAATCGGTAGTCAATGTGGCCGATAATTCAGGGGCTAGGAAGCTGCTTTGCATCAGAGTTCCTGGTGGGACCCGCCGACGCTATGCCCGGGTGGGCGATGTCATAATTGCTACAGTCAAAGAAGCAACGCCCGGCGGCGTTGTAAAGAAGGGCGATATTGTCAAAGCTGTCATCGTCCGGACCCGACAGGCTGCAGGCAGGAACGACGGATCTTATATTCGTTTTGATGAGAATGCAGCAGTTATTATAGATAACCAGAACAACCCTCGTGGTACACGGATTTTCGGGCCTGTAGCCCGGGAGTTGCGGGAGGCTCAATTCATGAAAATCGTGTCTCTCGCTCCGGAAGTCTTGTAGTCTGCGCGGGAAGGAGGTTGGAGCCAGTGGCCAACAAGGTTCACGTAAAGAAAGGTGACCGGGTTTATGTCCTAACAGGGGAAGAACGGGGTAAATCCGGTAAGATACTGCGGGTTATCCCTAAGCAAAACAGGGTCATCGTCGATGGTATTAACTTGATGAAGAAGCATACCCGACCGACCGCTACTAACACCCAAGGTGGCATTATCGAGAGCCCCGCTCCCATGGATGCCTCAAAGGTTATGTTGATTTGTCCTAGTTGCGACCAACCCAGCAGAATAAGAAGAGAACGGGGTGCCAATGGGGTTGTGCGGATCTGCAAGAGATGCGAAAAACCCATTGATTAACGGAGTTGAAGGAGGGAAGCAGAATGCCACGGCTGAAGGACAAGTACGAAAAGGAAGCAGTTCCTGCCTTGATGGATCGGTTCAACTACAGTAACGTGATGATGGTGCCGAAGGTTAAGAAGATTACAGTCAATATGGGAGTCGGAGCGGCGGTTCAAGATGCTAAGGCTATGGATGCCGCTGTTAAGGACTTGACTACCATCACGGGACAAAAGCCGGTCATCACCAAGGCAAAGAAGTCAGTGGCCGCTTTCAAGGTCCGAGAAGGTATGCCGGTAGGTTGTATGGTGACGCTTCGGGGCGATAGGATGTACGAGTTTTTGGATAAGCTGATCAATGTAGCTCTGCCTCGGATCCGGGACTTTCGAGGAGTATCCCCAAGGTCCTTTGACGGGCGGGGTAATTATACAGTTGGCATCCGCGAACAGCTCATTTTCCCGGAAATCCGGTATGATGATGTCGAGCGGGTGCAAGGCATGAATATCGTTATCGAGACAACGGCAAAT
This sequence comes from Bacillota bacterium, assembly GCA_012518905.1. GTDB lineage: Bacteria > Bacillota > Limnochordia > DTU087 > DTU087 > JAAYRF01. The sequence goes on along the minus strand of JAAYRF010000166.1, from coordinate 9,099 downwards.
ACCGATGAGGAAGCACTAGAAATGCTAAGAGCTCTGGGAATGCCCTTCCGTCAGTAGCATACTCTCTATGTGGAGTGGTAGTAAAGGCGGAAGGTGGAGTACCGGGCTATCGCGAAGGAGTGATACCGTGGCGAAAAAGTCAAAGATTATCCAGGCTCAGAGGACTCCGAAATTCTCCACACGCCGGTATAATCGCTGCCGCATCTGCGGACGCCCCCGGGGCTATATGCGCAAATTCCAGATATGCCGGATTTGCTTCCGGGACCTGGCCTCTAGGGGTGAGATGCCTGGGATTACGAAGGCTAGCTGGTAAGAAAGAGCCATGAGGAAGGGGGTTGCCCAATGGTAATGACAGACCCGATCGCTGATATGCTAACGCGCATCCGCAATGCTAACGGCGCTAAGCACGACAGTGTGGATATCCCCGTCTCTAAACTGAAGGTAGACGTGGCGCGGATTTTGAAGGAAGAAGGCTATATTCGAGACTACAAGGTGGTCGACGATGGAAAGCATGGTTTCCTACGCGTTTACCTTAAGTATGGAGCCAACAAGCAACTGGTCATCAGTGGTATAAAGAGGATCAGTAAGCCGGGACTTAGGGTTTATGCTAAGAAGGACGAGATACCCCGAGTTCTGGGAGGGTTGGGTATAGCTGTCCTGTCTACCTCCAAAGGAGTTATGACAGATAAGATGGCAAGGCAAGAGCGTGTGGGTGGAGAGGTCCTCTGTTATGTTTGGTAAGCAGGTGACAGAGGCAATAGAGGTACAAGCAAGAACAAACGTATATTGTTTCCACTTTGGAGAGAGGAGGGGCAATCGTGTCCAGGATCGGTAGGATGCCGGTGGAAATCCCAAATGACGTGACCGTGGAGATCGCTGGCCAAACAGTGACAGTCCGGGGACCGAAGGGCGTTTTGACCCAGGAATTCCATCCGGATATGAGAATTGCCCTGGAGGGGAAAACCCTCACCGTTAAGCGACCAAGCGATGATAAGTCCCATAGGGCGCTGCATGGTATGACCCGCAGTATTGTGGCCAATATGATAGAGGGCGTCACTAAAGGATATCAAAGGGATCTAGAGATCAGCGGGGTGGGATATAGGGCTGCTAAGCAGGGAAACACCCTGGTTCTGAACATGGGATTCTCCCACCCGGTAGAGATAGTGCCCGAGTCCGGTATTGAGATTGAGGTGCCGGCACCGACGCGCATCTCAATTAAGGGCGCCGATAAACAATTGGTAGGCGAAACCGCTGCTAAGATCCGTGCCGTGCGGCCACCGGAACCTTACCTTGGTAAGGGCATTCGGTATGCCGGTGAGCAGATTAAGCGCAAGGCGGGCAAAGCAGGCAAAGTCTAGAACGAGGTGAAGGTAAATGGCAAGGTTTAAACGTAGTGTCGCCCGGCGAAAGCGACACTTGCGACTGCGCAATCACGTTAAGGGCACACCGGAGCGGCCCCGCCTCAATGTCTATCGCAGTCTGAAGCACATCTATGCACAAGTCATCGATGACACTGCCGGTACGACATTAGTAGCTGCCTCTACCTTGGACCCGGCACTAGAGGGGCAACTGGAAGGCACGGGCGATTGCGAGGCAGCCAAAGCCGTAGGAACATTGGTTGCTCAAAGGGCTCTAGATAAAGGTATCAAGGAAGTTGTATTTGACCGGGGTGGCAATCGCTATGCTGGCCGAGTGGCGGCATTGGCTGATGCAGCCCGGGAGGCAGGTCTTGATTTCTAATCGAAAGGAGGCAGAGGGCATGGCGTTAAGAAAAGGCCGGATCGATCCAGATTCCTTGGGTGATTTAGAGGAAAGGGTTGTAAGTATTAACCCGGTTTCCAAGACTGTGAGGGGTGGACGTACTCGCAGCTTCAGCGCTCTAGTAGTAGTAGGTGACGGCAATGGTCATGTTGGTGCCGGATTAGGCAAAGCTAAGGAAGTAGCGGGAGCCATACGCAAGGGTGTAGATGAAGCGCGCAAGAATATGATCTATGTCCCAATGGTCGGCACTACTATTCCCCATGAGATCACTACTAGGTTCAGTGGGGCCCGAGTCTTTTTGAAGCCGGCGGCTGAGGGTACCGGAGTAATCGCCGGTGGTCCAGTCCGTGCTGTATTAGAAGCAGCCGGAATCAGAGATATTTTGACGAAATCACTAGGATCCTCCAATCCCATCAACATTGTCAATGCCACTATGAAAGGGCTGGAATCCTTAAAGACAGTGGAGGAAGTAGCTCGTTTGCGGGGTAAGTCCCCAGAGGAGATCCTTGCCTAATAGTTCGGTTAAAGGGGGGCAGGACATGGGCGCCAAGAAGTTGAAGATTACGTGGAAACGCAGTTCTATTGGTTGTCCTAAGGATCAGAAGGCTACGATTCGAGCTTTGGGTTTCACAAAGCTCAATCAAGAAGTAATCCGTGATGATACACCTGTAATTCGCGGGATGATTTTTAAAGTCAAACATCTATTGGAAGTTGCAGAGGTCGAGTAGTGTGGGGGAGGTGCTAAAACATGAAACTGCACGAGTTAAGTCCTGCACCGGGAGCTCGTACCGTTAGAAGACGAGTCGGACGCGGCATTGGCTCAGGCCGAGGCAAGACTGCAGGCCACGGACACAAGGGTCAGAAGGCCCGTGCTGGTCGCGGTAAGGGTCCTCACTTTGAAGGGGGCCAGACCCCATTGCAGCGTCGGCTGCCAAAACGGGGATTTACCAATATCCATCGTAAGCAATATAGTGAGGTAAAGCTCCAGGATTTAAACCTTTTCGAGGGAGGCGCAACGGTTACTCCTGAGATGATGGTGGCAGCTGGACTGGTACGCAAGATTGGTTCAGACGGGATCAAAATCTTGGGAAATGGCGTTATTGAAAAGGCGTTGACAGTTCAAGCCCACGGGTTTACAAAATCAGCCGCTGCCAAGATAGAAGCCGCCGGCGGTAGAGTAGAGGTGATCTAGTTGCTCCAGGCCATGCGTAATGCTCTGCGGATTCCTGATTTGCGCCGCAGGATCCTGTATACGGCAGCATTACTAGTCGTATACAGACTGGGTTCCTATGTACCGGTGCCAGGTGTTGATGCAGAACTCTTGGCTCAACAACTAGGCACCACCGGAGGTAATATATTCGGGTTTCTAGACCTCTTTGCCGGTGGAGCTCTAACTCGGTTCTCCGTGTTTGCCATGGGCGTAAACCCCTATATTACCAGTTCGATCATTATTCAGCTTCTGACCATAGTGATCCCGGCTTGGGAAGAGATGTCCAAAGAAGGGGTCGAAGGAAGAAAGAAGCTGCAGCAGTATACTAGGTATGGCACAGTGGTGTTGGCACTCATCCAGGGTTTTGCTATTACCATGACGGCAAGGGCCTACGGTGTTGTTAGTGACCCCGGCGCCTTTAACACAGTTTTGATTGTGACTACCCTGACCGCCGGGAGTGCTTTTCTCATGTGGCTCGGCGAAAAGATGACAGAGAATGGTATTGGTAACGGAATTTCACTTTTGATCTTTACCGGTATCGTCGCTCGGTTGCCTGGGCAAGCCTGGAGTGCAGTGAGGGCCGTTGGAGCTGGGGGTATTAGCATTTTGAGCCTGCTGGCCTTCGTAGTGCTATCGGTAATCGTTATTGCCGGGGTAATTATGGTGCAGCAAGGACAACGGCGAATTCCCGTGCAGTATGCCAAACGGGTTGTGGGACGGCGGATGTATGGTGGCCAGACGACCCACATTCCGCTGCAGGTAAACCAGGCGGGAGTAATCCCGGTTATCTTTGCGTCTTCGGTGCTTAGCTTTCCGTTGACCTTAGCTCAGTTCATTCCGGGAATACAGGGTATTAATCGCTTTCTCGGATATGGTTCTATAGGGTACAATGTATTGTACGTGCTACTGGTCATATTCTTTACGTACTTCTATACAGCGGTTACTTTTAATCCTATGGAAGTAGCCGACAACATGAAGAAGCACGGTGGCTTTATTCCGGGCCTTAGGCCTGGCAAGCCGACAGCTCAGTATCTTGATCGTGTCTTGACAAGGATCACCTTGGCTGGTGCTGTATTCTTGGCTGTAATGGCAGTACTTCCATATATCATGGCCACCGTAACCAGAATGCCCAGTAGTATACTATACTTTGGTGGTACGGGTCTATTGATCCTTGTCGGTGTGGCCTTAGACACGATGAAGCAGATCGAGGCTCAACTGCTCATGCGTCACTATGAAGGCTTCATAAAGTAGGGACGGACAGGTCCGCCCCAGGGGTTTTGGTGCAGCAAATGGGGGGACAAAATGATAGTCTTAAAATCCGAGGATGAACTGCGAGCCATGGGGGAGGCAGGCAAATTAGTGGCGAAAACCCACGCTGTGGTGGCAGAAGCCATTCGTCCGGGCATGACCACTGCTTCCCTGGATGCTCTGGCTGAGCAGTACATCCGAGACCATAATGCAGTACCGAGTTTCAAAGGGTATAATGGTTTTCCGGCCAGTATCTGTGCATCTATCAATGAAGAGGTTGTCCATGGTATACCGGGGCCGAGGGTTCTAAAGGAAGGCGATATTGTAGGTATCGATATCGGAGCTATACTGGGTGGGTTCCATGGTGATATGGCCCGCACCTACCCAGTTGGTGAAATCTCTAAGGAGGCAGAGCGGCTGCTTTGGGTGACCGAGAAGGCTCTGGAGCAAGGTATTGCCGCGGCGGTAGTTGGCAATCGATTGTCCGATATAGGTCACGCCGTGCAAAGCTTTGTGGAAGCCCAAGGTCTGTCAGTTGTTAGGGATTTCGTAGGACATGGTATCGGTCGCAGTATGCATGAACCTCCCCAGATCCCGAACTTCGGTCGACCAGGACGGGGACCTCGCTTGAAACCCGGCATGGTGCTGGCTATAGAGCCCATGGTAAATATCGGGGGGTGGGAGGTAGTGGTCCTCTCCGATAATTGGACTGTGATTACAGCGGACAGGAGTCTATCGGCCCATTTTGAGGATACGGTGGCCGTAACCGAGGATGGCCCTCTCATTTTAACACAAGCCTAGCTTACCGATTGGCTAGGGCAAACTGAGGACTATGTCATGCAGATTGTGAGGGGGAGGAGAACTTGTGGATGCCCAATTGGGTCAGCTCGTCACATCCAGAGCCGGAAGGGACGCGGGCCAGCAGTTCATTGTGATAGGCCATGTTGGAAGAAGAGTGCTGGTTGCCGACGGTAGGGCACGATCTGTAAAACGCCCGAAACAGAAGAATCTGAGGCATTTGGATCTGCATCAAGTGTGGGCAGATAATATTCGACAGAAGCTTGTGGATAACGCTTCGGTTACTGATGCCGATATTCGGGAGGCACTGGAGAGGTTGCAGGACGGTGACGAGGAGGTTGACTAATAGTGGCTAAACAAGACGTTATTGAGGTCGAGGGTACGGTCGTTGAGCCTTTGCCCAATGCTATGTTCCGGGTAGAGTTAGACAATGGCCATAAGGTCCTGGCCCATATTTCCGGGCGGATGCGGATGAACTTCATTCGGATTTTGCCTGGTGATAAGGTGACAGTAGAATTGTCTCCGTATGACTTGAGCCGCGGACGCATAACTTATCGAAAAAAATAGAGGGGGTGCTGGCGGTGAAGGTCAGGCCAGCGGTGAAACCTATTTGTGAAAAATGCAAGGTTATCAGACGTAAAGGTCGAGTCAGGGTGATCTGCGAGAACCCCAAGCATAAGCAGAGACAGGGTTAAAGTGGGAGGTGAAAGTGGATGGCGCGTATTGCCGGTGTAGATATACCCAGAGATAAGCGGGTAGAGATAGCACTCACTTACATCTACGGGATCGGTCGTTCCACAGCTAACGAAATCTTGGCTAAGTCTAATGTGAATCCCGACACTCGGGTTCGAGACCTCACCGAAGAAGAGGTAAACCGATTGCGGGAGACTATTGATAGAGATTATGCAGTAGAAGGCGACTTGAGGCGGGAAACGTCCCAGAATATCAAGCGCTTGATGGATATCGGATCCTATAGGGGCTATCGGCATCGTCGGGGACTGCCAGTTCGTGGTCAAAGGACGAGGACCAACGCTCGTACCAGAAAGGGACCGAAGCGGGGTATTGGCGGTAAACGCCGAGGCTAAGGAAGGAGGTACTTGATATGGCGAGACCAAGACGTGGAGCAAGAGCTCGCAGGCGGGAGCGGAAGAATATTCCCAGCGGAATTGCCCACATCCGCTCTACCTTTAACAATACTATCGTCACCATTTGTGACAGGCAAGGCAATGTAGTGTCATGGGCTAGCGCAGGCAATATGGGTTTTAAGGGCTCGCGGAAGAGCACTCCCTTTGCCGCTGGGTTAGCCGCAGAGAGTGCTGCCAAGGCTGCTATGGAGCATGGCATGCGAGATGTAGAGGTCTACGTAAAGGGCCCCGGCGCGGGTCGTGAGGCTGCAATTCGTTCGATCCAGGCCGCGGGACTGGATGTGAGCCTGATTAAGGACGTCACTCCGATTCCCCATAATGGATGTCGGCCACCTAAGCGTCGCCGGGTATGATGTATGTTTATTGGAATAAAAAGGTATTCTAAACAAGACATGGTTTTTAGCACGAGGAAATTGGAGGTGTGAGATTTCTATGGCCAGGTATACTGGACCTGTATGTCGGTTGTGCCGACGGGAAGGAGAAAAACTCTTTCTCAAAGGTGACCGATGTTATACTGAAAAATGTGCCGTAGATAGACGCTCTTATCCACCGGGTCAGCACGGCCAGGGGCGTCATAAAGTATCGGAATATGGACTGCACTTGCGGGAGAAGCAGAAGGTGCGGCGTATTTACGGCGTTTTGGAGCGACAGTTTGAACGGTACTACGACCGTGCGTCTAGACAGAAGGGTATTACCGGTGAAAACTTGCTTCAGATTCTAGAAATGCGACTGGACAACATTGTCTACCGGATGGGCTTCGGGGCTTCTCGGAATCAGGCTCGACAGCTGGTTTTACACGAGCATTTTGCCGTTAATGGCCAAAAAGTAGATATTCCATCCTATGAAGTTCAGGAAGGCGATGTTATCAGCGTGCGAGACAAGAGCCGTAACTTGCAGGTGATCAAAGGAAATATAGCAGCTGCTGAGGGTCGGGCTGTGCCAGAGTGGCTGGAAGTGAACCTGGAACAAATGGAGGGCAAAGTTGTTGCCGTGCCCACCAGGGACCAACTGGATTACTCTGTACAAGAGCACCTGATTGTCGAGTACTATTCCCGCTAGTATGCTTTGGTTAAGAGTCGGCTCGAGGCTGGTCGCTGGTAGCTGGCGGCCTGAAAGAGATTTGCAGAGAGCAGATCATGTTCCAGGCCCCAGCGAGCCAACTGCAAAGGCCAGGCAGATGAGGCATCAGTCGGCCAGGGATGGCTGGAGGCAGCTGGATATTAGCTTGCTTCCTGTCGTTAAGGAGGGTTTTGCAGATGATCGAGATAGAAAAGCCCAAGATCGAGTGTGTCGACTCCAGTGCATCCTACGGTAAATACGTGGTGGAACCACTGGAAAGAGGGTACGGGATAACCCTGGGGAACTCATTACGTCGAGTTTTGCTGTCTTCCTTGCCGGGAGCAGCTGTGACCTCTATCAAGATCGACGGGGTGCTGCACGAATTCTCCACCGTGGAAGGGGTAGTAGAAGACACCACGGATATAGTCCTCAATCTCAAGGAGCTTGTTGTTACGCTACATTCCGACGAACCTGTTACGGTACGTATTGAGGCTGAGGGTGAAGGAGAAGTGCTGGCAGGTGATATTGTCCATGGCCCCGATGTGGAGATTGTTAATCCCGATCTGCACATCGCCACGCTAGATACCAATGGTCGTTTGATGATGGAGCTTGTTTTGGCCAAGGGCCGAGGATATGTTCCTGCTGATCGCAATAAGAATCCCGATGATCCCATAGGCGTCATACCGATCGATTCTATATTCACTCCCGTTACCCGGGTCAATTATACGGTAGAAGATACCCGTGTGGGACAGATTACTGATTACGACCGCCTGATTCTAGAAGTCTGGACCGATGGCAGTATTACTCCTGATGAGGCTATTACTGTCGCGGCGAAGATTCTAACCGAGCACTTACGACTTTTCTTGGAGCTAAGCGATGGCGTAGATGACTTGGAGATCATGGTGGAAAAGGAAGAGGAAGAAAAGGATCGAGTACTGGAAATGGCCATTGAAGAACTCGATCTATCGGTTCGATCCTATAATTGTCTCAAGCGGGCGGGCATCGATACCGTAGAGGAATTGATCCGCAAGACTGAGGAAGATATGATGAAAGTCAGAAATCTAGGCAAGAAATCGCTACAGGAAGTCAAGGAAAAACTAGCCGCTTTAGGACTGGCTTTGCGTGAATCAGAAGACTAGGTGGTTTATGTTGCTGTAGGGGAAGGAGGGTTTGGGCATGAAAAGAGCGAAACTTGGGCGTGATGCCGGCCATCGTCGGGCTATGCTCCGCAATCTAGTGGCTGCGGTGTTGCTGGAGGAGAGTATCCAGACAACTGATGCTAAAGCCAAGGCGGTAAGACCGATAGTAGATGAGATGATTACCCTGGGCAAACAGGGAGATCTTCACGCCCGGCGTCAGGCCGCAGCTTATCTCGTACAGCCTGAAGCTGTGCAAAAGCTTTTCGCCGACATTGCTCCTCGATATAGTGAACGTAATGGTGGATACACCCGGATCATTAAGGTGGGACCCAGGCGAGGAGACGGTGCTCCTATGAGCATAGTGGAGCTCGTCTAGCCTTGGTGTTTCCCCTGCAATCAGTAGGTCCTTTAGGTACTCATTTGCCCGGCTCTGTCCGGTGTCCAAGTCCTCTGAGCGCAGGTTAGCTGGTCTAGGTGATTAAGGCGGTGGACGCATAGAGGTCGCAGAGGAGCTATCCTCTGCGTCGCTTTTTTCCGGCTGCTTCTTGTGATATGGACCGGAGTTGCTGGTTGGTTGGGAGGGAAGGCCGGTGGATTGGGATAGTTTCATTGTACTAAACGACGTGTGTTTTGCTTATACCCAGGAACAGAGTGACTTGGAAGAGGCGGCATTGGAGAACGTAGATCTATCCATTGAAGCCGGTGAATTTGTTGCGATACTAGGTCATAATGGTTCCGG
>JAAYRF010000165.1 GCA_012518905.1 Bacillota bacterium | reverse complement strand
TGTCAGGTATCAACAACGCTATACAACGCGGTGCTGTTGGCTGGCTTAAATGTGACTATTCGATCTCCCCACTCGCTTCCCGTCGGATACGTGCCCCTAGGGCGGGATGCCGCGGTGGCCTATGACTACATGGATTTGGCCTTTCAGAACAACTCGGCCTATGGGGTATTACTTTGGGCTAGAGTTGAGAATGACCGCCTCATGATAAAGGTTTTTTCTGACGCACCGCCAGATCGTGTTGTGGAGTTGGATAGCAGGATTGTTCGTGTCTTGGAGCCAGGGGTGGTACGGCGCCTTGATCCGACGTTGCTGCCTGGTACCGTTGTGGAGGAAAAAAGAGGTCGGCAGGGCTATGAGGTGCAACTGTGGCGGATCATCAAGATTGCTGATCGGATTATACAGCGGGAGTTGATTCAAAAGACTGTCTATAAACCCCAGGACAGATTTATTCGGGTAGGGGTATCTGGCAAGGCTTCTTGAGCGAAAGCAAAATGAGGGAACTGTCGCTCTAGGCCCTTTGGAAAGAGGGTTTGGGGGGATTAGAGAGAAATAGTTAGAAACTCCGTCACCAAGGGCGGTTGTGTTCAGAGGAGGCGAATTCGTAATGGCAAGGTACGCGTTCTTTCAGAAAGGTTTCGTACCCTTGGAAGATGCAAAGATCAGTGTTATGACCCATGCTTTTCTCTATGGTACTGCCTGTTTTGAAGGGATCAGGGGGTATTGGTCTGAAGAAGAGAACCAGCTCTTAGTTTTTCGCATGCGGGAGCACTACCAACGGATACTGGACTCGTGCAAGATTCTCCGCATCGAACCCGGGTACGGAGCGGACGAGCTTTGTCAGATCACCTTAGATCTCCTAAGGCGTAACGGAGATCGGGAGGATGTTTATGTTCGCCCGGTATTTTACAAATCCACACCGGCCATAGGTGTAAGGCTTTCTGGCTTGGATGATGATTTTCTAGTGTTCTCCATACCCTTTGGAGATTATCTCGACATGGAGCGAGGCCTCAGGGCCCGAGTGTCATCGTGGCGCCATCTCGAGGATAATATGATCCCTATGCGCGCCAAGATTAACGGCGCCTATGTTAATGCTGCCTTGGCCAAAGATGAGGCTTTGCAGGACGGGTATGACGAAGCGATATTTCTCACTTCTGACGGCCATGTATCGGAAGGCAGCGCTGAGAACATTTTCCTTGTCAGAGATGGAAAGCTGATCACAAGTCCCGTTACTGCCGATATCCTTGAAGGCATCACCCGCAGCACTATTTTGCATGTGGCTCATGAGGATTTGGGAATTCCCGTAATTGAGCGGCCGATTGATCGGACAGAACTATACGTGGCCGATGAGGCGTTTTTTGTGGGGACGGGGGCCCAGATTTGCCCGATTGCGGAGATTGACCATCGCCTTGTGGGGGATGGCACTATCGGTCCCATTAGTCGGCGTATTCAAGCCTACTATTTTGATGTGGTCAAAGGCAGGGTGGGCAAACACCGGGGTTGGTGCACACCTGTTTACGTGTAGTACGGCAATCCGGCCCTGCAAGGGCCGGTTTACCATCGCGTAGTGATGAGGTTGTTCGATTAACCCCTAAAGGCTACGACGTTTCCAGACCAGAATAACAGTTCGTTGTTTCCTCTTCAGCCAGGGATTCACTAGCAGTTGCATGATCCGACACATATCTACCCTTCTTTCTTCCTGCAGGGCTGACATTTGTAGCTAGGGCACGGTTTGGTTTCTTATCTAATTAAGGGTACACTACTTTGTCTATCACCAGGATATGGGGAATCGGCCATGGGGGTGCCTCCATTGGTCATTTGACTCGGCTGTAGTGTGCAGGGAAAAGACCGCCGACACCTAATACTAAGGTATTAACGGCGGACGGGGTCCATAGAAAATGAGGAGGTCTATATATGGCTGCGCGTGTGACGCCCTTGCAGGCCAAACATGAGGTACTGGGGGCGCGTTTTACCGAATTCGGCGGTTGGGAAATGCCTGTTCAGTACAGTGGAGTTGTCGATGAGCATCTTACAGTGCGCCAGGCTTGTGGATTGTTTGATCTATCTCATATGGGTGAGATAAATATCGTTGGGCCTATGGCACTAGATTTTGTTCAGTACGTGATGAGTAATGATGTGCATAAGTTAGCTCCGGGCCGGGCTCAATACACTCTATTGTGCAATGAGAGCGGGGGAATCATCGATGATCTACTGGTCTACCGCCACGCAGATTGTGTTACTTTGGCAGTGAATGCTTCAAATACTGGCAAAGATCTAGAATGGCTCCGCTCATTGGCAGACAAGCCACCCTACCGGGGTTCTGTAGATATTGTGAATGTGGGCGAGGAGCGAGCCATCCTGGCAGTACAGGGACCAAAGGCCCCCAAGGCTATGCAGGCAGTGGGTCTGGATGTGACTGATCTTTCGTACATGTCATTCCGATTAATGGGTGACGATGGCCAGATGATGGTCTCCCGAACAGGCTACACCGGGGAGATTGGTTACGAAATCTACCTGCCTAAAGAAAAGGCGAACCATTGGTGGGATCGGTTCATGGGGGTAGCCGGTACCGTTGGGATAAAGCCGGTAGGACTTGGTGCCCGGGATACTCTGCGGCTGGAGATGGGGTATACTCTTTATGGAAATGATATCGATGAAAGCACCAATCCGTGGGAGGCAGGGATTGGTTGGGCAGTCAAACTGGGTAAAGATTTCATAGGGCGAGCATCTTTGGCAGAATCCAAAGCAAAGGGCCTTGAGCGGCGCCTTGTAGGCTTTCAGGTAGAAGGGCGAGGTATCGCTCGAAGTGGCTATTCGATAACAGTCAACGGTCAAGTTCGGGGCAGAGTAACTAGTGGTTCCATTTCGCCGTCCCTTAATGTACCTATAGGGTTGGCATACATGGATGAAGCCGTGAGTCAGGAAGGCACCGCTATCGAAGTAATCATACGGGGTAGGCCAGTGACGGCACGGATTGTTCAGGTACCCTTCATGCCTTCAAGGGTCAAGGATGTAGTTGTCACTGAGTAGGAACAAAGCCAGTTCATAGATGAGGAGGATTTGATTGATGAAAATACCTGCAGATTTGCGCTATGCGGAGAGTCACGAGTGGGTTCGGGTTGAGGACGATGGCGTAGTCGTTGGAGTAACTGACTTTGCTCAAGACGAGATGGGGGATATCGTTTTTGCCGAACTGCCGACCATCGGCGCCGAATATGAGAAAGGCGAGGGCATGGCAGTTATTGAATCTGTCAAAGCCGTGTCTGATATATACGCCCCAATAGGGGGTAAGGTCGTGGCTATCAATGAATCCCTGAACGATAGTCCCGAACTCGTAAATGATGATTGCTACGGTGAAGGATGGTTGGTCAAGTTGGCCCCCTCCAACTCAGAAGAGCTCAATACGTTGTTATCGGCTGCTGAGTACGGGACGCAGCTAGAGTCAGAAGCATAAGACGGGGTATGGCCAGATTGGCCGCACATCCGTAGAGCGAACCAATACGTAACTAAGGAGCGAAGGAGCCCATGGGTTATCCTTACTTACCCCTAACGCCGCCGGAGCGGCGGGAGATGCTATCGGCCATAGGGGTGGATTCCATAGCCGACTTGTTTGCGGATATTCCCCAGGAGATATCCCTTAAGACCGATCTGAATTTGCCGCCAGCTTTAAGTGAAAGCGAGCTGGTGCGTCACGTTCAGGAGCTGGCGGATCGCAATATATCTTTAGCAGATTACACGTCTTTTTTGGGGGCCGGAGTGTATCAGCATCTCATTCCCAGTGCGGTACCCCACTTGGCCAACAGGGCTGAGTTCGTCACGGCATATACCCCGTACCAAGCAGAGATTAGCCAGGGAGTCTTACAGGCTACTTTTGAGTATCAAACTCTGATCTGTCAGTTGACCGATATGGATGTGGCCAATGCATCTCTTTATGACGGAGCCACAGCATTGGCGGAAGCAGCCCTGATGTCTATTGCCATAACCGGTGGCAATCAGGTGATTACCTTTGAGAGTTTACACCCTGACTATAGGGCAGTGGTTGAGACATATCTTCAGGCTGTCGATGCCGAACTAGTTGTGGCCCCCACAAAACAGGGCTTGGCGGACATAGATGCATTGCGGCCACTTTTGGGCAAGGCAACTGCCGCGGTCTTGCTGCAGCAGCCGAACTTCTTTGGTTTACTAGAGCCAGCGGAAGAGATAAGTGCCTTGCTAGAAGATACGCCCACCTTATTTGTTGCCTGTGTCAATCCCATATCCTTAGGAGTGTTGAAACCACCGGGAGCCTACGGAGCTGATATCGTTGTCGGTGATGGACAGCCTTTGGGCAATCCACCGGCCTTTGGGGGACCGAGCTTTGGTTTTATGGCAGTAAAGGAAAAGCATGTTCGACGTATGCCGGGCAGGATTGTGGGACAAACCCAAGACCAAGATGGCAATCGGGGTTTTGTCTTGACCCTGCAAACCAGGGAACAACATATTCGTAGGCACCGGGCCACATCGAATATATGCACTAATGCTGCCCATTCAACTGTGATGGGAACAGTCTATTTGGCTCTCCTGGGTAAAGAAGGCCTCCGAGAAGTAGCCAACCAGTGTGCTCAGAAAGCCCATTTTACACAAGACCAGATATGTCGCTTACCCGGTTGGGAAATGCTGTTTCCCGGGCCGTTTTATCACGAGTTTGCCGTGAAACCGCCAGTACATTGGTCGAAAGTAAATGAGGCACTTTTGGGTGAGGGGATTATCGGTGGGGTCCCCCTAGCTAAGGTATATCCAGAACGAAAAGAATGGGAGAATGCTTTACTCTTTTGCGTAACGGAAGCTAGGACTGCCGATGAGATCGAGCATCTCCTCCAGGTTCTAAAGGAGGTCAAATGATGAGTCCTAGAAAGGAATTTCCCCTTTTAATGGAACGAGGTGCTCCAGGAAGAAGGGCTTATCTATTGCCCGATCTGGATGTTCCAGCTCAGCCTTTAAAAGACTTGATTCCCGGGGAGTATCTGCGGGAAGAGCCAGCTCCTATACCGGAGCTAAGTGAACTTGAGGTTGCCAGACATTTTGTTGGCTTATCTCGGCGCAACCACGGTGTAGATGTAGGGTTCTACCCCTTGGGATCGTGTACCATGAAGTACAACCCGAAAGTCAACGAGGACCTCGCTTCACTGGCCGGATTTGCTAACTTACATCCATATCAGCCGGAGGAAACCGTGCAAGGGGCCTTACAGCTGATGTATGAACTAGAACAGCATCTTTGTGAGATCGCAGGCCTCCATCGAGCTACTTTGACACCGGCCGCTGGAGCCCACGGTGAGTTGACCGGCTTGATGCTGATCAAAGCATATCACCACAGTCTTGGCCAGGATGAGAGAGATGAGATCATTATTCCGGATGCTGCCCATGGCACAAATCCCGCTAGTGCTGCTATGTGTGGGTATAAGGTTGTGGAAGTACCCTCCAACGAGCGGGGCGGAGTCAGTGTTAAGGATTTAGAGAGATTAGTAGGGCCCAAGACAGCAGGCCTAATGCTGACCAATCCCAATACTCTGGGGCTTTTCGATGAGGAGATTCTTGCAATCACCGATATGGTACGTGCAGCCGGCGGTCTCCTCTACTATGACGGGGCCAATGCCAACGCGATCTTAGGGAAATGTCGTCCGGGGGATATGGGCTTCGATATCGTCCACTTTAACCTGCATAAGACATTCTCAACTCCCCACGGTGGAGGCGGACCGGGGTCAGGACCTATCGCTGTACGGGACATGCTGGTGCCTTTTTTGCCGACGCCGGTGGTGGAAAAACGTGAAGACCGCAGGGCGAGCTATTTCTTAGACTATGACCGGCCCAGCGCCATTGGGAAAATAAAGGGCTTTTATGGCAACTTCCTGGTCATGGTCCGTGCCTATGCCTATATACGCACCATGGGGCCAGAGGGCTTGAGGCAAGCAAGTGAGGACGCGGTTTTGTCTGCCAATTATCTGATGGAGAGATTACGTGAGTTCTACCATCTGCCCTATCCGAGGATATGTATGCACGAATTTGTGCTTTCAGCAAGTCGACAGAAAGCACTAGGTGTTGCCGCTCAGGATGTTGCCAAACGGTTGTTGGACTACGGGATCCATGCTCCCACAGTCTATTTTCCTCTAATCGTGGAAGAAGCCCTAATGATCGAACCAACAGAGACAGAACCTAAGGCAGTATTGGATGAGTTTATTGACATTATGGCAGCTATTGCCAAGGAGGCCGAGGAATCGCCAGAGCAGCTCAAAACTGCACCGCACTATACCGTGGTGGGTCGACTGGATGAGACAAGAGCTGCCAGACATCCTGTGCTTAGATGGCGGGGGGCCGTTGAGGGGGATACTACGAGGGATGGACGCTAGTCCGAGAGTGGTAGGGTTTCTCGGCCCGGAAGGAACCTTTTCCCAAGAGGCAGCTTTACTCTATCGGAAGCGGCTGCTTCCCGGTATAGAGGTGGAGTATAGACAGGCCGCCAGCATCCTAGAGCTCATTTTAGCAGCCGCTGAGGAACGAATCGATGAAGCAGTGGTGCCTTTGGAGAATTCCTTAGAAGGGTCAGTCGCACTGACGTTGGATATGTTGGCCCATGAGGTAGATCTTAAGATGGCGGCGGAGATTATCATCTCCGTCCGCCACTGCCTGTTGGGACAGCCGGGTACTGACTTCAGCCAAATTCAAAAGGTGATATCGCATCCTCAGGCATTGGCCCAGTGTCGGGGTTATCTACGAAAGCGTTTACCCAAGGCAGAGCTAATTGCAGCTAGTTCCACGGCAGAGGCAGCTCGTTTGGTTGCCTCAGCAAATGGGTTGATCGCAGCGATTGGTACCACTACAGCCGCAGATGTATATGGGCTTTCCATCTTGGCATCGGATGTACAGGACAACCAAGATAACGCCACGCGGTTTTGCGTGTTGGCTAGAGATGACAGTCAGGCTACAGGCGATGATAAGACATCGATTGTTTTCTCGCCGCGGGAGAATAGAGCAGGTATCCTGTACGAGCAGTTATGTGCCTTTGCCAGTCGCAATATAGATCTAACGAGGATCGAATCACGACCGGCCAAGCGTGTGCTGGGAGAGTACCTTTTCTTCGTTGACCTTATAGGTCATCGCACTAAGCCTCAGCTGGCTGCGGCCTTACAGGTAGTGGCTGAAAACAGCAGCTTTTTCCGTCTTCTAGGGTCGTACCCTCGCTGGCGGGAGATTAGTGTTATGAGCAGCGATCTGGCTCATCAGTAAAGAGGTGTATGGGCTTGGTAACGCCAGAACGGATGGGTGGTATTGCACGTACCCTAATCGGTGTTCTACTGATATTGGGAGCGACTCAAATAGCCGTTCGTATCACAGGCTCCATAATTCATAGAGTTTTCGAGCTAGGAAGAAATAAGCACCGCTCTCATGTGGACCCAAAGCGGCATCAGACCCTGATTAACATCCTACAAAGTGGGGTCCGGTATGTTCTCTACTTTGTCGGCGTTATGACAGCCCTAGACAAGTTAGGAGTGCCTACAAGCTCGATCATCGCTACGGCTGGGATCGGGGGATTGGCCGTGGGATTTGGCGCCCAGAGCTTGGTCAAGGACGTGATCACAGGCTTTTTTATCCTGATGGAGAACCAATATTCCGTTGGCGACTATGTACGTGTAGGAGATGTGACCGGCATCGTGGAGGACATGGGAGTACGAGTAACCAAGATCCGAGATCTCGGCGGAGAACTTCATATCGTCCCCAATGGCCGGATAGAGCAAGTGACCAACTTCATGGGTTCCGGTATGCGTATTCTGCTGGATGTGCGTGTGGCCTATGAGGAAGACATAGAGAGGGTTATGGCCATTCTGGAGGATCTCTTTGCTGATCTTCGGGCAGAGATTCCTGGATTGGTTGATGGCCCGACAATTCTAGGTGTAAGTGATCTGACAGATTCGGCAGTAGTAGTCCGGATCCTAGCTAGAGCCAAAGCCATGGAGCAGTGGGGAATTGAGCGGCAAATTCGAGGCGCCATCAAAGAGCGCTTCGCTGAAGAGGGGATTATGGCCCCTTATCCCCGTCAGGTGCTTATCGTCAGGCGGGACGATGAAGTATTGAGTGGCTCTCTTGGCCGCATCCCATCAAGTACTCAGAGGGAAAGAACGGGAAGTGATGATGTATTTGAGCAAAATGATGGCAAATCAGCAGACTTGCGGTAAAGGGGAAGGCCATGATACCTGTTTATAACGTAGGTGACATTGTCCAGATGAGAAAACCGCATGCCTGTGGGGGGGATGAGTGGGAGATCATGCGCACCGGGATGGATTTTCGGATTAGGTGCCGCAAGTGCGGGCGAGTAGTATTGATCCCTAGGCGCAGATTCGAACGCTCTGTCAAAACTGTTCTGCAGAAGGGTATTTGAGCATCTTACCCATACAGATACCTGGCTGCAGTGTGGGGGGGGAAGGTTAGTGTATTCTATGGGGATTATCGGTCTTCCCAATGTGGGGAAATCCACCCTGTTTAACGCATTGACCCAGGCTGCCGCTGCTGCCGCCAATTATCCTTTCTGTACCATTGAGCCCAATATTGGTATAGTCCCAATTCCTGATAGTCGGCTGGATCAGGTGGTCGCAGCGGTTAGTCCGGAAAAGGTTACGCCGGCAGCCATCCGGTTTGTTGATATAGCTGGTTTGGTACGGGGAGCAAGTCGGGGGGAGGGCCTTGGCAATCAGTTCTTAGCTCATGTCCGAGAAGTTGATGCTCTTGTCCATGTGATTCGTTGCTTCCACGATGACAATGTCAGCCACGTGGAAGGCGATTTAGATCCACTAAGGGATCGGGATATAGTCCAAACGGAGCTTCTGCTGGCAGATCTGCAATCTCTAGAGAAACGCAAGGAGAGGCTAAACCGCTACCTAAAGACCGGTGAAGAAAAATACAAGACTGAGCTAAAACTAGTTGATCGAGTTGCCAAACAACTCGATCAAGGGATGCCGGCCCGTAGCCTTGAGCTCACGAGGGAAGAACAAGAGCGCCTGCGGGAATGGCTCTTACTTACTTCATTGCCGGTGTTATACTGTGCTAATGTGAGTTCAGAGCAATTTGCTGTCATTATGGAGAGTGGGGGCACTGTATCGGCAGATGAGCCCTATGGAGCTTTGCAGGCTGCGGCTCGAAGAGAAGGCGCTAGTTGTATAGCTATTGCGGCGCAGCTGGAAGCCGAATTACAGGAGCTAGACGAAGAGGAACGACAAGAGTTCTTAAAAGAACTGGGTATCCCCGAATCGGGTCTGAATCGATTGGTGAAAGCAGCCTACGAACAACTGGATTTAATCACTTTTTATACCATAAAAGGGCCCGAGACTAGAGCATGGATAATACCGAGGAGAACCAAGGCTCCCCAGGCGGCGGGCCGAATCCACAGTGATATGGAAAGAGGGTTTATCCGAGCGGAGGTCCTATCTGCCACAGAATTGATACAACTTGGCTCTTTCAGCCGGGCTAGAGAGGAAGGCCTCTTGCGTTCAGAGGGTAAGGAGTACGAGGTTCAAGACGGAGATGTCATGTTAATTAGGTTTAATGTCTGACGAATCGGTGCAGAATAATGGTGTTTTGCCTCGAAGGAAAACCTTTGTTGCACCTGTGTTAGGCGAATGGTATAATGACACTGGTTATCCCTGCTCCAGGCATTGACCTGGGGCCATGCCCATAGGGAGGAGGTGGAGCTGCGGTGCGACCATACGAAACTTTACTCGTTTTGAAGCCGGATCTAGAAGAAGAGACCATCGATGCATTGATGGAGCGCTTTACCGGTGTTATCACTGGTGAGGACGGGACTATAGACAATATCGATCGATGGGGCAAAAGACGTCTGGCCTATGAGATTAACGGGTTCACCGAAGGCTTCTATGTGGTGATCGATTTTCAATCGGAGCCCGCTACAGCCAGTGAGTTGGAGCGGATTGTGAAGATCACCGATGGGGTCATTCGCCATCTGCTTATACGCAAAGATGACTGACTGGTAACTCACGGCTCAAGTGACAGCTCCGTTCCGAGACATTGATAAGGAGGAGCGCAGATGCTCAATCGAGTTATATTGATCGGTCGTTTAGTAGCTGAGCCGGAATTGCGATATACCCAAAGCGGGACAGCAGTGACTAATTTCCGCCTTGCGGTAGATAGACCATTTACGAACCAAAGTGGGGAGCGGGAAACAGATTTCATTCCCATAGTGGTTTGGGACAAGCAGGCCGAGACCTGCGCTAATTACCTGGCAAAAGGGCGCCTTGTGGCAGTAGACGGTCGCATGCAAGTGCGTTCCTATGATGCCCAGGATGGTTCCCGCCGGTGGGTGACTGAGGTAGTGGCCCAAGACGTAAGATTTCTGGATTGGGGTCGTCAGTCAGATCAAGGTAGCGATACCCGCAAGACGGCTGCTCAGGCCGATGACTATTTCGATGATGTTCCCTTTTTGAAGGAGTGAGGTTTGTGGCCAGGGAAAGAAGAAGGGGCCGTAGAGGCAGGCGAAAGGTCTGCAATTTCTGCGTCGATAAAGTGGATCACGTTGACTACAAGGAAGTCGGCAGGTTACGTCGTTACCTGTCGGAACGGGGTAAGATTCTACCCCGTAGAATCTCCGGCAACTGCGCACGCCACCAGAGGCAGATGACCGTTGCCATAAAGCGTGCCCGCCAGGTTGCACTGTTACCATATACAGCAGAGTAACCACAATTTAAACGTAGATGCAGCAAGGGGTTAACTGCGCGGCGGTTACCCCTTTTTTCGCACATTGCAGGTTAGGTTTTGAGAATTAAAACACATAAATTTGCCAGGAGGGGTCAGGCATGTCTATGCCGAAGTCGGATATCGGCATTGCCCGCAATATCAAGACCATTGAATGGTTAAAGGCGGAATTGGTATCTGGTGTGGCCACGTTCTTTCGGGGCTTGGTCAAAAACACAGAAGAGACCATTATCGACGGCTTGGCGAATATCGTCATAACATGCTTTATCCTCGGTAATCGGTTAGGGATCAGTTTTTCCCGCCTTGATATTAAGATCGAGAATAGGATCAAGGCCAATATTGAGCAGGATCACGAGATTGAGCAGTGGTATGGTGATTTCTCGGCATTATTACGGTATCTCCAGGATAACAAGAGGTGAAGCGGATGCGAAAACCAAATAGCACTCGATCCCTAACAGAGGGAGCAATGCTGGCCGCAATTACCGTCTTATTATCCCTCTTGGGAGCCTACTTCATGCCATACCTTTTTTTTATTACTCCAGTTCCCCTGATCATACTGGTCTATCGGCATGGTATGAGGCCTGGGATATTGGTTGCAGTGACATCAGCACTGCTGGCCGGTATTCTTATCAGCATGGTCCCCACGATGATTTTCCTGCTCATTTTGGGTTTGGTGGGACTAGCCATGGGAGGGGCATTGCGGGAAGGTTTTAAGCCTCATAGGATTCTGCTCATTGGTACTGCCACATCTGTGATCGCCTTAGTACTGATGGTGGTAGTAACAACATTGATCCTCGATATTAATGTATTGGAGTCATCGTTTGAGGCGATGAAGCGCTCTTTGGAGCAGGCAACGCAGCTGTATGATAGGTTTGGAGTCCAGGAGCATCCCTTTTTGAGGGCTGACGCCATAGATGAGCTCATGCGATTACTGCGCCTAGTCTTGCCAGCAGCGTTGTTGACGACAGCTACAATCATGACCTTTGTCAACTACTGGTTGGCTCGCCTCGTCTTGAACAGAATAGGCGCCAAACTTCCGTGGATCCGACCATTTCGGACATGGCGCTTTCCTTGGTACTTAGCCTGGGGTTATATTCTGGGCCAAGCTTTGCTGTTGGTGGGTCGAGGTTCTGCGGATGCCAATATTTGGTTCGTCTTAGGTCTTAATCTACAGATCCTTTTTAACTACCTATTTTTGCTTCAGGGACTTGCTATTATGTGGTTCTTCTTTGAAAAAGGCAACGTGCCGAAATTGGTCCGCTGGATAGCCATAATTTTTGTGTTTAATCCCATGTTTACTACACTGGTGGTATGGGCTGGGGTTTTAGACACATGGTTTAACTTCCGCAAGCTGGGAGAAGAGGAAGCCCTATAGGCTAAGGATGAAGGAGTGAAAGACATGGAAGTTATCTTGTTGGAGGACGTTAAGAATCTAGGTAAACGGGGAGATAAGGTAAAGGTAGCCGATGGCTACGGTCGCAATTTTCTCATCCCCCGAGGTCTAGCCGTTGAAGCAACTAAGAGCAATCTTCGGGCCCTTCAGCATCAACGCAGTCTCGACAAAGACCGTGAGAAAAGAGAGAGAAGCGATGCTGAGCAGATGAAAGCCACCCTCGATGGGTTGCACCTGGTGGTAACGGCCCGCAGCGGTGAGGCCGGAAAGCTGTTTGGCTCCGTGACTAGTAGTGATCTGGTAGCCGCAATTAAGCAGAAAACCGGCATTGAGCTGGACAAACGCCGGGTGCAGCTGGAGGAACCCATCAAGACCATAGGCGATCATGGGGTGACTGTGCGACTACTGCCCGGGGTTGTGGCGAACCTCAATGTCAAGGTGGAAGCGGAGTAGAAGCTCAATTACTTTATTGCCGGCGGTGAAAGGGGATCGCGTATGAAGAATCTTATTCGGAGACTCGTGGCTAAAGGCGAGCAAAAACTTGGATACAAACTATCCGGTGAAGAGCAGCTGAAACGGCAAGTCGCGGCTATCTACGGCTTACTGGCTAACTTGATGGGCTCAGATAAGCTCGTAATGAAAGCTGGCAAGCTTGACGCCCTGCATCTAATGCGATCCGACCGTCTGGAAGATCGCGTGCTTGCTCTGCAAAAGATAGTACTGGAGGATCCGACTATAGATGTGGCCCCCACACCGGAAGCAATTCCCAGTGCCTTGGGTGAGGTGGAGGATGCCCTAGCTGATCTCTTGGCCCGTCGTACAGTCGAAGAATCCCTTGAAAAGAAAATAGCGGAACGGGTGCAAGAGCGCCACGAGGAATACATTAAAGAAGTACGAATGGAAGTTCTCCGAGATGAGAGGGGCCCGGACAATCCCCTCACACTAAGGAAATACGCGGAGCTAGAGAAGCTCGAGCAGCGGAAGCTATCTGCTTCCATCAATGAATTGCTGCGTCCCACTGATCTATCGGAAGTTGTTGGTCAAGATAAGGCCATAAAAGCTTTGTTTGCCAAGATTGCTTCACCATACCCTCAACATGTGATTTTGTATGGCCCGCCAGGAGTAGGTAAAACAACAGTTGCCCGCCTGATACTAGAAGCAGCGAAACAGCTTCTTTATACGCCTTTCGAATCGGACGCAGCTTTTGTAGAAGTGGATGGGGCCACCCTAAGATGGGATCCTAGAGAAGTGACTAATCCGTTACTGGGGTCAGTCCACGATCCCATTTATCAAGGGGCGAAGAGGGATCTTGCCGATGGTGCCGTGCCGGAGCCGAAGCCGGGCCTTGTTACAGAGGCCCACGGTGGCATCTTATTCATTGATGAGATCGGCGAGCTCGATCTTATGCTCCAGAATAAGCTGCTCAAGGTGCTGGAGGACAAGCGAGTTAGGTTTGATTCTTCCTACTATGATCCGACAGATCCCAATGTGCCGAAGTACATTAAGAAGCTATTTGAGGATGGAGCTCCTGCGGATTTTATCTTAATAGGTGCTACGACCCGCGATCCCGGCGAGATAAACCCTGCTTTGCGTTCCCGTTGTGCCGAAGTGTTCTTTCAGCCGCTAAACCGCCAGGACATAGAGGCCATAGTACTCAATACGGTGGAACGCCTAAACGTAAGCATCGAGCCAGCCGTGGCCGAGATGATTAGCGAGTATACCATTGAGGGTCGGAAGGCTGCTAGCTTGCTAGCTGATTGCTACGGTGTAGCTCTACAGCGATGTGATCATAAGGCAAATGAGCAGAAAACTGTCAAAATCACCAGGGCGGATCTGGAGGAAATCATACAAAGCAGCCGGCTTGTCCCCTTTGCGACGACCCAGGCAGACAATGGCGCCGAAGTAGGGAAAATCCTTGGTTTAGGGGTCAGGGGATTCCTCGGATCCATCCTGGAGATCGAGGCCATCGCTTTCCCAGCCAAAGCCAAGGGCAGAGGCACTTTGAGATTTAATGAAACCGCAGGCTCCATGGCCAAGGACTCAGTTTTTAATGCAGCCTCTGTGGTAAGACAACTAACTGGCAAGGAGATATCTGATTATGATTTGCATGTCAATGTAATCGGTGGTGGTAATCTCGATGGCCCATCGGCAGGTCTAGCCATGGCCCTGGCCTTGATCTCAGCCCTGGAAGGCATACCTATACGCCAGGATGTAGCTGTTACAGGTGAGATCTCGCTACAGGGTAGAGTAAAGCCAGTGGGCGGTATCCAAGAAAAGATATATGGAGCAATGCAGGCCCGAGTGCGGCGAGTGCTGGTGCCCATGGATAATGAAAGGGAGATTCCCAAAGACCTAGAGGGGATCGAGGTGGTACCAGTGGAGCGGGCGCAAGATGCTTGGAGCCTAGTTTTTGTCTTGGATGAATCGCCAATGGCTTCCCATGACGATGACAAGATTTCTCCGCTAAGTCATAGAGCGAGCATACAGCGGTTGAGTAGTTGATCAGGGAGGGGAGAGGAGTTGCCCAAAGGCGGTCTGACGGGCACCACTGGTGTCTTGGGTGTCATTGGTGATCCCATTGCCCACAGTTTGTCGCCGGTCATGCAGAATGCTGCTTTGCAGGCTCTACAAAAGGATTTTGTGTACGTACCTTTCCAAGTCAATCCTTTGCACCTGCAAAGAGCTATAGATGGTGTCCG
>JAAYRF010000021.1 GCA_012518905.1 Bacillota bacterium | reverse complement strand
TGAGACTAGGCTTAGAATCTAGTGAATCGAAGGTGGCATTGTCGGCATCTTTTCTAACTAGCTTGGCGTACAGACCATCAAGCTGCACCAACTCTTCGTGATTTCCTTGTTCTACGATCTCCCCATCTTGCAGTACGATGATCTTGTCGGCGTTTCGAATGGTAGATAAGCGGTGGGCAATGACGATAGTTGTTCGGCCCTTGACAAGGTTCTGCAGAGCGGCAGTGATTTGTGCTTCAGTTTCAGTATCCACCGAGGATGTCGCTTCATCGAGAATGAGGATCGGTGCATCGTAGAGTATAGCCCTAGCAATTGCCAGCCTTTGCTTTTGTCCTCCGGAAAGCCGAGCACCTCGTTCTCCGATCTGTGTGTCATAACCAACTGGCATCTCCTGGATGAACTCGTCAGCCTTAGCTGCTATAGCAGCTGCTCTAATCTGTTCCATGGTAGCATCAGGGCGGCCATAAGCGATATTCTCCGCCACTGTTCCGTTAAACAGGAAGACATCCTGCAGCACCATACTAATGTGCTTGCGTAAAGAGGAAATCTTAACCTTGCGGATATCTTGACCGTCTATGAGGATGCGGCCATGATTCGTATCATAAAACCTGGGGATCAGGTTAACCATTGTCGTTTTCCCAACCCCGGTGGGACCGACAAGGGCAATCATCTCTCCAGGTTTAATCTCCAAGTTGATGCCCTTTAGTACAGGGGTTTCATCATAGTGAAAATCGACATTTTCAAAGGCAATATGGCCTTGGACATCCTTCAAGTCGATGGCGTCCGGTGTATCCTGGATCTCAGGCTTTGTATCAAGTAGTTCGAAGTAGCGGTCAGCCGCAGCCAACGCCTGCTGAAGAGACTCATTGAGATGGTTGAGCCGCATGACTGGCTCATAGAAGGAACCGACATACAGTAGATATCCGGTCATATCTGCAAGGGAGATTTGTCCCTTAAGGGCCATTAAGCCACCGAACAAGGCGACGGCCACCGTTCCCAAACCAGCGAAAAAGTCAATTCCTCCGTGAAAACAAGCACTTATGGATACAGCCCGCGTGATGGCAGAGGCATGGGAGAGAATCCGGTTTTCGACACGCTGCATTTCCCTTTCCTCTTGGGTAAAAACCTGGATTTCCCTTATTCCCGACAGATTGTCCTGCAAAGCCGAATTAAGATCCCCGAGCATGGCTTGGGCATGGCGGAATAAGGGTCGGACGTAGCGGTTGTACATAATAAACCCGGCGACGATCAGAGGTATTGGGACTAGAGTGTAGAGAGCCAATTGTCCATTAATGGAAAACAGCGCGATAAAGACGCCGAAGATTGTCAGAATGCTAACCGTTGCTTCCGGAATCGCATGGGCGATGAGAGCTTCAAAATGCGCGGTGTCGTTGACCACTCTTGACATTATCTGTCCTGTTTGGGTAGCGGTATAGTACTTGGGGGACAGTCTTTGCATGTGCTCATATAGCTTCTTCCTTGCTTCCGCGACGCTGCCCCACCCTGCTACATGGGTGCTCCATGTTTGCAGAGCCCGGAGACCGGGGCGAAGAGCATATACCGCTAGCAGCGTGAGCGCTATAGTGACCACCCGGCGAGCAGCCAGTGTCTGATCTCCAATATTCTCCTCGATAGTGCTTATGAGACTCCTAATCAACCAGGGACCAGCGAGGTTAGCTAAGGTTGCGCCCACCATGGCAATGAGTGCCAGCGCCATCCAGTACCAATACTTGCGGGCTATGATTATCAGCCGAGTTATATGCTGCAAAGATTATCACCTCATAGAAGTTTTTCCCCGCGGACGGCCAAATTCCTCGTGGCTCTGGGACTTTCTCAAGTGCCCCCACCGGCGAAGTTATGGCTGAAGGGGTTGGGCCCGGGGCAGCGGAGCTTTCTTTAAGCTTAAAGCTGATAATGACTCAAGAGGGGATATCCGAGTGTTCAAGGAT
>JAAYRF010000164.1 GCA_012518905.1 Bacillota bacterium | reverse complement strand
CTTTCACCGGTAAGAACGCTCCTTTGCATAAGAGTGGTGATCCCATAGGCCGTGATAAGGCCATCCATCTTAATCTTTACGGAAGGGAGGCTTTTCTCCTCCACCTGCTTCTGGAAAGAAGCGGCAACGAACTCGTTTATAGGCTGAAGGGGGCCTTTTGGCCAAGAGCCTTGTAACTATCTTGGTAACTGGCAAAACACTCCTGATAGATCCCATGATTTTTCTCGTCTGGCGTCAACAGCTCTCCTACCACTACAGCTTGATCAGTAGCTTCGACTAGGTCGCTGAAAATGCCACAGCCCACCGCAGCCAAAAGCGCTGCTCCCAAGGCAGAGGCCTCTGTACACTTTAGTCTTCGCACCGGGTGACCTGTTACATCGGCAACGATTTGCCGCCAGATTCGGCTGCGGGCACCTCCCCCTGCCAAACGAACTTCCAAGCCGCTGGCAGAGCTTCTTCTGCCAAAAAGCTCTAGGTTCTCCTTCAGCCCAAAAGCTACGCCCTCCATGACAGCACGCACCAAAGCTGCCTGATCATGGCTGGGCGTTAAGCCAATGAAAGCACCCCGGGCATTGGGATCCAGGTGTGGAGTTCCCGTGCCCAGAAGGTATGGCAGGAATACTAAGCCGTCACTTCCAGGGGGAACGCGTGCGGCCATTTCATCCAGAGAATCATAGCTGAGGAGATCGTCTTCAGGGCCATGGCACAATACGTTTTGCTGCAACCACGATAGGCTAAGGCCTGCAGACGGAACAGCTCCAAGACCAAACAGTTTGCCGGGGATGGCATGGGCGAAGAGGTACAGCTTCCCTAGGTAATCAGATATGTCCCCTGCAGCCATCTGCATAACTTGCCCTGCTGTTCCCATGACTATTGCCGCGAGATGTTCCCTACAGACACCTGAACCAACAAGGGCCGCGGCTAGATCGCCGGCTCCATTCACAACGGGAATGCCGGGTTTCAACCCCAGCTGGGAGGCTGCAAGGGGTGTGAGTGCACCCGCAACCTGAGTTGATGGCAAGATCGGCGGCAGCTTGGTTGGATCCATCCCAACTACAGCGGTTAGCGTAGTTGACCACTTGCCGCTGGCTATATCATACATAAGTGAACCGGAGGCATCGGATGGATCTGTCGCCCATTCACCTGTGAGGCGCCACCGCAGATAGTCCTTGGGAAAGCAGATGACCGATGCCTTTTCCACTATACTGGGCTCGTTATTCTGCAGCCATAGGATCTTGGCAACAGTATGTGAAGATGTGATGGGGTTATAGATCATCTTAAGTGCCCCATCTCCCAACTCATGTCTAATGGCCACAGCTTCTTGTTCGGCCCGCTCATCAGCCCATACTATCACCGGTCGGAGTACTGTGTAATTATCATCTAAGACCACTAAGCTGTGCATGTGTCCCGAAAATCCGATAGATACAACCTCACGTCCAGGGATCCTTGTATCCTGCAAGACCGTCTGGACACAGTCTGTGAGGGCTTGCCACCAATCTTTAGGGTTTTGCTCAACCCAGCCGGGTTTGGGGTACTGGGTTGGGTACGATAGGGAGGCTATTCCCTTGATGCTTCCCTCACTATCTACCAGCCCGACTTTGATACCCTGTGTCCCCAAATCGATTCCCATGACTATAGACAAGATGACCGCTCCTTAGGATATGAGAGCCCCGCAAATTCGCTAGATATGCCCTATGTAGAAGATCCAAGCTTACTTAGGAGGAAAACGTCAGTATCATCGCCAATCCGACTTCCATTGATCCATTGCAGCAAGTGGGAAGCTCCTACGTTTTTCGAGCACCCTGTGATTGATGTATTTCTGGCTATGGGGTACAAGCAAGGCCCTTGGGCAATGCTGGGATGGAGTCTCCAGATGACACTACTTGGATGCAGTTCTAATTGGGCTCAGTCTCCATTATCTGTGATACAAACTCTGAGATACCGCCATAACTTGTGACATGTGCAGACTTTTTAGCTCTGGTCAATGCTACATACAGCAAACACTTCTCGTTTGTCATGCTCTCTATAAATGAGACTTGATCTTGATAAGCTATAGCCTTGGGATGCGGCACTATATCTTTGTTGGTGGAAACGATAAAGACATGGTTAAACTCCAAACCCTTGACTCTATGCATTGTAGCGATCCGTACTCCGTCGAAGCTGCGATCATCTAGTCTGCTCCTTTTAATCTCATATGTCCTAACTCCCGCCTCCAAGAATCGCTTTATGTACTCGTCCAGAAGCCTGTTGGTGCGGGCGACCACGCAAATATCCTTCAAAGATGCGCCTTGCGCTTCCAGAGCACGTACCTGCTCCAGTACATAGTCGAACTCCGAATCGAGTGAATCAAATTCTCCGACTATGGGTTTGGTACCATGGGTAAGGGATTGACAGATGCGGCCGTCATCATATCCTTCATCCAGATCATCAAAGGATATGCCCTTAAGTAGGCCGAAGGCCCATTTGCGGATCTCCTCAGTAGTCCTGTAGTTAATCCGTAGATAGCTGCTGCGTCCCCGGATATTCACACCACAGTGAGATAGAACCGCACGGTTTCGGTAGATGCGCTGGTGGGCATCACCCACGATGAACAGATCATTGGGTCTTTCCTCGCCCGCCATGGCGCGCAGCAAGCGATAAGCACTCATGCTTAGGTCTTGCCCTTCATCCACGATAATCGATGCGTATAACGGCTCGTTATATCGCTTGGCAATAATCTGCCTGCACTCATACATGGCCATCTCCACATCCCGTACCCGCCGTTCATTGGAAAGATTCCTAAACTCTTCAAAGACCTGCCATACTGCCATTCGCTTCCTGCGATCCAGGCCTACGCCGCGGCCCCGGCGAGATACTCTCACATAATCCTCTAGGGTGAAGGCCTCCTTAGCCTGAATCACCTTTGACCATTCGTCCTGATAGAATTCCTCCGGAAAGTCCAGTGATTCTCCCGTTAGCGCAATGGCATCAGACCACAGCCTGCTTAGTTCATCTCCGTAGATGATGCGGTAATTATAATCCAGCTCCTGCAAGAATCGTGCTACCCACAGATCCAAATGAATGACTTCAATCCGCCTCAATTCTTCCACGGTACATATCTTCCGCAGATTATCCTGAATATCCCCAGCTAGATTCGCGGTGAAGGTAGTAAATAGGATCTTCTCTTTGTCCTCAAGTTGGCCCGCCAACCATTTCGCCCGGTGCATGGCAACTACTGTCTTCCCGGTGCCGGCTCCACCGGTAACCCGGGCCGGTCCGTTATAGTGCCTGGTCACAATTTTTCTTTGTGTGGGGTGCAGGAAAACTCGCCACCGCTCTAAGGGGGCAGCTAGCATGGCTTGCAGTTCATCTTCGCCTTCTACCACGGCAAAGGTCTTGAGGCTGCCTGGCTTGGACAAGGCCTTGACAAAATCATCGGTACTGATCTCGTCATCGGCTTCAGCCTCCTCATAGAAGGTTTTCAGCACCTCTTCGACATCGAAACCGTTGGCCACCCACTCCAGCCCTTCATAGGCATCTTCCGGGTAACCGGCTTTGCCATGATACAGCGCCTCTAGCGACGTGATTGCCCTGGTTTCGGCCAGTTTCTCGTTGGGAACACCTAAGCGAAGGAGCTGATCATCGGTCACATGGGCAAATAGGGATTTTCTTGTATCTATCTCGTCAGTAACCTCTATGGTCTTTTCCTGTACATCAAAAACTTGTACAGTGCCGGTAGTGGGGTTGACTTGACAG
>JAAYRF010000020.1 GCA_012518905.1 Bacillota bacterium | reverse complement strand
CTTAGGCTCAAAATCAACGTCGCCACTTGTCCGAGTAATATTCAGTTCCACATCGGTATGGGCTGTCACTTCAAGATGTGTATTGGGCGGCAGGTGCAAGCAAGCAGCATTCTCATGAAATAGTGAATTGCGCTCCGCCTGGCTCTCCTTTCCATCATAGGCGAAAGTCACTTTACCCGTCATCAATAAAAGCGCGCTCTCCTTGGGACTCTGTTCTTCGTAGGTCTCGCCAGCCTTTAGGCGTAAGAAACCAAAATCCATCATGGTATTGGCCTGGGCTTCGTCTTCAGTGGTCACAGTTGTATAGCCCCACCGAAAAGGGCCATTAGCCTTAAGATGATACAAATCAACTGCCCCTCCTATTTCTTTGCTAAGACTCTCTTTACACTGTCAATAATTGCCCTTGCGGTAAGTCCGAATCTCTCTTGAAGATACCCAAATCACCCACTTCACAAAAAGATCCCGCACCCCCACCCGTTCCATGGCTACTGGGTAGTTTTCCATCGAGCTGCTCTAACCTTCCTGGCATTCACCATCACCGAAAATCACATAGACACGATTATCCCTGCCATTTAGCCTATGGCCTAGCGCTACTTTTGACCCAGTGGACATGCCTTGGCCTAGTGAGCCGGTTGTCATACTACTCCGGCTATCACCACCTAGGCTATGATCTTGGGCAGTATCGAAGCTCCATATGGGAACACTGCATAATCGGCACCTTTTCCAGCCAGAGCAAAACCTGCCTCGATAGCCGCATCTAAATCTCGATAGACCTCCATGCCCACCAGCTGCTCTTCTGCCAGCTTATTCGACGTAACGAGGATGATCTTGGTTTGGACAGCAACTTTACTAATGGCCGCAGCCTTATGTCCCCCTAGTACGAATTCCTTGCGGATATCCTCCAAAAGGTCTTTGGGCTCCTTACCCGAGGTCATCCATCTTTGAAAGGTGTCATTGCCGTACCCTTCTTTGCATTCCGCCACCAAAATGATGACTCCACCCTTGCGAACAACGCCGGCGCAATTGTCCAGTGCCTTTTGGGCCTGATACAGATTGATGTCCTTCGGATCTCCACCGGCACTGACAATAGCGATATCCAATGGATGGGGTATGGATACTATGCCTGCCCTACTTAGCCGATCACACAAAATCCGATGGGCCGCCTCAACACCCCCGCTACAGGCATCAATCACCCTATGTCCCTCATCTACCACGACGTTGAGGATATAATCTATCCCAACCATGGCAGCCGCCTCTTCTAGATCTTCTCGCACTGGATTGCCCGCCAAGCTAGCAGCAACCGCGCTGCTCTCAATCATATGACCATGGTTTGCCCTTACGGTGATGGGTGCTGCAACCCCCGGTACAATGGCTTTCGCTCCACCGGAGTAACCAGCAAAATAGTGGAACTCAACATTGCTAACACAAATGCGAAAATCAGCCTCCACCACCGGGCGAAAGATCCGTACCGGAGTACCACGTCGAGTCTTACCTACCTCCAGCACATCGCTGATATCATGATTGATGACCTGGACCCGGCTAAACACTTCGTCACCGACAGATTCTCTAAGCTCTTTTTCAGTCATCGGCCTATGTAGCCCTAAGGCTATGACGATGGTGATATCTGTATAGTCAATGCCCGCTGCCGTAAGCCTTTCCAATAGCGGTGG
>JAAYRF010000005.1 GCA_012518905.1 Bacillota bacterium | reverse complement strand
GCTACGCATCTTAAGGACTACGCCCTCTTGCTCCGGCCTTTCCAAATCATCTTGGCCGCGGTATTCATATATGGCTTCATCGTGGTGGTGAAAAGGGCATACCAAAGGCAAGCAGATGCTTGTTGGCTTCTGGCAGGCAGTTTTGTCTTAATGGGGACTGTGCTAAACGATATTGCTTACGCCAATCGGATACATGGAGCAAGCGGTTTGTCCAATACGGTACCCTTTGGACTCTTGGCCTTTGTACTTAGCCAGAGTCTAATCATAGCCCAACGGTTTTCCCTGGCTTTAAGAACATCGGAAAACTTGGCAGCGGAATTGGAGAGCAAGGTCTATCAGCGTACCCAGGAGCTGGAGGAGGCCAACATGCACCTGCAGTTAGCTGCCACTAAGGATGTTCTCACCAGACTTAACAACCGCTATAACCTATATCGTACCATCGAGCAAGAGAATCTAGCGTATGAAAAGCGCGATGCCGACAGTATTGTCTATTCGCTGATTTACCTAGATCTTGACCACTTCAAACAGTTTAATGACGGTTTTGGTCACGATATAGGCGATTTCATCCTGCAGCAATTTGCAGATGTTCTTCTTGAGGCGGTAGGAGAAGAGGAAAACGTATATAGAGTAGGGGGCGATGAGTTTATTATCCTGCTCCCGGGTCATAGCAGGGAGGCCGCCTGGAACTTGGCCATGACTATAGTCGAGATGTTAAAGAAGCGTCGATTCCCCTTGGACATTCTAGAGCAAGCTCTTGGTCTATCTATCGCAGGCCATCGCCAGATCACCTGCTCCATTGGCATCGCGAGTTACATACCAGGCACCACCTTCGATCTACACAAGATGCTTACAGCGGCAGATAAGGACATGCTAGCTGCGAAAGATAGTCAGAAACACCAAATCATGGAGTATGAAAGGTAGATATACCCAGAAGGCCCGGGGCGGCTGCCTAGCAGGGCTCTTTTTTTATGAGCAGAGAGCCGGATTGGCAGGATAGTAAGGCCCCATGCCGAAACTTGTATACAAGTGGTATGCTAGTGGCATACGATGTGTTGGTTCACTGCTAGGTAATGGCGTGTAGCTCGTGAGGAAGCATTGCTTAGTGGGGGAGGTGATGTCTTTTGACGATCAACAGCGGCAGCATACCCCAATCGGAGAGAATATACCAGGAGCTGAAGGAGGCCATTTTGTCAGGGGAAATCGCTCCCAGTACTGTCCTTAGCCAAAATGAGCTAGCTCGCCAATACGATGTCAGTCGTTCTCCGGTGAGAGATGCCTTAAGACTCTTGGAGCAGGAGGGCTTAGTGCAACTGGTACCTAAGGTTGGGGCTTTGGTAAAGGCTGATGACTTTTCCGATGCTGTGGATGTAACGGAGATACGCAGCGTTTTGGAGGGGCACGTTGTTAGACGATTGGCGCACAGCGTAACCTATGAGGATGTCAAGGAATTGAGGGATAGCCTGGAATTGGTTCGGGGGGCGGTGGAAGCAGGGGATATCGAGGCTTTCTACCATCGGGAACGGGCTCATCACGACAAGTTAGCCTCCATGGTGCGGAACAAACGGCTGATTCGAGTGCTCGAAGGTTTGGTGGATCCTCTCTGTAATCGAGCGTACTCCGCTTATGTGCGCAGCTCTCCCGCTACCGCCCAGGTGATGTATGAAGAACACATGGCGATTTTGGCCGCTATTGAAGAAGGCGATGGCAGCCGAGCAGAAGCATTGATGCGCAAACATATCCAGAGGATGCATGCGGCGATGCTGCACATGGCTGGATATGACTACCAGAATATTGACTTAGACATGTAATCTAGATTAAGGGAAGACAACGGGGGTGAGGTAATGGCACTAATGAAAGCATTGCGGAAAACGACGGCCAACCCAGGACTTGAGCTTTGTGAGGTGGAAGTACCGAGCATTCGCTCAGATCAGGTGCTGGTCAAGATTGAGATTGCGGCCATTTGTGGGACAGATCTACACATATATAACTGGGATAAATGGTCTAGCGATCGTGTGAAAACCCCTCGCACCATTGGACATGAATTCGCAGGCAGGATCGTCAAGCTAGGTGAGGATGTGAGGCACCTTAAAGAGGGAATGCTAGTTACTGCTGAAGGCCATTTCACTTGTGGGCAATGCTATTACTGCCGAACGGGACAAGGCCATATTTGTGATGATGTAAAGATTCTGGGTGTAGACGTGGATGGCATCTTCGCCGAATATGCGGCTATTGATGCGAAGAACATCTGGCTCTTACCAGAAGATAGGGATCCGGCTATTGGAGCCATACATGATCCTTTGGGTAATGCTGTCCATTCTGCATATGCCCATTGCCTAACTGGGCAAAATGTAGTGATCACCGGGTGTGGGCCCATTGGCCTTTTCTGCGTGGCTTTAGCTAGACACGCCGGTGCCCGCAAAGTTTTCGCTTCTGACATAAACGAATATAGGCTGGATCTGGCCCGTAGGCTCGGCGCCGATTATGTAGTCAATTCCAGAAATGGCGACCTTACTAGCCTTGTCCACAAAGTCACTGGCATTGGGGCAGATATACTCCTGGAGATGTCCGGCTCTAAAGAGGCGCTGGCTGATGGGCTAGGGGCACTTCGCAAAGGTGCAGCCGCCTCGCTGCTTGGCATTTTCTCTGATTCCGTTAGTATGGATCTAGATGCGGTGATATTCAATCAGTTGACCTTATACGGTATCAATGGTCGGCGAGTATTTGACACGTGGTACCAGATGGAGGCGGCCCTGGAGTCGGGCTTAGATGTCAGTCCAGTTATTACCCACAGATTCAGTTTTGAGGAGTACGAAAAGGGTATGGCCCTAATGAATGCCGGCAATTGCGGGAAGGTGCTCCTTATACCGTAGTTTAGATACAAGGTGACGGTGGTAAGATGACCATAGATATTCAAAGATAAGGGGTGTCGGTATGATCAGCGGACCACTTAGCTTTATCAAAGATGAGCTTAAGTCCTTAAAGAGTGACGGACTATATAACCTGATTCGCACACTAGAAGGGCCCCAGGGAGCTTGGGTAAGAATCAATGGAGAATTTATGCTCAATTTCTGTTCCAATAACTACCTAGGATTAGCCGCCGATGCCAGGGTGAGGGAGGCTGCCAAGGAGGCCATCGATCAGTATGGTGTCGGACCGGGGGCAGTGCGTACCATCGCTGGTACCATGACGCTGCACAAGGAGTTAGAAGCAGCCTTAGCGAGGTTTAAAGGGGTACCCGCAGTGATTTCATTTCAGTCGGGTTTTACTGCTAATCTAGCAGTTATTGGAGCGTTAGTGGGCAAGGGAGATACTATCTATAGTGATAGTCTTAACCATGCCAGTATTATCGATGGGTGTCGCTTGAGTCGTGCCGAAATCAAGGTCTATGATCATTGTGATATGGCTAGCCTGAAAGCACGGCTAGAGGAGTCTGTCTCCGGTAAGAGGCTTATCGTCACTGACGGTGTTTTCAGCATGGATGGGGATTTGGCACCATTACCGGAGATTGTGGAGCTGGCTGAACGATACGGGGCCATTACCATGGTGGATGATGCCCACGGAGAGGGCGTCCTAGGCTCTAGTGGTCGTGGCATTGTCGATCATTTTGGACTCCACGGCCGGGTAGATGTTGAGGTAGGGACTTTGTCTAAGGCACTGGGGGTAGTAGGGGGCTATGTTGCCGGCTCCAAAGAACTCATCGACTATCTATCTCAGCGGGGTAGACCCTTCTTGTTTAGTTCTGCTGTAACCCCTGCCGATGTAGCTGCATGTATCCGAGCGGTAGAGATCCTCGAGGCCGATGATGAACTAGTCACTAAGCTATGGGATAATGGCCGATATTTCAAGGCTGCCATGGAGAAGCTAGGATTTGATATCGGCAATAGCCAAACACCCATTACGCCAGTGATAATCGGAGAAGCGAGTAAGGCGGCGGAATTCAGTCAAAGGCTATTTGAGCGAAAGGTCTTTGCCCAATCCATAGGTTTTCCCACAGTTCCCAAGGGCAGAGCTAGAATCAGAGTTATGGTCTCAGCTGCCCATAGCAAAAAGGACCTTGATTATGGCATCGAGGCCTTTGAGCATGTCGGTAAGGAGATGGGTCTAATCTAGCTAGTGAGGCAAAAAAAGACCCGCCACGGTTGTGGCGGGTTAGGTAATAGGAAGGAGAAAGTACTAATCCGTAACCACTCTAAAACAATGACTGCATAAGCTTGAGTACTATCTACATTATAGAATAGTTGGAAGTAGCAGTCAAGGAAGTCTCGGGACGAGAAAAACAGGCTAGCGCCCAGATGCCGGTGCTAGCCTGTGATGTTACCTGATGAGTATGCTAATTAGTCGTAAAGCAGGGGCTTGATATGATCGGCATCGATATTGTCTTTGTCAAACCAGTAGAACCCGGTATCAATGTGCTTATCCAGTGTCTCACCCTTGATGGCCAGATAAGCAGCCTTAACAGCCTCATACCCGATGCCAATGGGGTTCTGGGTGACGGCACCGGTCATGGTACCTTCTCGGATAGCATCCATCTGCTGTTTGCCGGAGTCATAACCGATAACTACGATCTTGCCCTGCATGTTCATCTCAATCACGCCGTTAAGGACCCCGATGGCTGAGCCCTCATTGGCACCGAAGAAGCCCTTCAGATTGGGATGGGCCATCATGATAGCCTTAGCTAGGTCAGTAGAGCGGAGGTGGTCGCCGCCGCCGTACTGCACGTCTACTATCTTGATCTTTGGGTATGCTTCTTCGATCCTGTTGACGAAGCCATCGCGCCGATCGATGCCGGTGCGGCTGGTCTGGTCATGGACGATAACGGCTACTTCACCTTCATCACCAATAAGTTCTGCCATCTTGTCTGCCGCTAGCGCAGCTGCGGCGATGTTATCGGTGGCAGCGGTGGCTACTGGGATGTCGCTATCTACACCGGAGTCAAAGCCTACTACAGGAATACCCGCGGCATGGGCCTGTTCAAGGAGGGGGATGGCAGCTTTGCTATCCAAAGCAGCAAGACAAATGGCTTGGGGATTCTTACTTAAAGCAGCCTGGAGCATATCAATCTGCTTGTCAACTTGGGTTTCGGACTCAGGGCCTTCAAAGGTAATGTCAACACCGAATTCCTCAGCCGCTTGCTCCGCACCGAGCTTCACTGCTTGCCAGAACTGATGTTGGAAGCCTTTGGAGATCACTGGTATGTAGATTTTCTCCTGGGCTTGGCCCAAACAACTAAAGAGGCTCACGATCAATACCGAAAGCAGCAGTATTACCAGGACTTTTTTGCTCCTCATTTAGGTTTCCTCCTTATGCTTTTTCTCATTTGTATCTAAGCCCCAAAGGGCCCAATACCACATCTTTCAGGCACTCTAGCGCCGTCGTCGTCGGATTATGTCTGCATAAACCGCCAGGATGACAATAGCACCGATGACTACTGTCTGCCATTCCTGAGGTATGGAGAGAATCCGAAGACCGTTGGTCAGTACACTCATGATAAAGGCACCGATGACGGTCCCCAGGATTGACCCTTCGCCACCGCTAAGTGATGTCCCACCAATGACCACCGCGGCGATGGCCTCTAGTTCATAGCCTTGGCCCAGAGCCGGTTGAGCAGAGTTAAGTCGAGAAGCCATGATGATCCCGGCAAGACCATTGAACATACCACAGAGTGTATAGACACCGATCTTCCAGCGATCGACGCTTATGCCTGAGAGCCGGGCTGCTTCCTCGTTGCTCCCTAGGGCAAAAGTATATCTACCTAGGATTGTTCGGGTAAGGATGAGATTGGCAATGATGGCTGAGCCGAAAAATATCAGGACTGCGTTGGGAATCCCGAAAAGAGAACCCATGGCAATCTTTCTGAAGATAGGGGTATCAACGAAGTAGATTGGCTTAGCCCCGGAAATCACTAAAGATAGACCCTTTGAAATCATCATCATACCTAGTGTAGCGATGAAAGGGGGGATCTTCATCTTGGCGATGGTTGCGCCATTGATACAGCCGCATACGGCACCGGTAGCCAAAGCTGCCAAGATGCCTAAGAAGATGGGCATCTGCCAGACCGTAATGACCACACCGGCCATTACCGATGATAGGGTCATGACTGTACCGATGGACAGATCAATACCGCCGGTAATGATAACGAAGTTGACCCCCACCGCCAAAATACCGTTTACTGCCGTAGAAAGCAAGATGCCCACGATATTATTGAAGCGGGCGAAGTTCGGTGAAGCTAGGGAAAAGACGATAAACATTACGATAAGGCTAGCAAAGGCTAGTAGCTTTTGGGTAGTGTCGGATCGAAGCCGCAAAGACCTGCCCGCCATTTCTATCTCTCCGACTGCTGGTTTAGGCCGCATCTGTGTAAACCCCCAATTCTGTGATTACTGCCTGGCCATGCTCTCACGTCTGGTGGCGTACTGCAAGATAAGCTCTTGGTTAGCTTCTGATGCATCAAGTTCGCCGGTAATACGCCCTTCACACATTACAATAATCCGATGGCTCATACGGAGAATCTCCGGTAGCTCGGAAGAAATCATGATGATAGCTTTACCACTTTCTGCCAGCCCATTGAGTAGCCTATAGACTTCGCTCTTGGCTCCAACGTCGATCCCTCTAGTTGGCTCGTCGAAAATGAGAATATCGCAGTCCCTAACCAGCCATTTTCCCACAACCACCTTTTGCTGGTTGCCACCGGAAAGGTATCTGACTTGCTGCTGCAGACTGGGAGTCCGGATGCTAAGATCGGCTACACAATCCTTTGCCGCAGCGCTACCCCCCGATTTGTCTACCCATCCTAGAAAACCGGTGAATCTTTCTAGAGTAGCCGCGATGATGTTGGTTTCCACGTCCATAGTGGGCATCAGACCATACCGTCTGCGGTCCTCGGATAGATAGCCGATGCTGTGCCTAACAGCATCATTGGGGGTTCGAATTTGTACCTCTTTGCCTCGTACATATATCTTGCCGGAGTCTGTAGGGTCCGCCCCGAAAATAGCTCTGGCCACTTCCGTACGTCCAGCACCCACTAGACCAGCGAAGCCCAGAATCTCACCCTT
>JAAYRF010000163.1 GCA_012518905.1 Bacillota bacterium | reverse complement strand
CTTTTGACAGGCAACAGCAACTAGAATATTGGTATCCTAAGGCCTCCCCACCCAGTGAGCTTACCACCGTCGGCATGGTAGTTCATCTCCAAAAATACCAAAGCTGCCTCGATGCCACCGACAAGATAGCCATTAAACAAGGCACCATTATCCAGCTTCACACCGAGGCCTCCGTACACCCGGATATAGTCCATACCGGTGGGCACGCGATAGACTGTCTCTATATCAAGGGGATTGTCTTCTTTCAACTCCATGTGCAGGGCTACATACCAATTGGACATGGCTCTATAGCGAACACCGAGCTTAAAGCCATCCTCAGAGGCAGCAATATCCCCAAATAACGTCACCGGTTTGTCGGCTTTCTCCAGCTGCATATGCATATTCAGCTTATAATCAGGCGCCTCATCCGCTAGGGCCACTCCGGTGATGAGTATCAAGCTCAAACACACTAAGGTTAACGACCATAGATATCTTCTCCTCATATCTTCACCTCCTTTATAGGGTACACAGATATCTTACGGGCTGATTCTCCCGGCGGCCTTAACCAACAACCTGTTAGATAAGCCTTTAGGCCTAGGGCTGCCAGGATTTTTCCCTTTCGTATTCGCTATCCAGCTAAAGAATTCCTGTCATTGCCAAGAAAGGTTTACGGGCCCCAACATAGAATTAGCAAGCAGCAAGTAGACCCAAACGCAGACGATGGAGCAACACTCCATGCCTGGTCCTTGCCCACAAGCGCCGGGCTCTGGCTTGGAGAATCCCATAAACGACTGTAGGTAGGTGCACAATATGTTATCTGTTCAGATCATCGTAAACCCCAAGGCAGGCAAAGGCCGTGCTCTGAAGGCCCTGGAGCCAGCCAAGGGTGTTTTGCACGAATTGGGCTGGGAATATGAGATTATCACCACCAAAGCACCTGGCCATGCCACCAAAATAGCTAAGGAGGCAGCTGCCCGCAAAACGTCACTAGTCGCCGCTATTGGCGGTGATGGTACTATCAATGAAGTTATCCAAGGTATCGTGGGAACCGAAACTTGCCTCGCCATCATCCCCGGCGGTACTGGCAATGACCATGCCCGCTCTTTGGATATACCGTTAAATCCTGCCAAAGCCACAGCTCTCTTGGCAGAGGGCAAGATTATTTCCATGGACATCGGTAAAGAACGAGACCGAAACTTTGGCTGTCTTACCGCCATCGGCTTTCCGGTGGATGTCATCGATCATACCAATAGAAAGCAAGGATTTCTCGGTGGACCCTTAGCCATTCTCAGCTCTGTATGGCAAACACTAAGGAACTTGCGCTTCTATGAAGCAAAGGTCACCCTCGATGGCCAGAGCCTCTCCGTAATCACGTGCGGTATTTTCGTATTGAATACGCCGTCAGTGGGCGGTGGTCTTAGGTTCTCGCCCCAAGCTGATATCACCGATGGGCTCTTGGATGTCGTCATCGTAGGCCAGCTTGGTCGCGGAGAGCTACTGTATAATCTACCCAAAGTGTATCAGGGCAAGCATACCGATCATCATGCCTTTCAGCTGCACCGCTGTCGCCAAGTGCGCATCGAAACGCCGCTGCCACTGCCTAAAATGTTTGATGGTGAAATACTCGGCTTTACACCGGTGGAGGCCACTATCAGACCCAAGGCTTTGCAGGTTGTTGTGCCCCCTGGTTTTGCCGTAGATGGTCACACGATCACATCCTACTTGTCTGGGGAGAACAAAGCGGCAACATTAGCCCTTACTCAGCCGGGGCTATAGCCAAATTGCCCCCCATCTCCCTAATGGCCGCGGCCATAGCCAAATCGATACCTGGATCGGTGACGATTTCGGAGAATTCCGTCACTTCGGCGATGCGGGCAAAAGCCCTATGGCCCATTTTGCTGCTGTCGATAATGGCAACCCTGGTCTTGGCAGCAGCCAGCATGGCCTTTTTCAGCTCCACCTCTAGCTCGTTACTGTCGGTAAGCCCTCCTGTGGGGGTTAGACCCTTACCTGACATGAAGACCTTGTCCACGTAGTATCCTGCTATTGCCCTCTCAGCTAAGGGACCCACAAAGGCTAAAGTGCGATCCCTTAGATTGCCGCCGGTACAGATGATGCGTATGCCTGGCCTCCCGGCTAGTTCCAGCATGATCTGTATGGAGTTGGTCACTACCGTCAAGTCCCGGCGATCAATCAGATGCTTAGCCAACCAGAGAGCGGTGGTGCTGGCATCTAAAATAATAGTCTCTCCTTCTTGCACCAGAGTAGCTGCATGTCTGGCGATGATGTTCTTTTCTTCTTTGTGGCTTTCCACTCGGCGGGTATAGGGCAGCTCAAAACCTGTCCCATTGATGCTAACTGCTCCACCGTAGGTGCGCTTAAGGTACCCGCTTTTCTCCAGCTCCTCGAGATCCCGGCGTATGGTCTCTTCCGTTACATCGAACTGGCGACGCAAATCTGCAACTCTAACTGACCCATGTTGCTTTGCTAAACGTGCAATGGTAGCTCGTCGCTCAGCTGCCAACATACTTCTACCTTTCCCCCTGGCCATAAACGAAGCTCAACCTCCTGCCACCTAACGTGACAATCATTATATTGGTACTTCCCTATTAAAGGGGTCCCTTCCTTGTTTCGATTTCCTTGCTGCTCTAAGTCGCCATTTTTCCAGTACCCGCCATGCTAGCCTGACCTTTCCCCGAGCCCCAACAGTTGACAGTCCTGACCTGCAGGAACCCAAGGGCTTTATAGCTAATAGGAAAGTTGACAACCCAAATGATTACGGTGACCCCACTAGATACTGCAAAGGAGTTGCCTATGTGTGCCCTGTCAGCCACAAGAAGTAATCTATCCTACTCAACATTGCCAGCACCGGTCCGACGCTTTTTCGATGACCAATTCCATCGATCCTACCGACTGATTGCCGACATGCGTCACCCTACCACAGGGCTGTATTATGATGCCTATGTGTCCAAAGGCCAAAGAGAGCTGCCTAGCTCAATCGCGGCCACAGGCGTTGGGCTCATTGCCCTTGCCATCGGAGACTACGTCGGCTGGGAGACAGATGCAGTCTCTAAGGCTATTCTCACTTTGAGAGCTATGGCATGTGAACTGCCAGGAGTAGCTCCTGCAAAGGACGCCCAGACCGGTTTCTTGGCACATTTCATCGATGTCAACACAGGGGCTCGCCGATGGGGTTCAGAGAATTCAACCATCGATACCGCCCTGCTAGTCAGTGGCGCCCTCTTTGCTCGGCAATACTTCACCGGTAACCAAGAGATCGCTCGGTTAGCTGCCAAGCTCTATCGCTCCATCCATTGGGAAGCCGCCATTGCTAACCCTGAGACCGGCGAAATATACCTTGAAATTGAGCAAGGAGAAGGGATCAAGCCCCTAGCGCCCTACAACGAATATTCCATCCTCGCCCATGTAGCCCGTCATACCTTATCCGGCAGAAGACTGTGGCAACAGGTCTATGATCCAAAGCGCCTGCATCTTTTGCCTTCACAGGAGATAGGCCCCGGGCGCCAGATCATCTGTGAAGAAAACAATATCCCGTCATCCTTTGTCTATCAATTCCCCTTCTACCTGGTGCACGAGTATACCCAAAGCTCTGTTTACCAGGAGCTATATGCTAATATCGCCTTCGCCGATCACAAAGATTGGATGGAGCGCCACAAAGCTCCTTCTTTCATCTGGGGCCATGGCGCGGGTGTGACGCCTAAAGGTTGCTACCACCCCGATGCCATTGGTAATAATCCTGAAGCAGTAGCCTCACCTTATATCATAGCTGGGTTCCTACCGATATACCCTGCCGGCATATTTGATCTTTACGATATTTACCGCACCGTAATTCCATATGACAAAGCCCCGCTGACGATGGGCGACGCTACCAGCAGGGCTCGCTTCCAGGCTGCGTATAAATACGGCCTAACTAGATTTCAGCATAAACCTTCCAGACCATCATTCTGGTACCCTCAGCATACTGCCCTAATCGACTGGAGCTCAATGCTGTATGGGCTCACAGCTTTCAAGCATGGCATAGAGTTCTTCGCCCAACACAACCAGATAGATGATCTGGCCTTAGCTTCCTAAGCCAGCTTCCTCCACCGGCATTGTATCTAGCAACACTTCTTCCAGTTCTTCGGTGTGGCTTAGGGCATGGCCGAATTGGACCAT
The DNA here is from genome assembly GCA_012518905.1 of Bacillota bacterium. GTDB lineage: Bacteria > Bacillota > Limnochordia > DTU087 > DTU087 > JAAYRF01. Next base: position 3,272 of record JAAYRF010000163.1, on the reverse strand, counting down.
GTACAGCCGCCGATAAACGCCATCCTGTTCCAGAAGCTCTTCGTGGCTACCGATTTCCACGATGCGGCCATCATCGATGACTACGATTCTGTCCGCCTTCTGTATGGTCGTCAATCGATGGGCGATAACAAAGGATGTCCTGCCTTCCAGCATCTGCCCTAAGGCCCTTTGGATTACTTGCTCAGTTTGGGTATCGATATTAGCCGTGGCCTCATCGAGGATCAAGATCCGAGGATCATTGATGATAGCCCGGGCAAAGGATACCAGCTGTCTTTGGCCCAAGGAAAGTCTACTACCTCTTTCTTGCACCTCGGTATCATATCCATCGGCGAGTTGTGATATGAAACCATGGATACCCAAAGCACGGGTTACCTTGAGCATATCCTCCTCAGTAGCCTCTGGGTTACCGTAGATGAGATTTTCACGAACGGTGCCTGAGAATAAGAACGGTTCCTGTAAGACCAACCCCGTCTGGGACCGCAAGGACTTCTGGGTAACATCCCGGATATCATGGCCGTCGATGAGTATCCGGCCCCTGCTCACATCATAGAAGCGGCAGAGGATATTGATCATCGACGTCTTCCCTGCACCGGTATGGCCCACCAAAGCTATGGTCTCCCCGGGCTTAACATCGAGATTGATGTCCCGCAGGACATAATCTTCCCCCTCGTAGGCAAAGTAAACACTGTCAAACTGGACATGCCCCTCTATGGGCGGCAAATCTATAGCATCGGGTTTGTCTTGAATCTCAGGTACGGTATCAAGGATACCAAATACCCGCTCTGCTCCGGCCATAGCCGTTTGAATTACCCGGAAGAGCTGACCGAGGTTCCTCAACGGCCCAAAAAACTGGCCGGTATACCCGATAAACGCCACCATTTCACCTACGGTGAGCTGCCCTTGAACTAACCAGCGTCCTCCAAACCAAAGCACAATCACAGTTCCTACTGCCGAGATAAGATCAATGGTAGGCCAGAAGAAAGAGAATATGCCAATAGAGTGGAGAGCTGCATCGTAGCTGGCACGATTGACCTTTTCAAAACGCCGTAAGTTCTCCTTCTCTCGAGTGAAAGCCTGTGTTACCCGCACACCGGAGATATTCTCCTGTAAACTAGCATTAACAGCGGCTACTTTCTCTCTTACCTGGCGTTGAGCCAAAAAGATCTTCATGCGAAAGCCCGTCACCATATAGAGCAAAAATGGTACAGTGATGAAGGTCAAAGCTGCTAGCTGCCGGTTCATCTTGAGCATAATGATGGCGATACCCACCAAAGTCACCGAATCGGCGACCAAATCTATAACACCGCCACTCAACAGCTCATTAAGGGCATCGATATCGCTGGTCAACCTAGTTATGAGCCTACCTACCTGCATGCTGTCATAGTAGCGCAAAGATAAGCGTTGCAAGTGCTCATAGAGCTGTTGGCGCATGGTGTAGATGATTTTCTGGCCCATGGTGGCCCGAATATAACCTCGGTAGTAAACAAGCACCCAGGTTGTAACAAACAGCGCCACCATCACCAGGGCAATTTTATCGACTCCCCCCACATCTCCAAAAGCGATGTAGTTGTCTATAGTCACCTTGGCTAAGTAGGGGGTGGCCAAAGTGATAGCCGATACTCCTAACATCAGCAGGATGACTAATGCCATCGAACCCTTATGGGGGCCTAGATACTCCATTAAGCGCATCAGCAGGCCACGGTCTAAAGGAGCTACATGCCGTTCCTGCTCTATATCATGGGACATTATGTCTCCCCTCTCCTTGCCGCAAAAAAGTACACTCTATAGTCAACGGTTTGTGCCAACCCATAGCTATGCCACAACTAACTAGCCATGGCGCTGGCGGGCAGAATCTGGGACTGGAGTATCTGTCGATAGACTCCTCCCTCTCTCACCAGCTCGCTGTGGGTGCCTTGCTGTACTATACAACCGCCGTCAAGTACCAATATCTTGTCTGCCCGCTGGACTGTGGAAAGTCGTTGGGCGATAACGAAAGTCGTTCGGCCTTCCATCAATCGATTCAAGGCTTCTTGAATCACTCGTTCTGTCTCTAGATCCACACTGGAAGTTGAATCATCTAAGATCAGAATCCTTGGATCGGCCAGAAGTGCTCGGGCGATGGCCACCCTTTGCCGTTGGCCGCCGGAAAGTCCTACACCCCGCTCTCCAACTACGGTATCGTAGCCTTGAGGCAGCGCCGTGATAAAATCGTGGGCCGCGGCTGCCTTGGCAGCTGTTTCAATTTCCTCCTGGGAGGCATTGGGCCGCCCATAGGCGATGTTCTCCCGAATAGTAGTGGAAAACAGAAAGTTCTCCTGCAAGACGACTCCAATCTGGCTTCTTAGCGACTCCAAAGTGACGTCCCGTACATCATAACCATCAATAGTGACCCTGCCACCGTTGGCATCATAAAAACGGGGTAGAAGATGCACCAAGGTGCTCTTGCCTGAACCGGTAGATCCCACCACAGCCACTACCTCTCCCGGTCTAGCAGTGAAATCTATGTCCTTTAGGACCCTAGATCCGCTGTCATAGCTAAAGCTAACGTTTTCAAACCGAACCCAGCCTTCTAGGTATGGCAAAGTCTTGGCATCAGGTTTTTCCACTATAGTGGACTTCCAGTCCAGAAGCTCAAAAACCCGCTTGGCCGAAGCCGAGGCCCGCTGCATAACGCCGAGAATATAGCCCATCATTCGCACTGGCCAAATCAGCATCCAAAGCGCCCCTTGAAAGGCGATCATGGAGCCCAAAGTAATTCTGCCGGCGATCACCTCTCGACCGCCATACCATATGACCAACACTGTCCCTAGGTTGGCGAACAAATCCATGGCCGGATGGTAGAAAGCGCTGGCCCTAGAGGTCTTTAGCGTCCGATTGCACAGATCCTCGTTCTCATAATGGAATCGTCTAGTCTCTTTATCCTCCTGGCTAAAGGCTCGCACTACCCGCACCCCAGAGAAATTCTCTTGGGCCACGGCAGTCATCTTGGCCCGCTGCTCTTGGACATTGGTATACAAAGGCTCCACTTTATTCGTATAGCGAGTAGCCACAAGAAACAACAAAGGCATCATGGACAAAGAGATCAGTGTATAGCGCCAGTCAAGGTAAAATAAGTACCCGGCGACGCCCACGAACCAGACAATGTTACTGAGCAATGAGCTAAAGCCGAAACCCGTCGCCTCTCTACACATCTCCACATCACTGGTGAGCACAGACATCAACTCTCCGGTAGCCGATGTGTCATAAAAAGCAAAGGGCTGTCGCTGCAACTT
>JAAYRF010000162.1 GCA_012518905.1 Bacillota bacterium | reverse complement strand
GTCTGGGCCAAAACCATGGGTGCCCGAAGAAAAGTACTGATGATCACCAGTACAACTAGGAGGAATAACCGGGGAGTTTGCCCCTTAACCTTCATCCTGACCATCTTCCTGCTTCCGCCACCTATCTACCCATTTTTTTAGATCTGCTGCATGCCTTTCACGCTCCCTTGGCCGCTCTGCTGCGAGTACAGCTTCTGGAGGTGCTTCCCAGAGGAACCGGATTCCGTCTTTAGTAACGCCAAGTAGGAGTGCTCCCTCTGCAACCTTCACTAAGAGGAGCTGCTTTCCGGTACCTAAAGGTAAGATATCGATGACTTCCATGTTTCCATGAATACTACGGTTTACTACCAGGCGACGCCCCCAATGGCGCAAAGCATAATATAAAGCAGGCACTACCACTACTAAGGCCAAGAGGACTCTTGATGCATACCACATCATGTCCCAGGTGCCAATGGGTTCCACCTCGGTCATCGTTTCACCGTCCTATCTGTGAGCGCGGTCAAGTCTTTCAGCGGGACTGATGATCTCACTGATGCGGATACCAAGCTGTTCATCCAAGACCAGTACCTCACCTCGAGCAATGTAGTGCCCATTGAGAGACAACTCCATGGGCTCACCGGCCATTTTGCCGAGCTCCACAATATCCCCAACCTTAAGCTCTAGAATCTCACCGATCTTCATTTCTGTCTTGGCCAGCTCGGCTGCCACATTTAGGAGAACATCCTTTACCAGCTCGAGCCCACCCTCCTCGGTTTCTGTTTCTATCTCTTCCAAAGGGGGAAACTCTACTGGCAAGACCGGTATATGACTTGTGCGGGGCGCCATGGCCTGTCGGTAGGTGCGGACAACGCCTGCCCTAAGCCCTCCCTGGCCCCTAACATCTTGATCCTTTGCCATATCTAACAGCCGGGCAGTGATTAGGCGTACAAAACTGATGGGCAACCAGCATTCCAGCAAGACTACGCCGCCATCGGCAAACGTCCAGCCCCAGTTGATAATTGCTACCGTATTCTCTTTTCCCCAAGGAACCAGTTCTTTTGGTGATGGTGCTGGATCACTAATGCCTTGAACGCCAGCACTTATCTGCCAACCCAATAATCTGGCAACTGTGGCAAACCAGAACTGGGTCCAACTTGTCACAAAGGATAAAAGCGCATTGTTTGTCTCTTCATTAGCGACTCCAATGAGATACTCAGCGTGAGCTTCTGTCATGCGCAAGAGCAACTTTTCATGGATACTGTCTGCTATCTCCACCAGCCAGAGGCGCACGGGGTGGCGTTTGTCTATCTCCGTCGCTAAGGGCAAGAAACGCAAGTTAGAGGTATCAGCCAGAACCTCTCTACCCAAAGCTTCCCGCAACCACGGTTCAGCTGCCATGGTAACAGCTTTAGCCATTTCATCGAAAATGGCAACATCCCGTTCAGGCAGCACCTGTTTTTGCATAGCCAGATGCTGGCTCCCGTCGGGCTGGACCAATGCTGAGCGTACCACCGTTTAAGCACCCCCTTGCTTACCTACTGTACAACTAATTCCGTAAAGTAGACGTTGGCTATGATCTTTTCCGGTAAGACCTCTGTGATGGCTTCATTTAGCTCGCGCCGGAGTCTCTCCATGCCTGCCGAGCCAGCGATATCCTCCTGAGTCTTGGTCCGCAAAATGCTAATCACAGCATCTCGAATCTGCGGTTCCCTGCGGCTTAGCTCAGGTATGGATTTCTTATCGGTGACCTCCAAAACCAGACCACATCTAACGAACCGGGGAGAAAATCCCGGAGGTACAGTGAGATTGACTGTGAAATCTCCCAGCTCATGGATTGGTCCAAAGGAGCTGCTCTTATTTGGCGCTTCCTCTGTTGCAGCCACTATACCAGGAGTGGACCTGGAAAATACTAAAAAGGTTATGTAGGCACTCCCGACCGCAGCGATGATTACCAGAGAAATGGCCATAATAATCACTTTAAGGTCTATCTCGAGCTTGTTCACCATCGGTACCCTCCCAATAGAAACGGGATTCTTTGCCCTAATTCAAGGGCTCATCTGGAGAATCGCCGTCCTGTACTGTGCTCTCCCCCATCTGACCCTCACTCCGGTCAGCCCCGGGTTCCGTATAACTTAGCCCTAAGTGCATGATTACTAAATCGACACGCCGATTGCGAGCCCGTCCTTCTACGGTATCGTTGGCATCTACTGGGCGATACTCACCATACCCAGCTGCAGATAGCCGTTGGGGACTCATTTTTTTCTCCTCTATCAGGAAGCGAATCACACTAGTTGCTCGGGCGGTAGACAGCTCCCAATTCGAGGGAAATCTCTCTGTGTTAATGGGCACCGTATCTGTATGACCTTCCACCCTCACATGATTTGGCAATGGCCTAAGCACTTCGGCGATGTGCTCCAGAACCGGCATGGCATCAGTCCGGATATCGGCCTTGCCGGAATCGAAGAACGCTCGGTCGGCAAAGCGCACGACCAAACCCCGTTCTTCCATAAGGAGCTCCACTGACCCCGGTAACTGACCTGCGCCTACGAGAGTCTGCATCTTCTCATACAAAGCCTGCATTTGCTGGAATTCTGTTTGCGACATCCCGAAGGCAGAATCGATATCGAGGCTCCCGTCACTAACAGATGAAACGGTAGAGACAGTTCTACCGCCATCCAATACTCCCAATGCCCCCTGAAATGCCGCCATTATTGCCCGGAACTTCTGCACGTCTACGGTGGAAAACGAGTAGAGAAGCACAAAAAATGTGAGCAGCAGTGTCACCATGTCGGCGTAAGTAGTGATCCAAGCAGGTGAACCGCGCCTTTCGGGTGGTCGTCGGCGACGGTAACTAGACATTGCCTCTCACCGTCCCGGTGCGCATCCGTATGTCGTCTTCCAGTTCTCTTGACCGCGCCTCAGTACGCGCGCGTTCCCCAGGTGACAAGAACGCAGTCAGCTTCTCTTCCACTAGACGTGGGTTTTCACCGGCCTGAATCGATAAGATACCCTCCAGCATTATCTGCCGGTACAAAACTTCCTCATCGCTGCGAGTGCGCAGTTTCCCTGCTATGGGAAGAAAGATTAGGTTGGCCAGAACTGAACCGTACAGGGTAGTAATCAGTGCCAGGGCCATACCCGGGGCGATTTTCTCTGCATCATCAATGTCAGCTAGCATGTTGATGAGTCCAATAAGGGTACCGATCATACCAAAGGCAGGGGCATAGCTTCCCATGTCTTCAAAGATACCTTGTCCGGCTCGGTGGCGTTCTTCTTGAAAGGCCAGCTCAATCTCTAGTACATTTCTGACTAGGTCAGGATCGGTACCATCAACAATGAGTTGAATGCCTTTACGCAAAAAGGCATCTTCGATTTGGGCAGCCTCCTCTTCCATGGCCAAAAGCCCCTCACGCCGAGCTTTCTCAGCTAGCCCTACCAGTTGGTCAATGAGCTCCCTCCCGGAGTACTTCCGATCGGTAAAAGCTACCTTCACCATAGCCAGCACTCTCGTTATGTCAGAAAGCGAATGGTTGACCAAAGTCGCTGCCACCGTACCCCCCAAAACTACCAATATGGAGGGTACATCCCAAAAGCCCCACAGACTCCCATCTGCGGCAATGGCCGCCACCAAAAGCGATATTCCAGAAATAACTCCGATAATTGTTGCTAGATCCATAACCTTAGGACGGATCTACACACCGCCCATGCCCCCCTCCCTGATGTGAGGTTCTCAGCCAATGAACTCCCGTCAATATATGGACGAGCGATCTCCATAAGGCAGGTGCCGGGGAGTTACGCCAAGGGCCCGATTCCCCGGCACGCCTACTTATGCGATTTCCTTCAGCAGCTACCGCTTGAGGTTTACCAATTCCTGCAGCATCTCATCGGACGTGGTAATGATCCGAGAGTTAGCCTGGAAACCTCGCTGGGTGATGATCATGTCAGTAAACTCCTCGGATAGATCCACGTTGCTCATCTCCAAAGCTCCAGGAGTGAGTTTGCCATTGGCACCCCTGCCCGGCCGGCCCACCTCAGGTCCACCGGAGTTGGCTGATGCCGCAAAGGTGGTATCGCCGGCTCGCAGCAGCCCACCTGGATTAGCGAATATGGCGGTGCCGATTTGCCCTAGGGCCTCGGTCAAACCATTGGAGTATTCGCCGATAATCACTCCTGATTCATCCACACTGTAGCCAACAAGGGTACCCAATGGATAACCATCTTGGCTACGGAAGACTAAAGTCCCCTCCGAAGCAGTCTGGACCACGGCTTCGAAGTTGGGGGTGATTGTAACTTGCTCCGCGCCGGGTGGCGTGAACGCCAAAGGTCCACCATCATAGTGAGTGTAATTTCCGCTAGTATCGAAGTAAATGGTACCCTCACCATCGGTAATCGGTAGCCCTCCCGCATGTTCAGCCTTCCACCCCCATTGGTTGCTGCCGTCTGCTCCCTTAGTAAAGGTAAACGTCACCGAATGGGTATTCCCCAAGGAATCGAAGACATCCACTGTTTGGGTCACTTGCTCG
>JAAYRF010000161.1 GCA_012518905.1 Bacillota bacterium | reverse complement strand
CCATCAATGCGCCCGGGGGTTGGTCGGGACAGAGTGCGTACCGCCGCTTCCACTGCATCAGCTAGCATGACGATGGCCGTTTCCTTACTCTGGGGCTTTGGGCCAGGATATCGGTAGTCTCGCTCATCTACGGACCCATCCTTATCATTTTCCAGGGCCTTATGGTAGAAATACTGAACTAAATCACTTCCATGATGCTGCTTGATAAAGTCGGTCAGCATCGCCGGCAGCTTATGCTGCTTGGCCATTTCGGCCCCTTCCTTTACGTGGGAAACAATGATTAAAGTACTAAGGGACGGAGAGATTCTGTCATGGGGATTATCTCCACTTATCTGATTTTCCACAAAGAAATACGGGCGCTTGACCTTACCGATATCGTGGTAGGCAGCACCCACTCTAGCCAAAAGACCGTCGGCATTGACGGCTTCCGCCGCAGCTTCAGCCAAATTGCCTACCAGAATGCTGTGGTGATAGGTACCTGGTGCTTCTAAGAGCAAGCGTCTCAATAACGGCTGGTTAGGATTGGAAAGCTCCAATAGTTTGATGGAAGAGGTTATCCCAAATAGGTTCTCTAGATAGGGAAGAAAACCGATGGTAAAAATCGAACAGATAATGCCATTGGCTAAGCCCAAGTAGGAGTTTTTGGCCAAAGACATATCATCGCTGATCAATGCGAAGACCAGCATCGTGGTAAAATTCACTCCGCCGACGATGAAGCCCACCCTCGTGACATCAGAACGCTGAGTCACCTTGCCTAAGCTCAATATGGCGGTTATTGCCCCGATCAGCGCTACCGACACATATTCCAATCCGCCATCAGTGACTAGGCCTACGATGACGGCTAAAGCTGCGCTGATGATAATGGCTAGGCGTGAGTCCAAGAGCAAAGTTATCAGCATCGCACCAAAGGCTACAGGCATTAAATACCCGGTACCAGACCAAGGAATAAGGCTCAGTACTTTCATGATGAATACCACTATGATGACGATGAGTCCTAGAAGGGCTAAAAGGCCTTCATCTTCAAGAATCTCTCGTTCATACTGCCAGAGGAACACTCCGACTAAAACCATAAGAATGAAAATAACACCCACTATACCGATCATCCGGGTTATACTGGCGCTTCGTTTTTGCAGTCCAAGATCCTTTAGAATCTGCAGCTTCTCCCGGGTGACTACATCACCCTTGCGCACAACGATTTCCCCCTGCAGCACCATGGCCGGCACAACTGATTGCATAGCATCCCGTCTGATGGTGTCCATTCTCTCTGAGTCTATGATCAAATTAGGGCTAATGACGTTCTTGACTATGCTAACCACCGTATCTTCGGCTTCAAGGGGTAGATCGTATTCTGAGACTTGGTCTTTGGCTCGGTCCACTATCTCATTGCGATTATCTTGGGTGATGCGATTGCTGCGCAATGTCTGGATTGCAGTAGTCTTAGCAGCTTGCTCCATCGTCACAAAAACGTCGGTGGATACAGTCAAAAGAGTCTCTATCGATTGCTTGTCCACATCGAGTTCTACTTCTTGACGAATAGTAGTCTGCAGTTCCGTTACCCGTTGCTTAAGATTGGCAGTCGGTACCTTGGGAAACAGCTCGGCAGGTACACCCGACGGGATCGATTCTTGTGGTTCCCTAAGAGCGGCCGCCCTTTCAAATACAAAGGACAGCTTCTCCTCTGCTGCCACGGCTATTTTCTCGTCAATGATATAGTT
>JAAYRF010000160.1 GCA_012518905.1 Bacillota bacterium | reverse complement strand
GCTGCTGTTGCTTTTGACGCCGAGGGTAGAGTTGTAAAGGTAGTTATCGATAGCGCCCAGAGCAAGATCAATTTCAATAAAGACTTTACGATAGCCACTGATTTGCAGGCCAAGGGGTTGACCAAGGTAGAGCTGGGCGATGGCTACGGCATGAAGAAGGCTTCCAGCATCAATAAAGAATGGTTTGAGCAGATAGCTGAGTTAGAAAAATGGATGATAGGCAAGACAGTGGCAGAGATCAAGGCACTTAAGGTAAAGCAACGAGACGCGACTCACCCGGCAGTGCCCGATGTACCTGAGCTTACATCATCGGTGACTATCACTGTGCAGGATTACATTGCAGCAGTGGAGAAAGCATGGGAGAATGCCGTACCAGTGGCTGCAGGCGGCGAGAAACTTGGCCTAGGTCATGAGGTCTCCATCGCATCTTCCAAACCAGCAGCACCTCAGGTTAATACAACCATGGCTGCGACTTTGTTTGACAAAGACGGTAAGGTAGTGGCTGTTGTGATCGATACCATTCAGAGCAAGGTACCCTTCGATACCAAGACTGGCAAGATTACCGTGGATAAGAACGCCGAGATTAAGAGCAAGAAAGAACTAGGCGATGCCTACGGAATGATTAGAGGTTCTGGTATCAAGAAAGAATGGCACGAGCAGGTTGCTGAGCTAGAGAAATGGATGGTAGGGCAGACTGTTCAGGAGATCCAGGCTCTGAAGGTAAGAGAGAAGGACGCAAACCATGTTGCAGTACCGGATGTTCCTGAGCTAACCTCTCGGGTTACTATGACGGTGGAGAGCTTCCTCTTTGCAGTGGGTGAGTCTTTTACCAACGCGAGGTAAGGGCTGAAGTATTGGGGCAGCACTAGATGGTGTATGCCTAACGGATAGTATTATTGGGGCCTCCCCCTTCAAAGTGGGGGAGGCTTCTTATGGTCAATCTCTCTGATACAAGAACTGGTGGTGCAGATGAGAACAGCAAAGGTTCGACTTCTAACAGGTCTTTTGATGATAGCCCTTTTGGGCGGAGTATATGCTGTGTATCAAGCTGCTGGGCAAAGATATGAGAAGTACAGCAACAGTTTTCTGGATACATTTGATACCGTAACTGTGGTTGTCGGGTATGCCCGCAGTGAAAAGGAGTTTGACACCTATTTCGAAAGAATTCACCAGCGGTTTCAAGAGCTGCACTGCCTTTACGATATATATAACGACTACCCGGGGATTAACAATATTAAGACCATCAATGATAACGCTGGTATTGAGCCGGTGACAGTTGATAAGGATATTATCGATCTGATTCTATTTGCCAAGGATTGGTACGGCCGAACCTCTGGCAAGACCAACATTGCTATGGGTGCTGTGCTAGGAATTTGGCATGAATACCGAGAGGCGGGACGCAATGACCCCGAAGCAGCTGTGCTACCGCCCATGGAAGAGCTGCAGGAGGCCCTAGAGCATACAGACATTGACAAGGTACTGGTGGATAGGGAGAACAGCACTGTCTTTCTTGCCGATAGGCACATGCGCCTTGATGTGGGAGCGATTGCCAAAGGCTATGCTACGGAGCTGGTGGCTAGGGAAATGGCAGCTGAAGGACTCGAGTCGGCTATGATCAGCGCCGGTGGAAATATCAGGGCCATTGGTAAGCCCCTAGATGGCGTACGCCAGCGATGGGGTGTGGGAATCCAAGATCCTAGCGCCTCGATCTTCTCTGAAGATGGCCTTTTGGATGTAGTATTCATTAATGATGCCTCTGTGGTGAGCAGCGGAGATTATCAAAGGTACTATATGGTCGAAGGCAAGGCTTATCACCATATAATTGATCCTAAGACCCTCATGCCTGCTGAATATTACCGTGCCGTATCGGTTGTAGCCGAGGACTCGGGGGTGGCAGACTTGCTATCAACGGAGCTATTTTTGCTCCCCTTGGGCGAAAGCAAGGCACTGGTGGAACGTCTAGACGGTGTAGAGGCCCTTTGGGTTCTGCCTAATGGCGATGTGGAAGCTACTGCTGGTATGCGTCAGATCATGAGAAGTCAGGGAGCCTCCGGGGCAGATGTGCAGTAGTCTAAAGCTAAGTGCTACAAATGATGCCAAAACAGCGATTTGTGTTTTAGTGTTGCCCCGGACCCCGGAGACCCCGTAACCAACCATGAAGTCACCTAGACTGCGGAGACTAGTTTTCTCCAACTCACCAATTTTATGTCCAGCTCATCGATCTTATCTCTTGTTTCGTCTTCCATGAAGACTTTGTACTCCCAGTAGCGCTGTTGCCAAGAATCGGTGATGGTGCGCATGGTTTCGCTTTCTAAGGCTGGAT
>JAAYRF010000159.1 GCA_012518905.1 Bacillota bacterium | reverse complement strand
TTTTGTATGTAAATGGAGTTAGGCTATATCTGGAAGCTCTATGCTATACTAGTGAAGAAGAGCATTACGTTTGTGGGAGGAATTGAGTTGAGCACCCTTCGCAAAATGCTGTTTGCAAGTCTAGGATTGGTGGCCATAACCAAAGAACGGGCAGAGAGATGGGTAAGCGAACTGGTGGCGGAAGGAGAGGTCACTGCGGAAGAAGGTAGGGAGCTCCTTAATCGCATGGCCAAGCGGGTAGCTTTGGAGTCCGATGATGTGAAGCAGCGCATCCAAGACGAATCTCGGAGGGCCATGACGGGAGTAGGACTTGCCAGCCATGACGAAGTGCAGGCATTGCGGCTTAGGATCGAGAAACTCGAAAGTGAGCTGCGGTCGAAAGAGAGCGAGAGCCTAGACGACAGTACTGATCAGTAAACGGGGGAGTGGCTTGGTATTTCGTAGAGTGAACCGTCGTTACCAGCATTTACGACGGTACAGACAAATACTGGAGGCTTTCTTGCGCCATGGTTTTGGTTACCTTGTGCAGCAGCTTGATTTACTCCATCTTTTGCCGTGGCGACGGCGGTTGTTTAGGATAGAGCAGGAAGATGAGTCTCCTTTGGGGCGACGCTTGCGCCTGGTCTTGGAAGAGCTAGGGCCTACCTTTATCAAATTGGGCCAGATGCTTAGTACACGGATAGACCTCTTTCCCGCGGAAGTCATCACTGAGCTGAGAAAGCTTCAAGATGAGGTACCTGGCATCCCCTTTGATACCGTAAGGGTCCAGATAGAAAGAGAGCTAGATTGCCCCTTGGAGGAAGCTTTTGATAGCATAGACGAAAGCCCCATCGCGGCAGCTTCAATAGGTCAAGTGCACAGGGCCGTTTTGTCCGGACAAGAAGTAGTGGTCAAGGTTATGCGGCCTGGCATCAGGAAAGTTGTAGAAACTGACCTATCGATTATCTATGGCCTTGCCCGCATCGCTCGGGACCGGTATAAGTCAGAGCTCTTTGATCCTGTAGAGCTAGTTGAGGAATTCGCCCGGCATATGCGGCGGGAGCTGGATTATACTGGAGAGGCTCGTAATGCCCTCCGATTCGCTGAAAACCTCGCCAATGAAGAGGGGATCTTGATTCCCAAGATCTTCTGGTCCCACACGACCTCCCAGGTTTTGACCATGGAGTATGTTCATGGTACTAAGGTGAGTCAGATCGCCGTCTTAAAAGCTAAAGGTATTGACCTAAATCAAGTAGCCCGTCGCGGTGCCACTTCCTTCATGAAGCAGGTTATGGTCTACGGTTTTTTCCATGGGGATCCCCACCCAGGAAATATCCTTATCAAGGATGATGGGACCATTGCTTTTATTGATTTTGGATCGGTGGGTCGTATAGATAAGATTAGTATGGGCCATTTGGTGGATCTTTTTGTTAATATTACCAAACAGGATATACCCGGGATCATCCGAAGCCTCAGGGCTATAGCACCCTTTGGAGGCAAAGTGGACCTAGCTGAGCTAGAAAGGGATATTGACGATGTCTTGTTCCGGTATTACGGCAAGATGCTGGGAGAGCTGAAAATCAGCGATGTGATGGAAGACTTGCTGCACCTAACCCGCAAACATAATATCCGCTTACCCTCTGATTTTGCTTTGCTGATCAAGGCAATGGTTCTTATCGAAGGAAGCGGTCGAGCCCTTGATCATACCTTCAATATCTTCGAGATAGCGGAGCCCTTTGCCCGGGAGCTGCTTAAGAGGCGTTATCGGCCGGACGCGGTAGTTAAGCAATTGCTCCACTCAGGGGGAGATTATGGCCAGATGTTGCTGGAGCTGCCCAGCAAGGTGGACACCGCCTTGGATCTGATTAATCAGGATCGGCTGCAGATCAACTTCCAACACCAAGGCCTAGAGCGGCTGATAATACGTCTGGATATTGCTAGTAATCGTCTTTCCTTTGCTTTGATTGTAGCAGCATTGGTTATTGGCTCCTCGCTCATTGTACAAAGTAATCGAGGACCATTATTTCTTGGACTTCCGATGTTGGGGGTGGCAGGTTTTCTTGTCGCGGCATGCTTTGGGATCTGGCTGATAGTATCCATTGTGCGCTCCGGCAGGCTCTGATATCCTAGGTTGGTAGCTGTTTCGGCAAAGGAGACGACCAAGAGAAAGAGAATACAGTGGTATGGTTACTGTTATTGTGGGAGAGGCGGTGCTGGCGGATGATGTTGTACTTGATTCTAGCGCTGATTTTCGCGGTATTTGTGGCTCTTTTTGCTGTTCAGAATGCCAGTCAGATAACTGTTACCTTCCTGGCGTGGCAGTGGAATACATCGGTGGCGGTAATCATCTTGGGCGCTGCAGCTTGCGGTGCTCTGTTCGGCGGGATGTTGGCTATTGTGCGAGAAGTGCAGCTAAAACTTAAGCTCCGGAATATGCAAAGCCAGGTAAATCGCTTAGATGATCGTTTGGAGGAGGCAGAGATTGAAAAGGAAAGGCTAGAAGCACTGCTGGCCGAAAAAGGGTCAGCTAGCGGTCTGGTAGAAGGTAAGTCTCTGAGGTGAGTTGAGCATGTATCATGGACAAGCTACGTGGCTGCTTCGATCCGGTGACCCGGAGAAAGAGGCAGCCCTTGTTGCCGCGTTGGGAATATCTCCGGCTGTGGCCAGAATCTTGGTAGGGAGAGGAATTGATACTCCGGCAACAGCGCGAGATTTTTTTGATTTGAGTTGGGACAAAATCCCATCTCCGTGGCTTTTGACAGATATGGAGCCTGCAGTAGTTCGTCTAGTGGAAGCCATCAAGAGTGGTGAGCTAGTCACCATCTACGGGGACTATGATGTCGATGGCATGACAGCCACGACTCTCTTAGTAAAGACAATTCAAGAGTTGGGAGGCAGGGCAAACTATTATATCCCCCGTCGCGCGGAGGAAGGCTATGGTTTGCACACTGATGCCCTTGAAGAGATTGCTGCCGAAAGCGGCCTAGTAGTTACCGTTGATTGTGGCATTACCGCGTTGGCTGAAAGCGAATATGCTCAAGCAAACGGCCTAGATCTCATTATTACTGATCATCACCAGCCTGGCGCGGTTTTGCCTAAAGCTTGGGCTGTGATTAACCCTAACCGAAAAGACTGCCAGTACCCCACAAAGGAGTTGGCCGGTGTGGGTGTAGCCTTGAAGTTAGCCCATGCCTTGGCTTTGGCATGCCTGAAGGACACGAAGCGAGCAGAAGCCTTTGTGCAGCGATACCTTGATCTCGTTGCTCTAGGCACTGTAGCTGATGTTGTGCCTTTGACGGGCGAAAACCGCATTCTTGCGCACTTAGGACTAGAGCGTTTCGCCGCGGAATCCGTTGGACTCCGTGCCTTATTGTCCGTGGCTCGTCTAGATGCCGAGAATTTATCGGCAGGTAACCTAGCCTTCGGTATCGCTCCTAGGCTTAATGCCTTAGGGCGTCTCGATGATGCCGAGGCCGGTGTTCGGCTCTTGCTAAGCGATGACGAAGATGAGGCCCAGGAGCTTGCGCACATGCTAGATGCAGCTAACCGGGAGCGCCAGTCCATTGAACGGATGATTTCAGAAGAGGCCATCAGCCGGGTGGAAGCGGAGATCGATCTAGAAGAAGAATGGTCTATCGTGCTAGCATCCCATGGCTGGCATCCTGGAGTTATCGGAATAGTGGCATCAAGACTGGTGGAGAGATTTCATCGGCCTACGATATTGATCAGCTTGAGTGAAGAACCCGCCAAGGGATCAGGGCGCAGCATTGAAGGATTTGATCTGTACAGAGCATTACAATCCTTGAGCCACATTTTGGAGCGTTTTGGTGGCCACAAGATGGCGGCAGGTTTATCTATTGCCCATGATCGGGTGGAAGAACTGCGCCTGGAACTCAATAAGCTAGCCCGGACATGGTTGACTGAGGAGGATCTTCTACCTAAGCTGCGGGTTGATGCTGGAGTGACTCTAGATCAGATTGACATCACCTTGCTGGAAGAGCTCGAGCAGCTGGCGCCATACGGCGCTGGTAATCCCCAGCCGATACTAATGGCCAGGGATCTTGTTTTGGAGCGAGGCTGCTTGGTTGGTAAAACCCAGGATCACTTAAAGCTCTTCGTCTCTGATAGAAAAGCGCAAGCGAGAGGGAGTAGTTTTGAAGCCATCGGGTTTCGAATGGCCGAGCACATGAATATGGTGGAGTATGCCTCCCAGGTGAACCTAGCCTTTGTACCCAAGATCAACGAATGGAACGGCAGAGTCAGTATTGATCTGGTACTCAAAGATATTCAGCTACCCGCACAGGAGATGATGCAGCAGCAGTTGTGGCGATCTATAGATCGGTACCAGAAGGTGTGGGAAAAGATAGGGCGATTGGCTTGGGAAGGTAATGTGGAATGTACTGAGCAGGCAGCCGGGAAGCGGGCAGTGGTAGATTGGCGGACAAGAAAAGATAAGGCTCAAGGTGTGTTCGAGCTTCTGGAAAGCCCAGGTACTATCCTTTTGTATCTAGCCCAACCTAATGATGTATGGAGTCTGGCAGAAAAGTTGGCGAAAATGGATCCGTATAAGGGCCGAATAGGTATCTATTATGGACAGATGCTTGCTGATGAAGCAGAGATGTTCCATACAAAATTAAGTCAAGGAGATCTGAATCTTGTCCTTGCAGCAGAACCAGTGAGCTTTAGTCTGGGCAGTTATTTAGAAAGGGTAGTTGTTTATCATTTACCTCTAACCCCTGAGGAGCTTGGTCATCTGTGGGGACTGGGTAGTGGTGAGATATACCTTGCGTACAATGAAGCGGACCTAATCCGAGCTCGGAATCTATGGCCCAGGACATATCCTGGATGGGATGAGCTGGCTTACTTGTATTTGGCTTTGGAGAGAATGCGAGCTCAAAACAATATACTGGAGATCAGTAGACCATGGTGCCGCAAGCAAGGCTTGGACTTGGAATGGTCGGGCATCTGCAGAGCCCTGCGGATATTTGAGGAACTGAATCTAGTGCGTCTAGATGGGTCGCCGGGATGGGAAAAGGTAGGTTTGATCTCGGTCAAGCTACTGCCAAGGCCAAAAAACAAGCTAGACTTGACTACTGCCATGGGCTATAATGAGTGTGTGAAACGGCGGGATTATCTGGAACAGTATGGCCAATGGGCATTACGGGCAGCTGTTTCTGAACTCCAGGGTGGGGCATGGAGGGACGCTTTGCTATAGATTCCGCGGCACGGATACCTTTGATGGATGCCGCCATCACCTGATCACGGCGATTCTCCACTTACGTGGATTTTATACTTGGAGGTGAATATGGCGGGTGATCATAGCAATTTAGTGATGATAGACATGATTGCTTGATTGCTCCCTTACACTATGGACCTATGCAGTAAAATTCGGATTGTGCCCGATTTCCCAAAACCAGGTGTTAGTTTCAAGGACATAACTACCTTGCTCAAAGATGGAGCCGCGCTACGTTATGTTGTGGACGAGATGGCAGAGCGGTTCAAGGACAGTAATGTTGATGTCATTTTGGGTGTGGAATCTCGGGGATTTCTTTTTGGAGCACCGCTGGCATACAAGATGGGAACCGGGTTCATCTTAGTGCGCAAACCTGGCAAGTTGCCCTCTGAAACAGTGGGGGTTTCTTATGACTTGGAGTATGGTTCAGATTCTCTCGAGATCCATAGAGACGCCATTGCGCCGGGACAGCGAGTTCTTTTGGTTGACGACCTGTTAGCTACAGGGGGAACTATGGCCGCCGCGGCGGACCTAGTTAAACAACTAAAGGGAGAGATTGTCGGCTACGCGTTTGTGGTGGAACTTGCGTATCTGAATGGCCGAGACAAACTCGGTGATTATGACATCCTAAGTATGATTCGCTACGATTCCTAAGAAGTCCATGTGGAGTTGCAATGGCATTGGCACTCTTTTCCGTATGTACCTGGAAAAGAGTGTCGCCGTATATTGTATATCGGGTCATAGCTCAAGGATGTGTGTGGTGGGGGCTAGCTATGCGGGTTGAAGAGTTGCAGGAACGCATGTTGAGTTACAATCCCAATACTGACCTGCAGCTTGTCGAGGAGGCCTACCATTTTGCGGAGGAGGCCCACCGGGGTCAGTACCGCGATTCAGGGGAGGTCTTTTTCCGCCACCCATTCGAGGTCGCCATGATCTTGGCGGAATTCGAGTATGATGCGGTGACGATTGCTGCGGGCCTCTTGCACGATGTCCTTGAGGATACAGATATAACTAGAGAAGAGCTCACCGAGAAGTTTGGAGAAGAGATTGTTCTCTTGGTGGATGGGGTAACCAAGCTATCCCGTATTCCCTTTCAAACTCGAGAAGAGCATCAGGCCCAAAGTCTTCGCAAGATGTTTTTAGCTATGGCTGAGGACTTACGTGTGGTTGTCATCAAGCTGGCTGACCGCTTGCACAACATGAGAACTCTTCGACATTTACCCGAGGACAGACAAGTGCGGATGGCCCGGGAGACTCTGGAAATCTATGCTCCCCTAGCCCATCGCTTGGGTATGTGGGGGATCAAATGGGAGATGGAAGACCTAGCCTTCCGCTGTTTAGAGCCTCAGGCCTATTATGATGTAGCCAACAGGATGGCCAAGCAAAGACAGGAGAGGGAAGGCGAGCTTCGGGAAGTCAAGGAGGCAATTCGCGATAAACTAGTTGAGCTCGGTATCTTAGCCGAGGTCTCCGGCAGGTCCAAGCATTTTTACAGCATATACCAGAAAATGCAAAGACAATCAAAATCCTTTGATGAGATTTACGATCTGTTGGCTGTAAGGGTTGTGGTTGATACAGTCAAAGATTGCTACGGTGTTTTGGGGACCGTACACACTCTTTGGAAACCGGTACCAGGGCGATTTAAGGATTACATTGCCATGCCCAAATCCAACATGTATCAATCCTTGCATACTACAGTCATTGGGCCTAAGGGAGATCCTTTTGAGATACAGATTCGCACCTGGGATATGCACCGGATTGCGGAAAAAGGTATAGCCGCCCACTGGTTATATAAGGAAGGTCAGCGTCGGGACCATGTGGAATTCGAAGAGAAAATGGCTTGGCTAAGACAGGTTATGGATTGGCTTAAGGAGATGAAAGATCCGGAAGAGTTTATGACTACCCTTCGGATCGACCTTTTTGAGGATGAAGTCTTTGTTTTCACTCCTAAGGGAGATGTGAAAAACCTTCCTGCGGGCTCCACACCGGTAGATTTCGCTTTTAGCGTGCATACCGATGTGGGGCTGCACTGTTCAGGTGCTAAGGTAAACGGTCGTATTGTGCCTTTAGATTATCAGCTCAATAACGGGGAATTTGTGGAAATCCTAACATCTAAGTCTCCTTCTCCCAGCCGAGATTGGCTAAATTTCGTAAAAACATCAAAGGCCCGTAGCAAGATTCGGGCTTGGGTTAAGGAGCAACAGCGAGAGGACAGCCTGGAGAGGGGCCATGATCTCCTGGTCAAAGAGTGTCGCAAGTTGGGTGTAGATGCTGCTGATGTTCTCAAGACCGAAGAGCTAGTAGAATTGGCGAGGCGCTATGGCCTCGGCACTCGGGAAGATTTGCTCTCCGCTGTTGGATACGGGAAGATACTGCCCCGACAGGTAGTAGGCAAGCTCATGGAACCGGAGGATGCACCTTTACCGCCTCCCCCTAAGAAGGCACAGCCATCTAGGCGAACAGGCAGGGTGCCGGTGGGCATCAGCGTCAAGGGAATGGATAATTTACTTGTCAGAATCTCCAAGTGCTGCAATCCTGTGCCCGGTGATGAGATTGTTGGCTATATAACCCGAGGTAGGGGCATCTCGGTGCATAGGATTGATTGCCCAAATGTAGAGGCATTGGCCCAGGAACCAGAACGCCGTATCGATGTACAGTGGGATACCCAGGAAGAATCAGCATATCCAGTGGAACTTGCTATTGAGGCCGTAGATCGGGTCAACCTCTTGACTTCTATCATGAACACAATATCAGAGACTAAGACTCATATCGAAGCAGTCAATGCCAGGACTACCGATCACAGGATGGCCTTGATAAATCTGGTAGTGAATATCCATGATGTAGAGCATATGCAAGATATTATCCGCCGCTTGCAGCGGGTTGATGGGGTGGTAGAGGTTAGTCGCGCCCGCCCAACCTAGTCAGTGGCAATACTGAAGGCGGCTAGGTGAAATCGGTAGTAGAGGATGTATGAATTATGCGAGCTTTAGTGCAGAGAGTCAGTTCCGGTAAGGTTATGGTGGGGGACGAAGTCGTTGGCTCCATTGGACCAGGTATGGTGGTTCTTTTGGGAGTTGCGGCAGATGATACAAAGTGGGATGCTGAATGGCTAGCCAACAAGACGGCCAATTTACGGATCTTTGAAGATGAAGCTGAACGTATGAACCTTTCGATTCTGGAGACTAAAGGTGAAGCCCTAGTCGTTCCTCAGTTTACACTCTACGGTGATTGTCGTAGAGGAAGAAGACCTAGCTTTGACAAAGCAGCACCACCTGCCATGGCAGAAGAGTTGTACTTGTGTTTCGTTGAAGGCCTGCAGTCTTTAGGTATTCCAGTGGCCACAGGCCGATTTCAAGCCTTTATGTCAGTCAGCATCGAAAATAGCGGTCCTGTTACGTTGCTCGTGGAGTCAGAGGCTGCAAGGCCAACCGACTCGGCATCATGACAAGGAGCAACTGAGTTGGGAGGAACTGCATCAGGAAGATCAGCGGGGAGATTTGTCATGGATATTTTGGTAATGGAAGTCGGGGATATAGGGGCGAATTGTTATATCGTCAGCCAGGGTCAGCGGGCAGTGGTGATTGACCCTGGGGCTGATGGAGAGGCTATCCTTGATGCTCTTAACAAGAGAGGCTTATCTCTGGCAGGGATCATCAATACCCACGGGCATTTCGATCATATCGGGGCCAATGGCACTTTGAAGGCTGCCACCGATGCCCCTTTGTATATCCATCGGTTGGATGAGCCACTTTTGGCCGATGCCTATGGGAACCTGTCTCTTTGGGGTGGAACTGGTCAGATCTTGAGCCCTCCTGCAGACGGGCTGCTAGAGGGCGGCGAGGAGCTCAAACTGGCTGGCCTTAGCATTAAGGTCCTGCATACTCCCGGACATACCCCGGGCTGCATCTGTTTGCAGGTGGATACTGCCTTGTTTACCGGGGATACTTTGTTCGCTGGGTCTGTGGGCAGAGTGGATTTCCCTAATTCTTCCAAGGCTGATCTCATGCGCTCTTTACAAAAGGTGATCATGGCTTTGCCCCTTGACCTTGTCATCTATCCAGGTCATGGTCCCAGCAGCACCCTCAGGCAAGAGAAGGAAAACAACCCGTTTTTGATGATCTGATAGTATCCCCGAAGAGCAGTTGGAAGATAGCCCTGTGGCCTGCCTGCGGGTTTGGTTGACAGGGACTAAGTGATGACATACAATGAATTTGGCCTTTTATTCTTTTTCGTGGGCAGAGAGCCGGGAGGGGAGCGTAATGATATTCAATCGGATGCGCCAGCAGGGGAAAGTCATCGTTATCGTCATCGCAGTAGCTTTTGTGGTGACATTGCTATACGCTGGTGGGACGAGCTTTTTATCTAGCAGAAGTGGCACTGCCAGTGCGGCAGCGGTAGCTACCGTCAACGGCAAGGATATCTCCTATGCAGAGTTTTACCAAGCGTACTATAGCATAGTACGTCAGCAGGAGATGTATGGTCAGCCCATTACGGGGAGCATGGTCAACCAAGTACAGTATTTTGCTTTAGATCAGTTGGTAAGCCAGGAGCTTTTGGTTCAAGCGGCCGAGGAAGCTAAGATCAAGGCGGACGAGGGACTAGTCAACGAACGGTATCAGGAGCTTCAAGACCACTACCCATCCAAGGCTAGTTTCGAGCAAGATCTGAGAAATGCTGGCCTTACCACCAAAGAACTTAAGGAGTTGCTCCGCACTAGTCTGAAGATAGAGCAGCTGCAAAAGGATCTTAAGGCAGACGTTGAGGTTACAGAGGCCGATGTCGTGAACGCCTATGAAGAGGTCAATGCCCGGCACATTCTCATCTCAATTGAAGGTGACGATGATGAAGCACGGGAGGCAGCGCTAGCCAAGGTTGACCAAGTAATGAAGGAGCTGGAATCCGGTTCCGATTTTGCCGATGCGGCAGAGACATATTCGGCAGATACCGGCAGTAAGGCAACGGGTGGGGAGCTTGGCTGGTTTGGCAGAGGTCGCATGGTAGAGCCTTTTGAAAAAGCAGCGTTCGCGGCCCAGATAGGCGAAATCGTGGGGCCAGTGGAGAGTCAGTTCGGTTACCACATTATCCAGGTCACTGACAGGAAGGAAGCCTCTGGTGCCGAATTCGAAGAAGCTAAGCAAGAGATTCATGATCGACTGTTGGAAGAGAAAGGCCGGGAGCGCCTGACAGAATGGTT
>JAAYRF010000158.1 GCA_012518905.1 Bacillota bacterium | reverse complement strand
GGGGGACCAGGATTCGAACCTGGACCCGGTGATCCAGAGTCACCTCGCCTACCGTTAGCAGATCCCCCAAAGACATTGTTTACTATATCACACTTCACCCACTCAGGCAAGTACTTTTCCAAGGGAAAAACCTTGGCAATCGTCTGCTACGATGTCCATTATACCAGGCCTCTCAGGGTTGATCAAGGGAGTATTGGCTAATGCCTTGAACTTTTCATGCAAAAGACCGGTTTCCGGCAGGATTTGCCTGGGCCATTCTCGAATCTACCTTTCAGTCGTTGACCGGGAATCCGCTGCCAGGCAATAGTGCATGGTACATCATTTGCTCGGTTACCTTAGATACTGAAAACATCGCAAGCTGTAAGAGGAGTTGGCTAAAGTGACTACTAAAGTAAGAACTCGCTTCGCGCCTAGCCCAACCGGGTATCTCCACGTAGGCGGAGCCAGGACAGCACTATTTAACTGGCTATATGCGCGTCACCACGACGGTATTTTTGTGCTGCGCATCGAAGACACTGACTTAGAGCGCTCCACCGAGGAGTCGCTCACAGCAATTTTTGAGGGACTAGAGTGGCTGGGCTTGGATTGGGATGAAGGACCCGGCCCAGAAGGCCCCTTTGGCCCGTACTTTCAGTCAGAGCGTTTAGATATATATAGGGAGCACGTGCAAAGATTGCTTGATGAGGACAAAGCTTACCTATGCTACTGTACCCCTGAAGAACTAAAACAACGGCGCGAGGAGTCCTTTGCCCGGGGCGAGGATCCCAAATATGACCGTCGCTGTGCCTGCCTAACTCCCGCTGAAAGGCAAGCACTAGCCGACAAAGGTCGAGAGCCGGTAGTCCGTTTTCGCTCCAGCGATGAAGGCTCCACCGTTGTCGACGACCTGATCCGGGGTGAGATCGTTTTCGACAATGAGATGCTGGATGATTTTGTGATTCTCAAATCCGACGGTATGCCTACATATAACTTCGCCGTAGTCATCGATGATCATCTAATGCAAATCACCCATGTGATCCGCGGTGATGACCATATCTCGAATACGCCTCGCCAGATCCAGGTGTATGAGGCCCTCGATTTTCCTGTACCGGAATTTGCCCACTTGCCCATGATTCACGGCAGCGACAAGACGAAGTTGAGCAAACGCCATGGCGCTACATCAGTTACGGAATACCGAGACAATGGTTTTCTACCTGAAGCACTCGTCAACTATTTGGCCCTTTTGGGGTGGTCTTACAGTGCCACGGATACTTTGTTTACTGTAGATGAGCTCATTCGCAAGTTCTCCTTGGACCGGGTCTCCCGGAATCCGGCAGTCTTTGACATGAAAAAGCTCGAATGGATGAATGGTGTATATCTGCGGGAGATGGAGCCAGATCGCCTAACGGATACGGTCATTCCCAGGCTGCAGAGGGAAGGGCTCATACCGGAGCAAGTCGATAAAGCTACTCGAGCCAAGATCCAGAAGATCGCCGTAGCGCTCCAATCGAGGATCCGAACCTTAGCCGAGTTTGTGCCATCTAGCCGGTATTTCTTCGTGGATGATATTGAATATAATCAAAAGGCTGTCGAGAAATTTCTCTACCGGGATTATGTACCGGAACTTTTTGGACTGCTTCTAGATAAGCTCACGCATACCGAGCCCTTTGACGAACCCAATATTGAAAAGGTTTTCCTGGAAGTCCAGGCACAAGTCGACCGGAAACTTGGCGAGATTATCCAGCCAGTCAGAGTGGCAGTTACCGGGACCAACGTAAGCCCCGGCATGTATGAAGTACTAGCCGCCTTGGGACCAGCCCGGACTTGTCACCGCCTAAAGACCATGAAAGAAATGGTTAAGCAGAAGCTATCAGCTGATGAGGCCTAGTCGCCCAGCGGTGCTGTTGACCTCGTGGCAGACTTTCTCTTCATCTATGGTCAGCAACTTCCCATCTTCATACAACACTCGGCCGGCTACCATGGTTAAGGAGACATCACTCCGTTGGCCGGCATATACAACCGACGTTGCTACGTTGCAGGAGGGCTGCCAGTGCAGCCCTTCTTTTTCAACTAATATCAGATCTGCTGCCCAGCCCGGCAAGAGCTTGCCAACCTTTTCTAGAAATAGGGTTTCGCCCCCGCCCGAGGTAGCCAGGTTGAGGCTAACTTTCCCGGGAATAGCAGTGGCGTCTTGCCTTTGGGCCTTGTGTATTAGACTGGCGAAGCGCATCTCTTCCCAAAGATCCAGCTTATTGTTACTGGCTGCACTGTCAGTTCCTAGCCCGACCTTTAAGCCCGCATCCAAGAGCTCCGGCAAAGGGGCTATGCCGCTTCCCAGCTTCATATTGCTGCCCGGGCAGTGCACAATCCGCACGTCCTTCTCTCGTGCCAAATCCACATCGTCTTGGGTAAAATGCACACAGTGAACTGCCATCACCGGCAGTTCAAGGGCACCATATTCTGCTAACATACCCAGAGGGGTTGTGCCGTAAAGCTCACGTATTTGAGTCACTTCATCGGCTGTTTCCGCAACATGGATGTGCAGCGGAACCGCCAAGTTTTCAGCCCACTTTACTACCTTGCGCAGAAAATCCGGTGGGCAAGTAAAAGGAGCATGGGGTCCTAGCATCGTAGTAATGCGCCCTTCTGCCTCATGATGCCACTCTTGGCAAAATCGCACCGCTTCCTCCAAGCCTTTCAGACCGCTACCGCCTAGGCCCTGAATGCCGCGACTAAGGCTAGCCCTGATTCCAGTCTCACATACCGCTTGGGCCGCTGCATCCATATGGAAGTACATATCGCCACAAGTGGTCACTCCACCTCGCAGCATTTCCCCAATGGCCATGGATGATGCCCAGTATACATCCTCCGGCGTCAACTGGTCCTCCATGGGCCACATTTTCTCCCGCAGCCATACCATTAACGGCAAATCGTCACCATATCCCCTAAGCACAGACATACCCAGATGTGTGTGAGCGTTAATAAGGCCAGGCAACGCCAGCCGTCCACGCCCCTTAATAATGCGATCCCACCTACCCTGTTGTGCTTCCCTTTGGCCGCTTCTAGCACACTCCCCATCTCCGTGCTCTTGGATAGAGATGATAACACCATCTTCAACCCCGATATCTGCGAACACCTCATGATCGGCTGAGGATTCCAGAGGCCATGGCCACCCTAGCTCCGGCAATAGTACTACATCAGTAATCAAGATCCTCACGGCTAACCCCCCAAAGAGTATCTAGCCCACTTCGCCAGATAGATAGGCAACTTGCTCTGGGGATAGAGTATCGATATCAATCCCCTCTGCATTTAGTTTGAGTCTGGCTACCTTCTCATCGACATCGTCGGGAACTTCAATCACTTCTTTGGGAAGCTCCTTCCCTGAGTGGACCAGGTATTCTAAAGACAGAGCCTGT
Organism: Bacillota bacterium; assembly: GCA_012518905.1. Taxonomy (GTDB): domain Bacteria; phylum Bacillota; class Limnochordia; order DTU087; family DTU087; genus JAAYRF01. Next base: position 1,925 of record JAAYRF010000158.1, on the reverse strand, counting down.
ATTCCGAAGGACATGTCCATGATCTCCACCGGATGGCCATCAGCACAAGCCAAATTGACCAGCCTACCTTCACCCAAGAGATATAGCTTCCGCCCATCGTGCAATCGGTACTCCTCTATGTTTGCACGTACAACTCGGCAAGAGACTGACAAAGATTCCAGATCCGGCTTGCTAATTTCTACATCAAAATGTCCTGCATTGGCCAAGATAGCTCCATCCCGCATCCGACTAAAGTGCTCCTTAGTGATCACATCCTTGCATCCAGTCAAAGTGACAAAGATCTCTCCGATGCCGGCAGCTTCCTCCATGGGCATGACTCGGAAACCATCCATCACTGCCTCTAAAGCCCGAATCGGGTTGACTTCCGTTACGACAACGTGTGCTCCTAGACCCTGGGCCCTCTGGGCCACTCCCCGCCCACACCAGCCATAGCCAGCCACCACAACAGTCTTACCAGCTGCCACCAAATTGGTGGTCCGCATGATACCATCCCAAGTGGACTGACCAGTACCGTATCGATTGTCGAAAAGGTATTTGCAGTAGGCATCATTGACGGCAATCATGGGGAATTCCAGCTGACCTCTAGCAGCCAGACCCCTTATTCGATGCAGACCAGTAGTCGTCTCTTCACAGCCACCTATGATCTTAGGCAGATACTCTCGCATCTCACTATGGAGCAAGTGCACCAAATCCCCGCCATCATCGATAACAAGATTGGGTCCTATAGCAGCCGTAGCTCTTAGAAGTGAATGGTATTCCTCTGCTGTACACCCATGCCAAGCGTTGACTATAACACCACTTTCTGCCAGGGCAGCTGCCACATCGTCCTGCGTAGATAGTGGGTTGCTTCCGGAAATGGCTACCTCTGCTCCACCTTGGCGAAGAACTTGGGCCAAGTATGCTGTTTTGGCTTCTAGATGTAGGCAAATGGCCAATTTCAGCCCTGTAAAGGGCTTAGTATCAGCAAACTCCTGGTCAATCTCACCCATGATAGGCATATGCTCTTTAGCCCATTCGATCTTTAGCTTTCCTTCGGCGGCAAGTTCGGGGCTCCTAATCTGTGAGAACTCTTTCATGTCGCTGCTCCCCTTTCCCTGATATCGCCTATATGGTGCCTGAGACGATCATGAAAGGGTGGATGGATAATTCCCACCTCTGTAATAATCCCACTAATAAGTGGTGCCGGAGTCACATCAAAGGCCGGATTGTAAACACCAATTCCCGCTGGAGCTACCTGTTTTCCGAAAATATGGGTCACCTCGTCTGCCGGTCGTTCCTCAATGGGGATGTCTTGGCCGCTAGCTATAGACAGATCAACAGTGGACAACGGTGCCGCCACATAGAAGGGGATCTTATGCTCCTTAGCCAAGACTGCAAAACTGTAGGTTCCGATCTTATTGGCGGTATCTCCATTGGCCGCAATGCGATCAGCTCCGACAATTACCACTTGCACCTTTCCCTGCTGCATAATCCAGCCGGCCATATTATCTGTGATCAAGGTGGCGGGAATACACTCCTCCACCAATTCCCAAGCAGTCAATCTAGCCCCCTGCAGGAAAGGACGTGTCTCTGCCGCATATACATGGAAGGTGGTTCCCGCCGAGTACGCTGCCCTCACAACCCCCAGGGCTGTCCCGTAGTCTACCGTAGCTAAGGCACCGGCATTACAAATTGTTAGGACACCTGCTCCCTCTGGTATCACGGGGATCCCGGCTTTTCCTATCCGACGGCAGATATCTATATCTTCCCTCGCGATCACCTCTGCCTCGTGAACCAAAGCATCGACCATGGTGGCAACCGGATCATCTTTATGGGAATCCATAGCTCCCCTCATTCGCTCTAAAGCCCAAAACAAATTGACGGCTGTAGGCCTTGTAGCTTTGAGCTCGCTAAAGACCTCATCCATAGCTTCAGCAAACCGTTCC
>JAAYRF010000157.1 GCA_012518905.1 Bacillota bacterium | reverse complement strand
TCTAGCTCGGCGAAGGAGCCCAGTACAGATAGACAAGTGGCCCGCTGGAGGCAAGAGTATGCGGAACTGGAAAATACCATTCTCGCGCTGGAAGGGGAGCTGGATCTTGTTACTGAGAAAATGGCACAGCCGGAGGTCTATGCCGATGGGGCTTTAATCCGGGAAACGAGTCTTCGTCATCGTGCCATTGTTGATGAGTTGGAAGAGCTTTATCAAAGGTGGGAAGGGCTTCTGGAGCAAATGGAAAGCAGGAATCTCACTCTGTGAAGCGAAGTATTTTACAGTATTGCTAACATGACCCAAAGGGCCTTTGGGATGCTCCCAAAGGCTCATTTGGGTAAACGCATTTAGCCCTATGTAGTTGCCGGAGCTTGGGAGGGATACCGATGGCAAGCGACAATGCCAGAGCTTGGCAGGTGGAAAGCCCCCGGTGGCTAGTGGCTGTGCCTCGGGAACTACTTACTGTCTACCACCGCGTTGTGGGCAGTCAAGCAGTGCTATTATGGCTGCATTTGCAGTGCTGGGGTGAGCAAAGCTCCGTATCAGATATTGAGGCTTTAGTATCCCAATTGGAGGAGCAAACTGGTTTTCCACCGGAAGACATTTACTTGGCACTACACAAACTAGAGCAGTACGAGCTTGTGGAGATGAAAGATAGAGTCATCAGGCTGTACCTGCCCTTGTCGCAGGAGCAGTTTGCTCTGCGTTTTGCTCCGGAACTAGCGGCAGGGTCTTTTGCATCGGAGCCTGATGCTATTGATACGTCTGTGTCTGGGAACACCTCTGCCCCAAATACACCTGAGGCGTCTGACCTAGAGGAGGGTTCTTCAGGTGATTTGGACAAGCAAGTTTTCTCTTCGCCCGAAGCTGATTTTGAGGCGGTCCTTGATCTTTATCACAAGCGCATCGGCCTTATGGGACCGAAGCAAAGGGACATATTGCAGTTTTGGGTGGAAGAATCGGGCATGACCGCGGAAGTAGTGGCCGCAGCCATTGATGTCACTGCCCGTAAGGCAGAGAATCCCAGAATCCAGTATTTGGAAGGCGTACTGCGGAACTGGTTTAATGACGGTGTCCGCACCTATGCTGATGCCATAAGAAAATATCCGGATCTCACGGGCGAGAGTCAAAGTCCTGCCAAAAGCTACGAAGGATTGCCTAATGCCGGAGCATACTCTGAGGTTGATAGTGAGTTAGTCCGCAAGTGGAAGGAGCTTTACCCCGATGAGTATAATAGCTAAGGATTTGGCTACCAGCGAGGATCGACTTCCTTTCGTCCCCATGGATCTCGATGCCGAGCGGCGGGTCTTGGGTATATTGATCAAATATCCAGACAAGATCGATCTAGCTGTTGACAAGCTGCAAGCCCATCACTTCTATGACCGCATTCATCGCATGATCTATCAAGCAATTTTGGAGCTTTACCATGCCAGAGGCCGGATATCATATACCCAGGTATATGCCAAACTACGTAAGGAACAGCAGATAGATACTCTGGAAGAAGTCTTGGTTGCCATAACTGAATCCTTTGCCAGTCAAGCAGAATTGGAGCCTGGAATCGAGGTTCTTCTGGAGAAGAATGCCAAACGCCAGATATTACAGGCTGCTCAACAGATCGAGCAGATGATCTTACTGGAGACGGAAGACAGTATTGAGGCTTACCGAGCCAAGGCTCAGGAGCTAATCTTCGCTGCAACTAATGCTGTGGCGAGCCCAGAAGACGATGCCAAAGATCTTTTGACCGTCCTAAACAAATGCTATATAAATTTGTTGGAACGACGGGAAGGCAAGTCTTCCCATGGTTTGTCAGTGCGCTATCCGTCAATTGATGCTTTCACGACAGGTTTTAAGAACAAAGACTTGATAATTCTGGCTGCTAGACCTAGTATGGGCAAAACTTCTCTCGCACTGAATTTTGCGGTTAATGTGGCCAAGCGGGATATACCTGTACTGATATTCAGTTTGGAGATGGATGATGAGCAAATCGGCGATCGATTGGTGTTAAGTGAGTTATTCCAGTTTAAAGGTCATGGTAAAGCAGAAGTCACGGCTTTCGATTACGCTACCAGAATGACCGATGCTCAGTTCGCCTCCACTCAATCAGTGTTCAATGAGTTGTATAAACTGCCGATCCAGATAGTTGACAGACGAGGATTGACAGTAGCGGAGATCCGGGCTAAAGCTAGGAAAGCTAAGGCAGAACAACCGGATTTAGGCCTGATCATCGTAGATTACCTGCAGCTAATCAAACCTCCAGCGGAAAGCAGAAAGAACTGGGCTCTGGTAGTAGGTGACATTGTTCGAGAACTGCGTGATCTCGCCGGTGAGCTTGACCTTCCTTTGATTCTTCTGTCACAGTTAAATCGGGGAGTAGAGAGCAGAGAGGACAAAAGACCACTCATGTCTGATTTGAGGGATAGTGGCAATATTGAAGAGTTTGCCGACGTGATTATGTTTCTTTACCGGGAAGACTATTACTATCCAGAGATGGCGGCGGAAAAAGGACTTACAGGTGTGACGGAGGTCATCTTTGCTAAACAACGCAAAGGGCCAACCGGCAAGATCAAGCTCAAATACCAGAAGGAGTACACCCGGTTTGTGGAGGAAAGCATGAGAGAGGAAATCTAAACGGCCAACATATTTGCCTTTCTAAGAATTTGGGGTGTTGGTATGGAACTATTCGAAGAACTGGAGCGGATTAAGATTCGATTCGTGGCAGCCTATGATAAGCTGGTGGATCAGGGTCTAATATCCGAAGATGAATACCTCCAGATCATGGAGATGATTGACAACCTTGATAAGTATAGTATAGAGGAGCTCCGAGAGAAACTAGGCCGTTTTCGCACAGTGGAGGGTATAGGCAGCAAAGAAGCGCCCAATCCACATTAATTGATAACGGGGGGCTAGGAGGTTGACGCTGTGAGTTCGAAACTGGCAGTGAGATCACAAAGGCGCCAACTGTTGATGGGCGGTCTTTTGGCGGCATTTTTCCTGAGCTTGGCCATATTATTTACAATGCTCAAGACTGTTACTATTATTGTCGATCAAGACATTCACAGGATAACAACCTGGAGAACCCATGTAGAGAGCGCTCTGGCAGGTGCCAATATTATCCTAATGGAGGGCGATGTCGTGGAGCCAGACCCCGGTCAAAAGTTGGTTAGGGGTATGGAAATCCGTGTTAAGCGTAGCTTTCCCGTGCATATCATGGTCGATGGCCAGGAGCACCAAGCAAGGTCTGTTGGTGAAACTGCGGCAGAACTCTTGGCTAGGGAGGGTGTTTCACTTGGACCGTTGGATCGCGTAGAGCCTGACATTGATCACGTGGTTACGGCTGGCGAACTTGTAAAAGTCATCAGGGTGACCCAGGAGCAAGTCGTTATAGAAGAAGAGATTCCCCACGGGAGTAAGCAGTGGGCTGAACCAACTTTAGAGAAAGGTAAGACTAAGATTGTTCGGCAAGGTCAAACGGGGTTGAGGCACAAGATTTTCGAGGTTACTTATGAGGACGGAACCGAGGTAGACCGCCAGTTGGTGGACACCGTGATGGTCCGGGAAGCACGGGATGAGATCATCGGTTTGGGCACGAGAGAGGTATGGAAGACCCTAAGCACCGCTCGAGGCGCTATCCGGTACCGGGATCTGCAGGAAATGACTGCTACCGCTTATTATCCCGGTCCGGAAAGCACCGGCAAATGGGCGGATGGGTATACTGCCACTGGTGTCAAGGCAGGTTTTGGGATAGCCGCAGTAGATCCCAAGGTGATTCCTTTAGGTACACGCTTATACATACCAGGCTATGGTCATGCCCTAGCCGCCGATGTAGGGGGAGCTATCAAGGGCAAACGCATAGACCTGTGTTTCGAAACTTATCAAGAAGCCATACAATATGGACGGCGGAAGGTAAAGGTGTATATTCTAGACTAGGTGGGCAGGGGGGTCCTGCCCTTTTTCATAGAAGGTGATGGCTGAGTGCAAAAAGACGTGGGCAACATTGATGCCTCCTTAGCGACGCCCAGAGCTGTACAACAACTAATCAGTGAGCACGGTTTTGTTTTTCGACGTTCTTTGGGGCAGAATTTCTTGGTGGACGGCAATGTACTGCGGAACATCGTTAGGGCGGCGCAGATCACTCGGAAAGATACTGTAATCGAGATTGGAGCAGGGATTGGGACCCTAACCAGAGCCCTGGCCAGTACAGCAGAGCGAGTTTTGGCCATAGAGATTGATGCTCGGTTACACCCTATTCTACAAGAAACAGTTGAGCGGTACGGTAACGTAGAAGTCTTGGCCCACGATGCTCTGAAGCTTGACTGGCAGGTGCTTTGGGACGATTATGACCTCAAGCAGGCCAAACTAGTGGCCAATCTTCCCTACTACATTACGTCACCGTTACTGGTTAACGTGCTTACCGAGGAGCTTCCCTGGGATAATCTGACAGTGATGATGCAAAGGGAAGTGGCTGAAAGGCTGACAGCTAAGCGAGGCACTAAGTCCTATGGTACCCTGACAGTCCTAGCTAGCTATTATAGTGATGTAGAGATTTGTCAGATAGTACCTCCTACAGTGTTCATGCCTCAACCCGATGTTGATTCAGCTGTCGTGCGCTTCACCATGCGACCTTATACGCTAGAAGTACACGATCCTGCACTGCTTTGGCGGGTAATAAAGGCAAGCTTTGCTCAAAGGCGAAAGACATTGGGCAATAACCTAGCTGCAGCTTTGAGTGGTATTCTGACAAAGGCCGAACTGGAGAGCATTCTGCAGGCCTTAGGCATTGATTCCCGACGCCGAGCCGAAACACTAAGTCTCCAGGAATTTGTGGTGCTTGTCAACCGCCTGGAAGATTGTATATAGTTCAGAAGTAGGTGGCAGCGCTCACAAGACTTACTTGTCTGGGCTAAAGGCGAAGTGCAAGACAATCTCGAATAACTTGGATATTGAGGTGAGTACATGGAGTACTTTATTAGCCCGACTAAAGGAAGGCTCTCCTTCGATGAAGTCTTCAATGACATGATCAATTACGTCCAGGAGCAGCCAGAATCAGATTACAAAATCATAATCGGCACTGACTCCCAGTATAGCCAGGATAACACTTGCTTCGTCACTGCTATCATCGTTCACCGCATCGGCAAGGGCGCACGTTATTATTATGCCCGGGAATGGGAGTTTATGGGCAAGTCTCTTCGTCAACGGATTTTCTACGAGACTTCCCGCAGTCTTGCTCTAGCCAGTTGGGTAACGGAAAGACTGGCTGAAAACGGGCATGCTGACCTGAACGTGGAGATTCACCTGGATGTGGGGGTCAACGGTCTGACAAGGGATCTTATTCGTGAGGTGACCGGTATGGTAGTGGGGAGTGGGTTCGATGCTCGCATCAAACCTGATTCCTACGGAGCCTCCAAAGTAGCAGACAAGTTCACCAAGTAGACTACCCTCCTCTTTGGCTTCCAGCAGATCTTCAAGGAGCCCTAGTCCCATGGGACTCTCTAGACAGCGTGCACACATCTTTCTTCCTTAGTCATAGAATAGTGCAGGGCTTATTGTCGCGCTTTCTACAAAGTGCGGTATTTTGCTGTATCTATTGGGGCGAGATTCGCTTTGGAGGATCGCAGATGACTAGTGGAAGGATTTCAGTCAATGGACGTGTTTGGGAAAGTCAAGAAGCCCTTCAGTGGGTAGATGGTGTGCTGTTAGTTCCGTTACAGGTGGTTGCGGAAAGGCTAGGAGCATGCGTTTATTGGCAATCTTACCCTCATCGATTCAAGGTGGAAAAAGGCGAGAACAGTTGGGAGTTTTCTCTAGACAAAGATATAGTATGTGTGTCAAGCATGGGGATGGATATCCATGGGCCCGTTTGCATGCACGGACTAGGCAAAGTGATGGTACCCGTATCTTTGCTCAGCCAATGTCTTGATCTGCAGTGGGCCTACTTAGCTGATATAGACGCTCTAATCATAACCCGCCGGGAACCGGCTCTAGAGGGTAGATGCATCATGCTCGATGCCGGTCATGGAGGCGATGACCCTGGCGCTGCACATGGTCTGCTAATCGAATCGGAGTTGAACTGGGACATTGCCCAACGATTGGCTGACATCCTTGAGCTCTGTGGTGTCGATGTGCGCTACACCCGAAAAAAACTGGGGGAGGCCACCTTAGCCCAACGGTTAGATATAGCCAATCGGGCCCAGCCGGATCTATTTATTAGCATTCATCATAATAGCTTCCCAGATGCAAAGATGAACGGGACGGAGGTTTACTGGTATGGCAACTGGTCGGCCCGACAGTTGGCAGAATACATCCAAGACCATGTCCTAGAGGAGCTGGGCACGCTAAACCGAGGCGTGCGAGAAGCGGCATTCTACTTACTACGTCATGTGTCGTCTGTATCTGTGCTAATCAAGGTTGGTTTTCTTACCGGGCTAGAGGATAGTACCAAAGTTGCTGACCCATGGTTGCGAGAAAGGGTGGCTTTGGGCATATTTAGGGGAATTCGGGATTATATCGAAGTGCATAGTGTCCAAATGTAAAATTCTTGTTGCAAAGCGCTCTCTTGCTCCTTGACAAGGCAGGAAGGCCATTGATATAATTATAATTTATTTGACTCATGCCAGGGATTGTGGTATAATTTTTTTGACAATGTAAAGGGAAGGTGATGCCGGATGCCAGCACAGAGCGCTAATAACCTTGACACCATTAAGAGGAATCTAGAGGCGAATGTTGGCCAGAAGGTCAAATTACGGGCTAACCGGGGACGCCGTAAAGTCATCGAGGCCGAAGGAGTGCTGGAGCAGACCTATCCCAGACTTTTCGTGGTAAAGCTAGACAAACCGAGCCCGGTACGAAGACTTTCATACACCTATGCTGATGTTTTGACCGAGACAGTCGAAGTCACCATTGGTGACAAACAAGTAGGAGCGGCACTCTAGTCAACGATGATAGTCTCTAGACCTATGGCCTAGTTGGTTACAGATTCCCTTGGTGTCTGTTATTTCTAACTGCGGCCCTCTAAACGGGGGCCGCAACGTTTGATCTTGTCCCAGGTAGATTCTCCTGAATTTACCTGGGATTTTATTTTGCCCATAATCGAGCTTCTAATGCAGGCAACAATGGGCATATGAATAGTTAGGATGAAGGAGGCACAGGCCATGGCTCAGCAGGCTAGGCGGCCAGGAAGACTGATCATTCTTAAGCTGGGCGACAAGGGGCTCCCTGTTATTTGGCTGCAAGAAAGGCTACATTCCTTAGGCTATGACGTAGGTGCCATCGATGGCATTTATGGTTTTCTCACCGAAGAGTGCGTACGCTCTTTGGAGCGGGACTTCGGTCTTGCGGTGGATGGCATGGCTGGGCCACGGGTGATAAATCTCCTGCAGGACTCTGAGATAGGGGCCCACCGAATAGTACATCTCGTGGAGCGGGATATCGCGCTAGCGGAAATTGCAGATAAATATGGGATAGCGAAAGAGGCTATTTGGCTGTGGAATCGCGGCTTGAGGGGAAAGGAGAGGATTGAAGGAGGCACCCGCCTGGCTCTACACCGCCGTACGATCTGGGGTGTAGTTCTAGGAGAAATGCTTCCAGGCGCAAAATACCCATGGCAGGACGTTTTGCCGCAGCTCTCGGGACTCTTGTTGTATAGTTTTTCTTTGTCAAATAGTGGCGAGGTTGAGGGCCACATACCAGAGAATATCTATGAAACTGCCAAAGCCAATCAGATCAAGGTGATCCCTGTGATTAGCAACAGACACCGAGAAACATACGATGAGTCGGCTGTCCATATGCTTCTGAGGCAGGGCAATGCCCGGAGAATGCTCTTAGATACGGTTAAGGATTTGGTTAAAGACTCTTTGGTGTACGGGATTGCCTTGGATATTCAGGGTGTATGCATGGGCTACGGGCGTCGTTTCGGAGCACTGGTGGGAACACTGCGAGAGTTGGTTCAGCGCCATGGCAAGAAGCTCTATACCACCTTAAGACCACAAGGTGACGATAGAAGGCTCTTACCCAGACATGTTGATCCTCGGGTTTGGGTATCTTTGCCACACCGGGTGATATTGCAGCTTGCCTGGGAGTATTCTTCAAAAGGACCAGGACCTCGATTGGGCATGGAATCGCTGAAGAGCCAACTTGGCAAAGTAGCAGGGTATATCCCCTGCTGGAAACTTATTGTGATTCTGCCCGTCAATGGCATAGCTTGGAAAATGAATGATTCCAAAAAAGACTATGCCTATCTAACCTATGACGATGTCCGGAAGATCGCGTATAGTAAGCAGGCCAAAGTAAAATGGGATGAGCAAGAGAGGATCCCCTACTATGATTATGTAGATCAAGGAGACTGTTTCCGTGTCTGGTTCGAGAACAGGGATAGCATTGATACTAAACTCAGGTGGCTTAGCCGCCAACACTTATCGGGGTTAGCTGTCATGCCCATGGGCTCTGAGGATTCTCGAATCTGGAAGGAGCTTCATAAACATTTTATAAAAGCTGAGCATTCTGGATAAGTCCTCCAAATCATACAATATTTACCGCGATAGTCAAGGGCCTCTAGGCATATAGATTAGAGTGTTTAGTGGGAAGGAATGAAGGGGGGAAGACCCGTGGCGTTAAGGATAAAGGAGGATATGGTCCAGCTAGAGTCTATTATCGGCTCAAATTCAGCACAGACTGTAGCGGAAGGAACAATAACAATTCCCGGCAGCATGCCCTCGGCCGAGAGGATTGTCAAGGTATCTGCAGTGCCGAGCATAAGGGAAGACTGGTTGGAAGAAGATAGAGTGAACATTGAAGGAGCAGTATCCATCACCCTAATTTATGCAGGGCAATACGAAACCGGTAAGGCATATTACGGGAGCGTCCAAGCTACAGAAGTAGTTCCTTTTGCCCATTTTGTTGATGTTCCTGGTGCGTTACCCGATATGCAAGTAAGCAGTCGCGCAAATCTTTTGGACCTCCAACCTACTCTTCGCAGTGATGGTCGCACTATCGATTTGGACCTAATCTTAGAGGTCACAGCAGTGGTGACAGTTGGGCAAGACATGATCTTCGTAACAGATGCTTCTGTTAGCCCACCAACCAAGCTAAAGCTGGTTAAGGAGCCGGTTCATGTTGAAGATGTCATAGGCGAAGGGGCTGTGCAAGCGGAGATCCGAGAAATGCTTTCAGTGCCTGTCAGCGCCGGTCATCCTGTGCGAATGCTCGATCTGCAAGGGCATTTTCGGGTCGTTGAGAAACGGACAATGACCGATAGAGCCATTATCTTGGGGACCATGAACTATAAGGCAATCTGTGCAGGCAGCTCACCTGACACCGGCGATGAACAGCTCTTGGTCTACCGCTGGGATGACATATCGCGGATGGAGCTAACTGCTGCCATACCGGGGAGTAAGGCAGGGATGATTGTCCATAGTCAGCTAGAGCCTCCTAGAATTGTCGGCCGCATCGTCAATGATGGGCAATTCATCAGCGTGGAAGGGACAATGGGATATAAAACTAAGGTTGTACAACCGCGGGATATAACTGCTATTACAGATGTACAGGTAGAACCCGATCTGGAGATTGGCCTTCGCTGGGAGCCCATTATGATCAATCAAATCGGAGATTCCGTGGCCAAAGAGGTCTATATAGATGGTACGGTAGAGCTGCCCGAATCGCGTCCACCTCTTGAGCGCTTATTAGATACAGAGTTTCGAGCTGCGGTAACTAGTACTACTGTGGTGGGTAACCGCGTTATGGTCTCTGGATACGTGGATTTGGCGGCGATCTATATAGGTAGGACCGATGACTTTGCCGAGCCAGTCTATCAAGCTTCCTGGAACAATGCAGGAGTATTTGAGGCCAGCATGAATGTACCTACAGTTTCAGTAGATGCCGGGATCGACGCAAATGTGGTAATCCTCGATACAAGGGCGGAACCACTTAGCCGGGATACTATTGGATATCATGTGACCGCTAAGGTATCTTGTCGAGTCAAAGAGCCGCTGACCAAGGAAATAGTAGCTGAGGCAGTGGAGCTTCGCAAGTTCCCGGGACGCTTGCCGACATATACCTGCGTAAACATACAGCCCGACGATACTATGTGGCAGCTAGCGACAAGGTATCGCACCACAGCAGAGGCGTTGCTGGAGCAGAACCCAGACCTAGTAGATTTGCACCCAAGTCAGGTTCTACCTGTAGGTACCAGAGTTTTCATCACCAAGCATGGAGCATCATCTTTGCTATAGGCTTCAAGTTTCGAAATACAAAGAAAGCTATGTAGAATTGCTGCCGGCGCAACCTTTGCTCCGGCAGTGTTCGTATTCGGTGCATGTCAATACCAAGCATAATCATACATTGTATTGCCCATACTACAGATCATGGAATAGTCTTTTTTGAGCCTTTCGAGGAGGGGATTTAAGGATGGGTTCTGAACTCAACCCAGGTGACATTAGTCTGGAAAACGCTAATCGCATGTATACAGATGCTGAAGATCAGCTGATCCTAGCCAAGTGGTGGAATAAGAAGTTGCGGGTAGAGCTAGCACAAGAATTGGGCAGAACCGAAGCTGCTTTGGCCCAGCGTTTTTATGCTATCCTCAAAAAGCGCGGACTGGATCCAAAGGCATACAGGGCAGACATGAAACAAGAAGGCAGGCGGCACCTATACTCTACCTCAGTAGCCAAACAGGGCTGGACCCGCCAAGAGGATATCTTGCTTTGGCGGCGTCTTAAGGCAGGGGAGTGTTTTGATTCTGTTGTGGCTCTTTTGCCAGGCCGCAGTGTTGAAGAATGCCGAGAACGCTATGAGATTTTGCGTCAAGCCAATGCTTCCGAAACATCGGATCAACAACAGGTTGATGTCGCACAGCCAGTTACTGCTGGTATTTCCGCCGGCGCCGCTAGCTCCCAGCCGGATAGCCAGTCTCCTATGGAGTCCATAGGTGCCAAGACCGGGGAGGAGCATACAAACGAAACCGATGACTTCCTGGACGCGCTTAGGCAGTTCCCGCAGCAGGCGGGTGCGTTGAGCTATCGCATGGATGCCATGGAGAAAGATATGGCATATATGAGGAACAATCTTCAATTCGTCCTTGATAACCTGGCCCAAGGCCTACATAACGTGGCGCAATATCTGACTGGCCAAGGACACGATTTTGCCGCTTTTGAGACTATCAAACAGGAAAACCAGGCTTTACGCAATGAGATTGCCGAGGTCAGGCTGAAGGCGGAGAACGAGAAAAAGGAACTAAGGCGGGTATATAACGAACTGGAATTCTGGCTGAGTGAGTTTATGGAAATGCGAAAAATCGAGAAGGTGGCTAATCTAGGCGAGCTGATACCCAAGCTTAAGTATTCCTACGATAGGTTTGGCGTACTTCTGCAGATTGAAAGGGATGCTTAGAGATTGCGACCGAAATAGCAGATACGTCTTGGAAAAGCCTTGGCCCTGGGGTTAACCCGCCAGGGTCTTGTTTTTCTTGCAGGGTTTCGCCCCATGTTTGGCGAACGAAAAATAGATACTCCAAGACATTATCATGGATGGTTGGGCGGGGGAAATTCTGTGGCATAGATCTGCTTGTAGGCATGCTTGGGAAAGGAAGGAGAGATAGTTTGCACAAGATGAACAAGTGTCAAGGGAAATCGGTTGAGGAGAGGATTTGGTCCGTTAGCGTATTTGTCATCATTCTCCTATTGAGTTTTATAGCGATGCCGGGCCAAGTCAGTGCTCTGACTGCCGACGATCTAAAAGCTGAGACGGCGCTGTTAGTTGTGTTAGATACGGGCCAAGTACTGCTGGAGAAGCATCCTGACAAGAAGATGGAGCCTGCCAGCATCACCAAAATCATGACCATGCTCTTGGCTTTGGAGGCAGTAGAAAGAGGAGAGACTGCTCTAACTGATGAAATTGTCGTTAGCCCCGATGCCGAGGCCATAGGTGGTTCGCAGGTTTGGCTGCGGGCTGGTGAAGTATTCACCTTGGAACAGCTGCTTAAAGCTGTAGCAATCCAATCAGCCAATGACGCTGCCCATGCCGTAGCTGAGCATATAGCAGGTTCTGTACCGGCCTTTGTACGGCTCATGAATCGCCGGGCCAAGGAACTGGGCATGGAAAACACATATTTCGCCAACGTCCACGGATTGCCGGTGGAACCAGGAGAAGAGCCAAGCCTAACGACGGTTCGTGACATCAAGAAGATGACCCAGGCCCTAATCCAATTTCCAGTTGTATTGGAATGGACCTCAACTTGGTCCGAAATATTCCGCCCCAAGAGCCCGACTACGGTATTGTACAACACTAATCGCCTCTTGCGAGAGTATCCGGATCTGGACGGCCTTAAGACTGGTCACACCAATAGTGCTGGTTTTTGTCTAGTGGCAACGGCCCTGAGGGATGAGGTAAGGCTAGTGTCCATAGTGATGGGCAATAGCAGCGACCTAGAACGACGCGCTGACTCCAGAAGGCTACTGGACTACGGCTTCAAAGGTTTCACAAATCGCCGGCTGGTTGAGGCACGGACTGTTGTAGGAGAAGTTACGGTGAATAATGGTTCACCGGAAAAAGTCAAGGTAGTGGCTGTGCAGTCACTAGATGCAATGGTTGAAAAGGGTGGCTCAGACGACTGGGAGTTCAAATTGCAGTTGCGACCGGACTTAGAGGCCCCTTTAGATTCCGGCGCTGTGGTGGGAGCATTGGTAGCCTATGACGAAGATGGTAGACTGTTGGGACAGGTCTCTGTTGCCAGCGGTGAGGATGTGAAGGTGGCCAATATCTTTGTCCGGATTTGGCGATGGCTGAGAGAACTGGCGAAAACAGTCGTAAAGACCGAGCCAGCGGTATAGTGAGTGTGATTACCAAAGGAGCTGTAGTCAGTGGGTCGAGTAGTGGAGGCAGCCTATGCTAAAGTAAACTTGGCCCTTGATGTGGGGGCTTTAAGGAGCGATGGATATCATAGCATCCATTCAGTTATGCAATCCCTGGCTCTTCGAGATGAGCTCATTTTGGAGGAGCGTGCAGCTGGGATATCCGTAACATGCTTGGCTGGCGATCCTTTAAGGCAAGGGGCACTGGATGCCATTGTCTCCCAGGGTGGATGTATGCCGCCTTCCGATCAACGTAATATTGCTTGGCAAGCCGCAGAAATGCTAATGAAGGAAACAGGTGAGCGACGTGGTTTGCACATAACTATTCGCAAGGCGGTCCCCCTGGCTGCTGGACTAGGAGGGGGCAGTGCCGATGCAGCAGCTGTACTTAGGGGTCTCAATAGGCTATGGAATCTTGGGCTGAGTGTCAACGAGCTAATGAAGATCGGCGCTAGAGTGGGAGCCGATGTCCCCTTTTGTGTGGCAGGAGGAACAGCCGAGGTAAAGGGTATTGGAGAAAAGGTGAATATTTTGCCGTCAATTCCGCCCTGGCCCATAGTTTTGGTCAAACCGCCTGTTGGAGTATCGACGGCCATGTGTTATTCTGATTATGACAGGCTTCCACAACCGATCAGGGTAGATGTGGATATGATGGTAAGAGCTTTGGCCTTAGGGGACCTGTCAAAAGTTGCTTTGTCTCTCGGGAACTCTCTAGAGGTAGTAACCTTTAAACAATTGCCTTTTTTGGCTGAGTTAAAATCGATGTTAGTAGCATCTGGATGTCTGGGAGTTTCGATGAGTGGTAGTGGACCGACCCTCTTCGGTCTGGTAAGAGATGTGAATCACGGGCATGAGGTTCTTCAGAGGCTGAAAGCCAGGCTCATGCAGGAAGCCTATGGTAAGATCCCTAAGGTATACTTAACCATGCTCAAGCCTCACGGGGAACCGCTCCCATGATGGCGGCGTGGTTGGGATACTGCTCCCGTGCAGTACCAGAACCATTCTGATTGCTATCGCCAACACAAGAAGGAGGCGTTGTTGGCAATGCGTGGACGACTGACGCCTATAGAACTGGATAACTATAAGCCTCTTCGCGACATTGTTTTTGAAACCTTACGAGAGGCTATTATTGCTAGCAGGTTGCGCCCGGGTGAAAGGCTCATGGAAGTGCAGATTGCCGAAGAGCTTGGTGTAAGCCGCACGCCTGTCCGGGAGGCTATACGAAAGCTAGAGTTAGAGGGGTTTGTCGTGATGGTCCCCCGTAAAGGCGCTTATGTGGCCGGCATTTCCATAAAGGATATTACAGATGTCTTCGAGATACGCAGGGCATTGGAGGGCTTATCTGCCGAACTGGCCGCGGAACGGATGACAGAAGATGAGCTGGAAGAGTTGGAGCGCCTTCTTGTGCGTACTATGGAGACAACAGAGCGGCTAGATGTGGCCTCGACGGTTGATATGGATACTGGTTTTCACCAAGTGATTTATGAGGCGAGTCGCAACGAAAAACTTAGCAGCATGTTATATCATCTGCGGGAACAAATTCAGCGATTTAGGACCCAATCACTAAGTAGGCCGGGGCGTCTTAGCCGAGTGGTTGTAGAACATAGAGGCATAGTAGATGCTCTCCAACGTCGCGACCCAGAGCTGGCGCGACAATTGGCGGAACAGCATATAGATAGCGCAGAGAGTGAGTTGTTGGCTGCGTTTCAAGAGAGTGAGGAAGAGGACGAGGAGCCATGAATCAAGTAGATGCAGTGGTGCTAGCTGGTGCGCGAAACACGGGTCGCTTGCGGGAAGTCGATGGCAGTTTCTACGAAGCCAGCATCCAAATAGCGGGGCGCCCCATGGTTTATTATGTACTCGATGCTCTAGCCGCAGTCCCAGAGATTCGACGTATCGTGGTGGCAGCTCCCCCCGGAGCCTTTCAAGGTGATTGGCAAGGCAAAGTCTCTTTTGTGCCCGCCGGGGATAGTCTGATGGATAACATACGCATCGGCATGAATGCTCTGGATACCGATGCTAAAGTGTTGATCGTGACATCGGATATTCCCCTTCTCAACCCGGGGGCCGTATCAGATTTCATCCAGCGCTGCCAAGAAAGAGAAGCTGACATCTACTATCCGATTATTAGCAGGCAAGCCAATGATCGAGAGTTTCCCGGTGTGCAACGGACATATGTGCGCTTGCGTGAAGGTGTTTTTACCGGCGGCAATATGGCGCTAATCTCACCCAAGGTTATACAAGCTTACCAGCCCATGATTGAACAAGCCATTGCCATGAGAAAGAAACCTTGGCAGCTCAGTCGGCTTCTGGGAGTTAGGTTTATCCTGAAATATATCCTCAAACAGCTTAGCATAGAGGAGATTGAATCCCGCGTAGAGGATGTTCTGCAATTTCGTGGGGTAGGAGTCATTTCACCCTATCCCCAGGTTGGTATTGATGTGGATAAACCTAGTGATCTCCAGCTAGCCCGACGGGTGCTGGAAGGAAACCATGACACTCGACAGGATACTGCCAATTCCAAGCTACATTATCACTAAAGTAGCCATCTCAAGCTAGTACTACCAGCAAACGACCAGCATAGTGACCTCCCTGAGGTATCACACTAGAAGTGAACCCAGAGGAGGTGATATCATGGGTACTGGTCAGAAAAGTAATACCTTGCTGATACAGCAGGCTTATAACGCCATGGAGCAGTTCAAGTACGAGACGGCCAATGAACTAGGTGTTCAGGTGCCGCCTGGAGACTATTGGGGTAATGTATCCTCTAGGGATTGTGGAGCAGTAGGAGGTAACATGGTGCGGAAGATGATTGCAGCAGCTGAGCAGGCACTGATCGATCAGGCTGCTGCCAATGCACCTAGGAGCTACTGATTACACAACATTGCTGCATAGTCAATTATTGTCTGTTAGCCCGCCGCAAGGCGGGCTTTAGCCATAATCGGTAGTACTTGGCAGGACTCCTCTGGTACATTCCCGAAACCTCAAAATGGAGTAAGTACTCGATTCATGACCCAACATCTGCCGTGGGAGGAGACGAACATGAACATAGCTGCAGTAGTCTTGGCTGCAGGCAAAGGCACACGTATGAAGTCCGCATTACCTAAGATGTTGCATCCCGTCTGTGGACGTCCTATGGTGACGCAAGTGGTTGGGATTCTGCAGGAAGCTGGCATCCACCGGATCATTGTTGTTGTAGGACCTAATGAAGTGGCGGACCGGTTAGGTGACCAGATAGAATTCGTAACGCAAGCAGAACCTTTAGGTACAGGTCACGCTGTCTTACAGGCGGAAGAGGCACTAAAGGGCCATAACGGCCCCGTGGTAGTTGTTCACGGAGACACGCCTCTTTATCTGCCTGACACCATAAAGGAGCTTGTCCGCTATCATCAGGCAGCCGGGGCCACCGGGACTGTCCTTACGGTTGATGTGGAGGATCCTACGGGCTATGGTAGGATTATTCGCGACCGGGATGGGAGCTTCGTCAAGATCGTAGAGCAGAAAGATGCCACCGATGAGGAAGCCAAGACGAAGGAGATTAATAGCGGAACCTATGTTTTTGCAAGGGAGCCGCTTTTTGCTGCTCTTCACCAAATCAAACCCCAAAATGTGCAAAAGGAATACTATCTTACCGATGTTCTTGCCATTTTAAGGAGAGAGCGACATAAGGTAGATATATATAAGCATGGAGATGCAGAAGAAGCCCTGGGGATCAATAACCGGGCCCAGTTGGCTGTTGCCGAGGGAATTCTTCGCGATCGCATTCGGAAGGCCTGGATGCTGGCAGGCGTTACCATGTTGGATCCTAATACGGTCTACATCGATGCTGAAGCCAAGCTAGCAGAGGATGTAGTGATCCTGCCCTTCACGTTTATTGAAGGCAACAGCCGGATTGCCAAAGGCTCAGTGATAGGACCATTTGCCCGCCTGAAGGATGCCCATTTGGGGGAGAATGTGACTGTCACTCAAGCTACTGTTATGGCAAGTAGTATAGGGGCTGGAGCTGTAGTGGGACCATATAGCTATATTCGTCCTCACTGTCACATCGGTGCCGGTGCTAGAATCGGTGGGTTTTGCGAGATCAAGAACACAGTCATTGGCTCCAACAGCAAGGTGCCTCATTTGAGCTACGTAGGAGATACGGATGTGGGAAGCGATGTCAACATCGGAGCTGGTACCATAACCTGTAATTACGACGGAGCCGAAAAACACCGCACCATCATAGAGGATCGGGCATTTATCGGCAGCAACTGCAATCTAGTTGCTCCTGTAGTCATAGGTAGTGATTCCTATCTAGGGGCGGGATCCACCATCACAGGCAATGTTCCCCCAGGGGCATTGGGTGTTGCCCGCAGCCGACAACGAAATATACCTGATTGGGCTGGGAAATGGGGCAAAAAGCAATCAGAGGAAGAGGAATCACGGTAACATTCTCGAATACTCACGGGGGCATCCCTAATACTTCAAAGAACAGGAAGTGACAGGTTTGGCCATCAGGCATAATTATAAGAAGCTAAAGATCTTCACCGGCAACGCAAATCCTAAACTGGCCGAAGACATTGCTAAATACCTGGGAACAACGGTGGGCCAATCGGAGATCCATCGATTCAAGGATGGAGAGATCAACATCCGTATTCGAGAGACCGTACGTGGTGCCGATGTCTTTGTAGTACAGCCCATATCGGCTCCTCCCGATACGCACCTCATGGAGCTTCTAATCATGATCGATGCTTTCAAGCGGGCATCAGCCAAGGAAGTCGCGGCTGTTATCCCTTACTATGGGTATGCAAGACAGGATCGCAAGACTCAGCCAAGGGATCCTATTAGTGCCAAGTTGGTTGCCAATATCCTTACAGCTGCCGGTGCAGATCGAGTGCTGACCATGGACTTACATGCCGGCCAGATTCAGGGTTTCTTCGATATACCCGTAGATAACCTGAGAGCCATGCCAATCTTGGCCAATTATTTCCAGGATAAAGAATTTGATGATATAGTAGTAGTTTCTCCCGATGTGGGGGGTGTGTCTCGGGCCCGTGAGTTTGCTAACCGTCTTGATTGTACCCTGGCCATCGTCGATAAGCGGCGCCCAGCACCCAACGTTGCAGAGGCTACCAATGTAATTGGCGATATTGAGGGGAAAACAGCCATAATAATCGATGACATAATTGATACTGCTGGCACCATTTGTGAGGCGGCACGGGTACTGTTAGACAAAGGAGCCAAAGAGGTATACGCTTGCTGCAGCCATCCAGTGCTTTCGCCACCGGCCACTGAGAGGCTCGCCGCTTCGCCGATAAAAGAGGTAGTGGTGACCAATAGCATTCCTCTGCCACCGGAGAAGCAGTTGGATAAAATGAGAGTTCTATCAGTAGCTCCGTTGTTCGGCGAGGCTATCCGCAGGATATTTGAAGAACTATCAGTGAGCAAGCTGTTTGATTAAAAGAGCCAATACAAGCTGGTTGGAAACGCAGGTTAATTGACCAGTTTCCATCTCAATGATATAATGTTGTAGCTAAAGATTGCGTTTAGCTCATGCAAAGAGTTTTGCTGGCAATGTGAGGAGGACAGAGTTTATGGGACAGTATCAGTTGGCTGCGGAGCTCCGTGATGCTACGGGGAAAGGAGCCAACCGTCGATTGCGCCGAGCAGGGTATATACCAGGTGTTATCTACGGCTCCGGCAAAGACAACGTCAACCTGCAGGTGGAGGAGCGGGTTTTATTGAAGCTCATCCGGGAAGGTGGAGCTAACAGGCTTATCACCTTGCAGTTCGATGGGGAGACGAGGGCCGTTCTCATCCAGGAGTTGCAGGAACATCCAGTGCAAGGCACCCCACAGCACATTGATTTCCTCGAGGTTCGTCTTGACGAGGCTGTAAATGTCATGGTGCCTATCCATATAGTAGGTGAAGCAGAACGTACCAATGATGGTGGTGTTCTAGCTCCGGCTATATGGGAAGTGGAGGTTTCTTGTCTGCCAACGGATATCCCCGATGGCCTCGAAGTGGATGTTTCTGGTTTGGTTATTGGTGACTCGCTACAGGTGAAAGACATTGAGGCTCCTTCTGGAATCACGTTCCTAACCGATCCTGAAGAGACTGTAGTATCGGTCGTAACTCCAATGGAGCTCGTGGAGGAAGAGGACGAGGAAGAGGAAGAGCTCGAACTTGAAGACGGTGCCGAAGTTGACGGAGCGGAGGAAGAGGCTGCGGAAGACGAGGCTGAAGAAACTGGTGAGTAGCTCTGTCACTTGGGTTGAGCCAAGGGTTTTTCTTCAACCTGCCTCAGGTAGCAGGGTATTTGAACAAATGCGTGGCGAGTTACAAGCTGCGCATTTTTGCTTTGCAGATCCACATCAGGGAATCTAGGCTTTAGAAGCCTAGGGCTTAAGCCCGAAGGGTCGTCACGGAGATGGGACTATTGAGAATAAAGGCTATCATTGGTTTGGGTAATCCCGGTATTCGCTATGCCTCCAGCCGC
Organism: Bacillota bacterium; assembly: GCA_012518905.1. Classification (GTDB taxonomy): domain Bacteria; phylum Bacillota; class Limnochordia; order DTU087; family DTU087; genus JAAYRF01. Next base: position 3,056 of record JAAYRF010000157.1, on the reverse strand, counting down.
CATAATGCTGGATTTATGGTGTTGGATCAACTGGCTGCTAGATGGAACGCCCAAGCTTGGTTCACGCGCTATCAAGCAAAGCTGAGTCTTGTGACGGCTGCCGGTAAGCGGATTCTGTTGGTTAAGCCGCAAACATACATGAATAACAGTGGTATGGCGGTGAGATCGGTTCTAAGGGCCTACAGTATCTGCCCTGAGGACATGCTTTTGATTTATGATGATCTCGATCTGGAAGTTGGCCAGTTGCGCTTCCGTCGGAAGGGAAGTGCTGGAGGTCATAAAGGAGTCAAGTCAGTTCTGGATCATCTGAATGAGGAAGATTTTCACCGTTTGAGACTGGGAATAGGCAACCCACCCCCAGACGTGGCGGTGGTTGATTATGTCCTAGGAGCCTTTTCGAAACAAGAGTGGGCCATAATGGGTGGTGTTATTGACATAGCCGTAGAAGGAGTCGAACTTTGGCTCCACAACGGGGTCGATGAAGCCATGGCTAGGGTCAATGGAACATTTGTGGAAAGTGGCAATAACCATGCATAAACCTACAAAGAGCAGTCTACCTTACTAATGTGGACGCGTCTATCTTAGCCGAGAGGGAGCGGTAGCCCTTGGCCAATATCGGGCATATGATAAAGGCGGTGGGGATCTCGGGACTAGCCGCCTTCTTGGCGTATGCTATTAATCGTCTGATGGTAATCACATACGGCGAAAGGGCCGTCAAATTTCTTATCCCAGCCTTGGAGGAAGGTTTGAAAACAAGCTTGAGCCTGTTTTTCCAAGTTGAAATACCAGTGGTCCATGCTTTTTTCGGAGCGTACGAAGCTTTATATGATCTTGCTGCCAACCCGGGATCTAGACCGGCGAGGAGATGGTTGGCTGCTGTGGCAGCTCTTGTCGGCCATGGTCTGTTTGGGTATTTGACGTGGATCTTACTAGAACATGAGTTTCACGCTTTGATTGCAGTGGGTATAGTCGGTCTTTTGCACTGTCTATGGAATCTTTTTGCACTGCAATCGTCTCTTGGTGAAAGGATAGAGTAGTAAACGGTGCGCGTAAGCGGGCTTTAGATGACTAAGGCCCTTTTCCCCATGTCTTTGGGAGGGGATAGATATGGGTATACGGGGACTCTTGCAGGTGGTGACTGGTTCACAAGACTTCTCCCAGGTAAGGGCGGGATTGCAAAGGGGGATGTCAGAACAAGCTGTTGTCGGGCTGGTTGGTTCTCAAAAGGCCAGCTACATTGCGGGTATATACGAGGAGTATCAGCATAACCCTTACATGTCACCCAGGCCATTGGTAGTCATTACTTATAGCTCCCATCAGGCCCAACAGCTATATGCAGATCTGTCGGCATTTGTCTCCGCCGATGATCTTTTTTACTTTCCTGCGCAGGAGGTTTTCGCCTATGAAGAAGTCACTCGTAGCCTAGATATCCTGAGGGAGCGATTGTTGGCCTATAAGGCCTTGGCAGAGCGAGCTTCACCAGTGCTAGTTGTGCCCGTCCAAGCCCTGGCTGAGAAACTCATTCCTTCAGAACTACTCTTTGGTGCAAGCTTTACCATTGACATGGACACCTTAGTCGATCTTGAAGGGCTCATCGAAAGACTCATCGCCATGGGATATGAGCGGGTGGGCCTAGTGGAAGGCCCCGCGCAGTTTAGTGTTCGGGGTGGCGTCGTAGATATATACCCCCTTACTGAGGAGATGCCTGTAAGGATAGAGCTATTTGATAACGAAGTAGACTCTATTCGACGCTTTGATCCCGGGACTCAGCGGTCTATAGACAAGATCATATCTGTTCGAGTCTTGCCTGCCAGCGAATTTATCTTAGCACAGGCAACTTGGGAGCAAGGCATTTCGGCGCTAGAGCAACAGGTGCCCTTGCAGATTAAGCGCCTTAGGCGGATAGGGAACAATGAAGCGGCTACAGAGCTCGAGCGGCGATTTGCCCTACAGCTTGAGAAGCTCCGAGAAGGCATGCTCTTTGAAGGGATAGAGCAGCACAAACCCTTGTTTTACTCCCGGTTGGTCTCACTATTGGACTATTTTACCCAGGGGTGCGTGCTTTTCGACGAGCCAGCCCGCATAAACGAGCACTTACGGTCCTTTTTAGAGGACTTTCAGAATTCCTATAAAGCCCTATTAGAGAAAGGACGGCTATTGCCGGGGGTTGTGGACAACTATTTTGACTGGTATGGTATCCTCAACTCTGCCAAGAGGCACCAGATTGTTTATTTGGCGGCACTCTCCAAAAGGGCACCAGGCATGAACCCCGTGGCGACCACTAGTGTTCAGTCCCGCCCTCCGGAATCATTTCACGGTAGGTTCGAGATCCTCAAGGAAAGCACCCAAAGATGGAAACAGGATGGCTTTAGCATCTTGTTTGTAGTTTCTGCCAAAGACCGAGGCCATCGCTTGGTGGAAACCCTGAGGGAATATGATGTGCTAGCCACCTACGTTCCAGAAGTCGATTCTCAATTGCGCCCTGGTAATGTGATTGTAAGTGTCGGCAGCCTACAAGCGGGCTTTGAACTCCCGCAGGTAAAGACCGTTGTTCTTACCGAAAACGAGATATTCGGAAGGATCAGGCAGGCTCGCCGGACTCGCAGTGTAGAAGAAGGGATCAGGATCACAGATTTTGGTGATCTAGAGGAAGGCGACTACGTAGTTCATGTTAACCATGGGATTGGACGGTACTTAGGTGTACAGACCTTAGAAGTAGCCGGTGCTCATAAGGACTATCTAGTGATTCAATACGCGGGCGCAGACAAATTATATGTGCCTACCGAGCAGGTACGGCTACTGCAGAAATATATCGGATCTGAGGATGAGACACCCAAGCTCTATCGACTTGGTGGTGGCGAATGGGCTAGAGTCAAGAAGAGAGTCAAAGAGTCTGTTCAGGAGTTGGCTGAGGGGCTAATTGAGTTGTATGCTCAGCGCCAGACTACCCCTGGGCATCAATTTGCACCGGACACAGTCTGGCAGAGGGAGTTTGAAGATGCTTTTCCATATCAGCCCACGCCTGATCAAATAAGGGCCATTGAAGATACTAAGCG
>JAAYRF010000019.1 GCA_012518905.1 Bacillota bacterium | reverse complement strand
TACCTTAATCGTCTCAGGCAAAAAGGCTGCATCCTTGAGATAGGCACCGGAGGAGAAGCCTTAGTTCAGGTAGGAGCTTTGCGGGTGACTTTGCCTTTAGAAGATCTCACACCTACAGACGATGAATTCACTGTGCAAAGCTCCCGAAACCGAGTGAGCCTCGAAACCAGCAAAGCTGCTTCCATCTCGGCGGAGCTCGATCTTAGAGGTTTGACGGTAGAAGAAGCTACTAGTATGGTAGATAAGTACCTGGATGATGCTCTCTTGGCGGGTTTGCCTCGCTGTAGGATTATCCATGGTAAAGGCACGGGAGCGCTGCGATCTGCCATCAGTTCGCAACTAGAAGCCCATCCCCACATCAAGGCTTACCGGTTGGGTGGGCCTGGTGAGGGCGGGGATGGCGTGACCGTGGCTGAGCTAGGTTAGGGGTTGTATGTGTGTCTATCATTGTCCCCGATCGAGATAGGAAGGAGGAGGCAAGAATGGCAAGTCTATTCAGTGGGCGGCGGCGCCGATTATTGGTCGTGTCGGTATTTATCATATCTATTCTTTTTGGCGCGGGTCTGGGCATGTTTGCTGGCTTTTTGAAGAGCGCCCCCTCACTAGCCGAAGTTGAGTTCACTCCTCGATTGACTACTTATGTGTATGATGCCAACGGGGAAGTATTAACCAGACTATACAAGGAGAACCGAGTGAAGGTTGGGATCGAGCGGATCCCCAAACATTTGCAGCACGCAGTACTGGCCGCTGAGGATGCTGATTTCTACGAACACTACGGTATCGATTTCATGTCCATTGCCAGGGCCATATGGGTGGACATTCGGGAGAGGGCGAAGGTGCAAGGTGCCAGCACCATTACTCAACAGCTGGCAAAGAATGCTTTCCTTACCCATAAGAAGCTATGGTCTCGAAAGCTGCAGGAGGTACTGTGGGCTATTCAGATTGAACGCAAGTATTCCAAAGATGAGATTCTGGAGGCTTATCTTAATCTCATCAACTTTGGGCATGGTACCTACGGCGCGCAGGCGGCAGCGGAAATGTACTTCAATAAGAATGTGGAGGACATAGACTTGGCAGAGGCTGCGTTGTTGGCAGCTATACCAAACAGCCCTGTCTATTATAGTCCCATCTCCTATCCCGATGCAGCTATGCGAAGACGCAACTGGATCTTAGGCAGGATGGCTCACCTCGGCTATATAACAGAAGCGGAGGCTGAAGAAGCTAGAAATACTCCTATCCAACTCGCTCAACGTCAGCCTCGGGAGCGCATTGCTCCATACTTCATTGATTACGTAGTACAGCAGCTCTTGGAGCGGTATGGCGAAGAGATGGTGTTCGGCGGAGGCCTGGAAGTATATACAACCTTGGATATGAATATGCAGCGGATAGCCGAAGAGGAATTGCTCGAAAGACTACCCAAAGGACCAGTTGATAAGAATGGTCTTCAACAGCCCCAAGGCGCTTTGGTAGCCATTGAGCCCCAGACAGGGTTCATTCGGGCCATGGTGGGCGGTAGAGGTGAGGACAAGTTTAATCGAGCGGTTCAAGCCAGAAGACAGCCAGGCTCAGCTATGAAACCGTTCATTTATACTGTGGCCATAGAGCAAGGATATACACCGGCTACCGTCATCGTAGACGAGCCCATCGAATATGTCATGGCGACGGGGGAGACATGGGCTCCTCAGAATTACCACAGAGACCATAGGGGGCCCTTGACGCTACGGGATGCCTTGGAGGATTCTATTAATGTCGTTGCAGTGAAACTGCTTGATCAAGTAGGAATTAAAAATGTGATCCAAGTGGCTAAAGACATGGGGATTACCACTTTGGTTGAAGAAGGGCGGTATAACGACCTTGGTTTAGCCCCGTTAGCATTAGGGGGACTTACTCGAGGTGCCACCGTACTGGAGATGACATCTGCCTATAGCGTCTTTGCCAATCAAGGGGTATGGGTGGCTCCGGCGGCGATTACCAAAGTGGTTGACTCGGAGGGGGACGTTTTAGAGGAATACAAACCCAAGCGCCGGGTGGTTTTAAGTCAACAGACTGCTTACTTGATGAACGATATGCTCCAAGGCGTCATTGAGCAGGGCACTGGAAAGCAAGCTAGAATTGGTCGGCCAGCTGCTGGCAAGACCGGAACAGGCCAAAGCTATACCAACGGGTGGTTCATAGGCTATACTCCTAGCCTGGCAACAACGGTGTGGATGGGCGACGATGAGCAGAGCCAAGAGATGGTGTATAAAGGTATTCGGTATGGCAGTTGGAATGCCGCCGAAATCTGGGGGCGGTTTATGCGTCGGGCGCTAGAGGATACACCCATGGAAGATTTTACTAGACCCGATGGTATAGTAGATGGGGTACTCATTGACACCAAGACGGGGCTTTTGGCCCGAAGGAACGGTACCATTCCCGATTCTGAGCTACGGTATGAGATCTTTATTGCCGGTACCGAACCGAAAGAGTATTCACCTCGAGCGAAGACACTAGTGGATCACCTCAAGGAGATTTTCTTAGGATCACCGGACAGGGAGTTGGATGATGCCCCTAAGGTCCAATCTCCATCAGAATCAGAACCACCTTCTAGAACAGAGGTACCCGAGGAAACAAAAATCCATCTTCACCCACCAGATGTGACGACTCCTGTAAGTCCCACACCGGCTGAGGATGAGAAGTCGACACCATCGCAAACTGAGAATCTCAAGGCAGAGACAGAAGATTCCACAAAGATACTACAGGAGCTTAAGGATGCATTTGGTTTATAGTGTTCTGATAATGCTGTGTTGCCATTGGATGATTAGTGTGCTAGAATCAAGAGCAAAGCATTGAATGAATGTATACTAAAAGCAATGAAGGAGAGAGTAGTACCGTTGTTGGGCTAAAGAGAGTCGGTGGTTGGTGAGAACCGACGCCGGGACGGTATGAAATACACTCCAGAGCTTCCCTATTGAACACCTGGACTGATTGGGGGAAAAGTAGATAGGGACGGTAGCCGCCGTTATCCGGTTCGAGTGAAGCAGCTCCATATGCCACGGATAGGGATCCTGGTCGTAGCTGCTTAACTAGGGTGGTACCGCGAGAAGCCTCTCGTCCCTACAGGATGAGGGGCTTTTTTGGATCTAATCTAAGTGTAGGAAAGGGGCATGCAAATGCAGACACAGGCTCTGTCATTGGAAGAGGAATTAGCACTCATCCGGCGGGGGACGGAGGAGATCTTCCCAGAGGAGGAATTGCTGGACAAGCTGAAGAAAGCCCGCCGGACCGGAAGACCTCTGAAAGTAAAGCTGGGTGTGGACCCCACCGGTACTGACCTGCATCTGGGCCATGTCATACCAGTCCTGAAGCTCAAACAGTTTCAGGATCTCGGTCATGAAGTCATACTGATCATTGGTGATTATACAGCGATGGTGGGAGATCCGTCCGGACGAAACAAGACTAGACCTCAGCTTACCCATGAAGAGGTCTTGCAGAACTGCCGTACGTATCAAGAGCAAGTTTTCGGCATTCTAGATCCAAAGAAGACAAAAGTTGTCTACAATGGTGATTGGTTCAGCAAAATGACCTTTCATGATGTCATCCGGCTCATGTCTCAAATGACCCTGGCGCGCATGATGGAGAGGGAGGATTTCTCCCATCGCTTCCAGAATCAGATTCCATTAAGTCTACATGAGATGATCTACCCTTTGATGCAAGGCTATGACTCGGTAGCCATAGAAGCTGATGTCGAACTAGGTGGTATAGACCAGAAGTTCAATATTCTGGTGGGAAGGGATCTACAAAAAACCATGGGACTTGAGCCACAGGTTGGTATCTGTAACCCGATACTGATTGGGCTCGATGGCAAGGAAAAGATGAGTAAGAGTCTAGGAAACTACATTGGTATCCAAGATCCACCTTCTGAGATGTATGGGAAAACCATGTCACTCCCCGATGAACTAATGATGATGTACTTTGAACTGGCCACTACGGTGCCCATGGATGAGCTTGAGGAGATGGAAAAGGAGCTTGATAATGGCGAGTTGCACCCTCGGGACGCTAAACGTCGCTTAGCCCGTGAGATAGTGGCCCGCTTCCACAATGAAGGGGCAGCCAAGGAAGCCGAGGCTGAGTTCGACCGAGTGTTCAAAGAAAATCTCGTACCTGATGATATTCCGGAGGTGAAGCTTGCCAGCCAGGACTTGGAGGATGGTAGAATTTGGATAGTTCGACTCTT
>JAAYRF010000156.1 GCA_012518905.1 Bacillota bacterium | reverse complement strand
GGCCAGGTTAAAATGGACATAAATGGCCACGAAAATTCCCCACAAATAGCCAACTAAAGAAAGGAGAAAGCCCACTCTCTCGAAATGATCGGTAATCGCTGCCAATACGACTTCGAGGGAGTGAGCAAACTTGACGAAAGTGGGGACTATCGTGAAAATCCGTGAATATCGGGACAAAGGGTTGACGAAAAAGGCTACGGCTCAACATTTGGGGCTAGATCGCAAGACTGTCGCCAAATACTGGGAAGGCTCAGTCAATGAACCCGAAAGGCCCAGATATGAGCAACGATTCAAACTAACCGATCTACGTTCGCTGTCTTTTGCGCAAATCCTTTATAGTTATATATCTATCTGCAAATGTAGAGTACCTAGTAGGAACAATCTACTTGGAGAAAGAAAAGAGAGCTCACTGCCGTCCTAGTGGAAGAGCACAAGTGCTTAAGGACCGAGAACACTTACAAGGAAGGTTTCCGTAGACCTGTGCTCAATTTATGGATTGGAGACGATTCCGTTTTCCCAAACCCTTTCTACGAGGCTTCATATCCTTGAAGATGTTGAGCATGCAAAAAATGGGACTATCGCTTACGTGGAGAGAGCTGCTTTGGCAACCTATAGATAGCAAATGCGACGGGACGGAGGGATTCGATGCAAGAGGTAAAGAAGGTTTTCTATGGATGGAAAATAGTTATTGCCAGCACAATTATCCTGGCGGTAGGTTTAGGGATGTTCAACAGTACAAACAGTGTATTTGTCAAGCCGGTCTGCGATTCCCTCGGCTTTGGGCGCAGCCAGTTTACGCTGCACCGCACAATTATGACACTGACCAGCGCATGCATCATGCCGGTTTACGGCAAGGTGATTCAGCAATTGGGGGTAAAGACAGTACTCCTGGTCGGAGCGTCCATGCTGAGTCTTGTGACAATCGGTTATTCGTTTGCAAGCACTCTTTGGCACTTCTATCTGTTGGCTTTTATTAACGGCATCTTCTTTAACGCCGTAAGTTTCATGGTTATTGGTATCCTGGTAAGCTACTGGTTCGAGGACAAGAGAGGCTTTGCAATCGGCCTTGCCTACTCGGGAAGCGGCCTTGGCGGTGCCATAATGGTACCGGTAGTCAGCCGTGTCATTGAGCTTGTCAACTGGCGCTTTGCATACATGTTTATGGGAATCTTGGGGCTAGCAACACTTATTCCCGTCATACTCTTTTTCATCAAAGAAAAGCCTGAAAAGGCGGGGCTAAAGCCCTATGACTCACCAAAAGGCTATAAGGGAGGGGAAAGGCAAATCGAGGGACCCACATTCAACTTGTCCCTAAGCGAATCTCTCAAAACAAACAGGTTTTGGTTGCTTTTGGTTGCTTTTTTCCTCATTTCAGCTTTTGCCGGAGCCACCAACACCCATTCTGCCCCATATCTGAGCGATATCGGCTATTCGACGGCGATGGTATCCGCTGTTATCTCGCTTTTCATGGTGTTCTTGACAGTAGGCAAAATCATTCTGGGTGTTATTTATGACCGCTTTGGTACTATGGCGGGAAACGTTTTGGTAGCAGTTTGCGGTCTCATCTTTCCAGTTGCCGCGCTGTTTTCACACTTCCCGGCATTTCCTTGGATCTATGCAGTATCAGTGGGAATGGCGAGCTGTGGCCTATCGGTTCCGGTTTCGATACTCATCACAAAGCATTTTGGGGTAAAGGATTACCCGATGATTTTTAGTATCTTTACCATGGTAACCGCACTAGGCCCGTCGGTCTCAGTTCCGCTTATGGGAGCTGTGTACGATTATTCCGGAAGCTACCGACCTGCGTGGATAGCGCTGCTGGCGCTCTCGGTAATCATTTCGGTGTGTCTGGCTGCCTCTGAGATTATATATAGGGGAGAAGTGAAAAATGACGTAACCACCGGTACACACTATTTATCGACGGAGGCGTGAATATCTCGAGTCGCACGATGTAAGATCCCCTATCTTTTTTACGTTTAAACAACATGTAGTGGAATTCCTGTCTGTGCCATTGCTGAGTTTCTGCTATCTTGCGCAGATATAAAAGGCGTACGAGGTGTGGGCCCTAAGGAGTCAAAAACAAGGAAGAGCCGGTTCGGTGCAGAATGAGCGACTACTGATTAGATACATCGCTACATGGGAGGGTGTGCCGATGCGGATGTGGGGCCCAAAGCTCAGGCTGCTAGATCGCCCAGTGTTATGGTTGCTTGTCACATGTATTGCTCTGACTTGGTGTTTTGCTAATATCGCCCAGGCCAGCAAGAGCAAGGCAACTGGCGAGATTCGTGTGGAAGTACTGCTCAATGGAACCAACATCTCGTTAGGCTGCTTAGGGGCAGCGGTCGCACTCGATCAGGGCGAAGTGATTCCTCTCGTCCCCGCGACTGGTGCTTTGAGAGCTACAGTCCCTACCGGCCAATACGAGTGCATGGTCTTTAACCCCGAAGATGCCTCTTTCTTGCCGCAGATGTTTACCCTCAGAGTCGGTGCTGGTGAAACGGTTGTCAAGACCATTGACCTGGGCGGTGGTCCACCTGGTTCGGAAGCTAGCAACGCTGCCCCACCCTCCTTTTCTGGTTTTCGGCCGGTGCCCCAAGGTGCCGGTACTGAAAGCTCCGAGTACAATGAGCCTGGTCAGTATCCTACCAACACAAACGACGATCGCGATGATGATCTAGAGCCCCAATATGATGACGAGGAGGACTTGCCTCCCCTGGGAGAAGTGGAAATCCAGTGGAAGGTAACCTGCCAGGCTAAAGAGACCGATTCCTATCATAGAGTTGCCGAGTTTGAAAGCGATTACCTTCGGGAAGAATCAGAGACATCAAGAGTCAGCATGCAGATAATGTACTCCGGACACTATCATTATCAGGTGACTGGTATCGTAGACGACTTGCTCGATCTAGGAGAAGAAAGTGGCGAAGTAACGCTTACTGGTGGTGGCAAGGGAGAGATCTTGGGTCGGGCGGTTATGAGAGACCTGTGCCTTAGCGAAGGAAAGTGGAAGGAAAGAGATTTTACTTCGACCAATGAAACCCGGACGACATACCAGGCACGTGCGCGGGAGAATCTATCGCCGCCCTCTATATACATATACCCCGCTGTGTGCAAAGTTTCCCTACCTCGCTTCTATGAGGGCCTTGAATGCCGAGCACGGACTCGGACAGTCTCTAAAACCGAGACTTGCACTGGAGTAGACACTGATGAATTTGAGAATACTTTGCCCACGGGACTTTTACTATGCGAAATGGTGATTGAAGATGCACTGGCTAGCTCAGAGTTCAAGCAGGGTCTTGGGATAGCTCGCCCAGACGGCACTAATTGGACCGTTTTCGGTAATGCCAAACACGACTTCACATTTCCCCGAGAGCTTTCGTCTTCACCGAATCATACCATGGATGGCCAGCTGGAGTTATCGTATACTATCACTTACAGCAAGTATTCGGAGGACCCAGAGTTAGTCATCCTCCTGGCGGAGGAATACAACAAATGGCTGCCTGAAGCTGATGAAGATGTAGAGACCCCAGGTAATAGCATTTCCTTCGAAGTGGAGCTAAGAGATAAGAACCGCCCAGGTGCACTGGTGATTGACGATAAGGCCACTTTCCAGTTCCAATTAGTCGGTACTTCTCGGGAGCCTGGAATTTGCCTAAATTACCCGAGCAAAGCAAGGGCCATAGATAGTTACGACCTCATGTTCACAGAGCAGCCTGGTTACTTGGTCATCTCCGAAGATGGTCAGTCGGCTTTTACTGAAAACTACGACTCCCAGGCAGTAGTCACTATAGATGCCTTTGACTTTGGGGCATATGGTCGCTTGCAGGTCACCGCGACCACGAGGAGCGGCAGAACCGTGGTTGGGCATTTGGAGGATGATGCTGAGCAGAAAGAGGTTACTCTACCCCTAGATCGCAACAATAACCATATCGCCGACCGCTGGGAACAAGAGCACGGGCTCTATGGGCGCCTACCGGCAGAGTGGGATGAGTCTCCCAAACCTGAAGATCAAAAACACCCAGGTGACGGCATCTCCCTCTTTGAAAAATACAGGGGATTCCGGCACAAAGTAGTCGGTGCGGGTATGTTCGTGCATGAGCGCCTCGACCCTAATTGGAAGCATCTTTTCATCTTTGATCCCGACGGAATTGTGGAGAAGATGGAAACAAATAGTCTCACTCGGGATCTTCGCTTCAGCAGGATGTCCCGTCTACGCCTGCGCTTCATCGATGCCGAGCATTGGACCGGTCCAGGCTCGTCAGCTGAGGGTAAGCGGATAATCAACTTCAATAGTGGTTTCGGTCATGCCACGGACCAGCACGGAGTTCACGTGGTGGTGACTGAGACTGCCGGTACACAGCTGGCTTTTCCTCCCGGTTATGCAGATGCATTGGCAAGGGCAGGCAAAAGCGCCGGCACCGCCCCCAGTGCAATGAGCGGTATGTCTTGGGCAGATTATCAGCTGGGCTTTGGCCCCCCGAAGTATACTTATCGGGTTGACATTCTCCCGGACTTGATCCCGCCGGACGTTATCGGAGATGCCAAACGTGCTGCAGCTTTGGCTGCCTCCTACGGCCATCTAGATGCTGAACTGTATGCTAGAAAGCCTACGCCTTCCTGGGAGCTAGACACCAAGGGGATGAGCCTCGAAGAAACCGATCAAGTCAGGGCTGAAGCTAGAGCAGCCCGAAATGCATGGTGGAAAGAGTGTGAAGAATGTGGAAACAGGTGGGTAGATAAGTACGTTGAGTCGCACCCAGAAGACCTGGAGATTGCGGTACTAAGGCATACGGCTATAGTACTCTCCCACGAATTGGCCCATTCTGTAGGTGTTCAGCACCACCATCACCGGGGAGTTCCCATGCCCTATGCCTCCCCAGGACCATCCCAAGGGAATCTCCACTGTGTCGTTTGGATTCCAGATATGTTCCATTACGGAGGTTACGAAAAAGGCTTTGAAACAGACCCATTCTATGTTCGTCACCCAAAGATGTGGCCGCGCTATCTCTGCGGAGATCCTGAAGGCGGTGAGGATTCGCTTTGGGAACCTCTGCTTAGACAAGCCCACGATGTAGGATGCTGGGGTCAGGTAAGAGTGTCGGATCGACATGATTAAACTTGTGAGACCTCTTCAGAAGGCCAAAATGCTATATTCGGCTATGAGAAGGGCTGAATAAATGGGGTATGCACCTCATGCAGGAGAGTCTGGCTAGTTTCCATCCGGTACTGCAACAATGGTTTGAAGACACTATTGATTCCCCAACTCCACCTTAAGAAAAAGGGGTGGCCCCAAATCGGTGGAGGCCATAATGTCCTGCTGCTAGCACCCACCGGATCGGGTAAGACCCTGGCTGCCTTTCTTAAGTGTCTGGACATCCTGTACAAAAAGCTTCTCTCCGGTAACATCACTGAACACCAGGGAGTTCAGATCCTCTATGTTTCCCCTCTAAAAGCGCTAAATAACGATATGCATAGGAATCTGCAAGTACCTTTGGAGGGGTTTAGAAGAGCCCTTTAGTATAAACATCTCGACCGACAGTAGCCGCGAGAAAGATTTTGTGGACTATTTGGCCGAGGCCAACTACTTGATTCTGCGCAAAGGAGATCTTGGCAATGCTGTGCGTGTTCTTGCCTCTGGCATATCGAGACTCTTAGCCATTGAGCAGGCTCGGGAAGCGTTCAAATACCAATGATAACGCCGATGCCAACAAGGTGTGGCGATCATCAGACGTCTTAAAGGATATGCCTCAGCTCTTACTAGAGCTGTGTATGGCTATGACAAGGGACTGCCGACCGTCTCCATATTTCGTCCAGGCGATAAGAAACTATCCAGAACCATTATGGCATAGAGCTCTCCGGAGCAACTCTAGATTTCCTTATTGCTAAGCCAACCATTAGCATACGATCCTGTTGCTTCCGGTATCTGAGCAGAATGCAACGTATATCGGCATAAGAATGTTGAAATAGAGCTGGATACTATCCACGGAGTGAAAGGGCGAACAGTAGAGGCTTTGCTTCTACTGGATACCTCTTGGTATGGATCTCACCTTGGGAATATGATGAAACTCTTAACTGGAAGGCACGTTGCCGGTCAGCTCGGAATCAGAGATACAACGAGATGCAGATTAGCTTACGTAGCGATGACCCGGGCAACATCGCTCCTCTGCCTTGCCGTAGAGGAGCAACATATTGATGGATACGAAGAGGAATTGAAAGCGTCTGGGTGGTAGATTCAACACGTCAGGCATTCATAACTGCATGCTGATATTGAACCTGGGTGAGCTCTTCTTGTTTTGGACGGAAAAAATGCCCCTAGCGAAAGAAGTCTCCACTAGGGGTACAAACCTCTGGCCGCTTTGACCTGGCCCAATACTCGTCAAGCTGATGCAACCAGCTGGGTATATGAGCCCACCCAACATCCTTGTACTGAACGGTGCTTCTCCCATTCGAGCAAACTCACAGGTGAAGTAAAGTGAATACTCCGAAAACGCACTTCGGGGGTCGGATCCCGATTGAGATCAAGCGCATCAGCCAAGTCGCAAAACTGCAGCCAAGAAAGGGAAGTTTACAGTATATGTACCAATCTGATTGTCGAAATGGAACCCCTTCTTCGAAGTAATCGCTTCGCAAGAAAGCGTATGTGACTGGCACAATGTCGCCAAACAGTAGCGGCTGGAATCCCTCATCCCCCATAACAAATCTAGTGCCTGCCGGGGCTATCCATCTCGAAGATGAAATGGAGCCAACACTCTACTCAGCTATGCCTCTCCCGAAGACGAATCAGCCATAGCAGTGTCAAGGCAAGACCAACGATAGAGTAGACTGCCTTGCCTATCCAAACTGCCATAGGTATCGTGAACACTACTTCACCTTCTAGCCCTACAGGTAGTGTAGCCGGGAACCCATGGAAAAAGTTCCCACCAAGCAGATCCACACTGTAAGGTAGTGGCATCTGCCCGAGAAGCAGCAAAATCAGCATCAGAGCATAGAGCAGCCCCGAGTGCATTCGCCCCGCTGTGAGTCCTACTCCCAGCGTGAAAAGCATGGCGGGAATAAGGGTTAGGAGGATGGGTGCCAGGAAATCACCAAAGGCAGTAAAATGAAAGACACGCGCGTAGAATATTAAGCTGAGACCAATGGCTATGCCGGAGATAACTACAAAACCCGTTACCATGGCTAAGCACCGCAGGAACCCATAATGCAACGGGTCAATTGGTGTGGCAAAGGTAATTGCTCCAACCTGCTTTTCTTTTTTCGAGTAAAGGAAGGTAGTAAAAAACAGTAACGTGATTAGCAGAAGGGGCAGTACAGCTGATAGGAACGCGCCGTAGCTCCATC
>JAAYRF010000155.1 GCA_012518905.1 Bacillota bacterium | reverse complement strand
ATCCACGGCGGATTCCCCAAGATCAGATCAAATCCACCTCGCTCAGCGAATGTCTCGGCAAACTCCAGTTCCCAGTGGAGGAAGTGATGGCGGTCTGCAATCTCCTGCGCTAGCTTAAGGCGGGGACTATTCTCACGCAGTACATCCAAATTCACCTCGGGAAGGCCGTCATAGGTTTTCAGGATATGGGAGTATGCATCATCTCCAAATAGACTCAACTGGGCATCAGATTGGACCGAGATTATACCGCCTTCTAAGATAAGTGACATATCAAATAGAAACTCCTGTCGTGTTGGCAAGAGCTCGGCCTGCTCAATTGGCCAAAACCAGAGAGCACACCAATAGTCCATGGCATACTTGAGCCGCGCATAGGGGCCGGCATTTTCCATCTCTTCGGACTTATATAGACGGTGGTAGATTTCATCTTTCTCCCGGATGGAAGTGGTTTGAGGGAACCCATTATCTGGCTGGCCGTACACCGTCAAGGGATCGGCGGTTTGCTTTTTGACTTTTCTACGCAGCTCAACCTGCCTCTTCCATAGGTCATCTATAACGCTGGAGAGGCGCAGCAACGTCTCTACCTCATCACTGGAGTGGGGGGCGGTGAACTTACGGTTCCAAGCCCTGATCTTCTTGATATCATCTGATGCCAGGGCTCGGATCACCCTATCGGTATAGTTGGACATGCCCGGATCACCCAAGAGGAAGTGATAGATCTCATGCTTGGGGTCGCGCTGCTCATCGGGTTGGATGCGCTTTGGAGCATTGTTATACCAAACCTTGGAGCCGCCCTCGGCTTGAACTTGTTTGGCAGTATAGACCTGTCTACGGGCACCGATGAGGGAATTGCCACAGACAAGCTGGGTGCCGAACCAGGGGACATGTGAACCTTGGAAGATTGTGTTTAACCACAGTGATACTTCAGCAAGTTCCACGGCAACAGGATTCAGGTCGATACCGTAAACATTGCGATCAGCGATGTACATTTTGACTTTTTGCAGCTCTTGCAAGCGATCCTCATGGGAGATGGTCTCTCCCAGCTCTTTTTGCTTGAGGGTAAGATAAGCTTCCGCCAGCTGGTTAATGGCTTCATTTAGGAAAGCAGCACTGCCCATGGCAGGCTCACAGATGGTTAGTTCTAGTATCTCATCGGCTGTCTTTCCTTCTAGAAGCTCTTTTAGGGCGTATTTAACAAGGCACTGGGTTAGCACTTCAGGTGTGTAGTACGAGGCTGACTTTTCCCTTTCCCGTCCAGCCAGGCGGTAGATAAAGGTGCCTTTCTCATAGGTGCGGAGCTTGCCGCTGTTGGGGCCATCCTGGTAGCGCACTCTTTCTGCTTCGGTGTAGTTGTGCAGCTCCCGTTCGGGCACAAAATATCCTACATCAAGTTCGTTATAGGTATCGCGCTCGCGCTTTACTTCATAGAGCTTCTCTTCGGCAAAAAATCCCCGGTAACTAAGGAGAGCCTCATACACAGCTCCCATTTGGTTAATACCTAGTGCTGCATAAGAGATACGTCCCCGTCGTCCGCGGCCGCTTCGGGAGATGCTCATCAGATCGATCATCTGGATCATGACACTGTTTCGAATCTTGGCTCTGCTAATATGCGGTGTATACTCTGGGTCAAAGATATGGGCTTTGAGAGGCTCCATGACAAATACATTATGCAAAGAATTCAGATCTTGGCTAAAGAGATGGCGCTCGGGCGGGTACCCGTTGTAAATTAGATCAAAGAGCTTAGTGATACTTTCATGGAGGTAATATCCTTCGCCCACTTCGTCGCTTTCTTCACGGACCTCTTCCACAATGTCCCGCAGGCTCTCCAGTGAATACCCCTGCAAATAGGTTTGGGATTTCATAGGAGCATAACCCAGCTCTGGCCTGGCCTCAATAAAGAGTAGGAATAGGATGCGGTACATATAGCGCAGGCATTCAACGGTTAATTCGTCCGCCAGCTGCTTATTGAATACACCCTCGCGAAGGCGGGTTCTTTTATCGTAAATCACTTCATTGCCGAGAAGCTCAATACATTCTCGTAAGGCATACTTAAGATCCTCCGAGACACTCGATGAATGCCGGTGAGATTCCTCATCGAGAGTATCCAAAAGGCTTCCGCCGTCTATTGGACAGAGGCTTTCCCGATGCAGCAGCACAGTAATGGCCTGAAGGGTAGTCTCTTCCCGGCGCCCAAAAATGTCGTCGAGTTCAAAGAGGAGGTAGCGCTTTGCGTTCCACTTGTTCCGATCGATAAGGGCAATCTGATACATCCCGATGAGAATTACCCAGCGGGGAGGCTCAGTTACGGCAAAGAATACCTTGGAGAGCAGATCCTCATTGGTCATGTCAGGTATGGGTTCTATACTGCTCCCCTCAGAAAAAGGGTCCAGCGTATCCCGTAAAATGTCCCCATCATCCTCTAAAGTAGAGGACAGCATTATCCATAGAAGTGGAGCACCATTGGGTTTTGTGACCTCGAGGTACACAGGAACCTGAAGCTCATCTTCCACATCCATGAGGGTTGTCTCTCTAGCTTGCGGATAGTCCAGGGCATCTAGGATTAGATTAGCTAGTTCGGAGACGATTTGGCCTTTGGCAAGGGAAGTGCTTTGCCGCTGGTATTGCTCTCTAAGAACATAATATCTTCTGCTGACTTCCCGCAACCTAGACCAGGGTGTTTGAAAGTCACTATCCCTGGCTCGGATTCTCCAGTCTGTGATGGTGTTCTTGGCGTTCTCTGCGAAAATCCATGAGAAGTAATGGTTGGTATAGTATTCGTTGCGGTTGGTGATACCGGTTAGATCCATGGTCATGTGCTCACCCCCGTCATGACACCGACGATACGAACATGGGCGTTTGTCTCTATCTCCAATGTATCTCTTACCCAGTCGACAAACTCGTCGAAGAGCTTATCTACCTTGTGGAGCTCTTCTTCCCGTCTGCGGCGTCTTTCAGATAAGGTTTCGTGGATGTATTGGTGATGGCGATGGTGCAGTTCAGCTAGCTTGTCCAGCTCATCATCGATTTGGGGATCTACCTGCTTTTTATATGATTGGTAATGCTGGTGCATGACCTTATTGGCTTCCTTGATCACAGCCGGAAGTAACGCTTCCCCTTGCTTAATCTGTTCCTCCGGCAAGTTGGCTCGGTTAGGAATATCTCCTCGATGGTATTTGGTCATGGCCATTGCCTCTTCCATATTCATTTCCTCCATGAGCTGGCCGTTCTTGTAGCGTAAGCCAAACCATTCATCCACTACAGGGGTGGATTTGCGGTTGGGTATGCTGCCGGCTATGAGGAAGATGTACTCATCTTTGGAGAGTGCATTGGGCAAGCCTATAATGGGTGCTTCCTGTCTGCCAAAGAGAAGGCTCGCCTTATCATTGACCCAATCAAAGATGGGATGGAGCGGCCAAAGATACTGTGTGGCAGGCCATGGCGATTCGATGATATCCTGCTGCAGGCTCCGCTGCATCTCTAGCATGCAAAACTCCTTATCGGGGCTGAGCCGCAAAGTGTCATTGGCCGGCAGAGCTTCCTCCGGCATTAGAGCTGCAAGGCGACTCTTTAGCTCGGGGGTGAGCTGGATCTCCAGACCCGGCACAGAGCGGAGCTTCTCCACCCGGTAGCGTTCTTTTTGCATGAAATATTCCAGAGCAACACTAAGATAATCAAGATCAGAAAACAGCGTGCTGGAAGATGCCACTTCCACCGGCGCTTCATCCTCTGTTGCTCCCATCATCAAGAGTTCTAGGGGATCAAATGCTGCTTCTTCCACGCTCAACTGCAAGTCAAACTCTTCTGCAGAAATGCCGGTTTCGATGGCATCTGCAGTCTTTTTCTCTTCTTCCTCAATATCAAAAACACCCATCAAAACCGCGGGATCACCGATGTTTTTGGTGGCCTGTTCTTCCTTTTCGACCAAGATCTCCAGGATTCTCATATCACCTTTGATCTTCTCGTTTTCACTTTGAATCATCAAGTAGCGGATATCGGGCTGCTTGGTTTGACCGTAGCGGTCAATACGGCCATTGCGCTGCTGAAAGACCATCAATGACCAAGGTATATCAAAATGGATCAATCGGTGGCAAAGGTAATGGAGATTAATACCTTCAGAGGCGACGTCTGAAGCTACCAGGATCCGAATGGGTGATTCGGTGCGTCCGAACTCTTCCACAATACGCTGTTGATCAATATCGCTCATACCCCCATACAGCTCCTGGACTGCCTTCTCAGGCAGATTTAGGTCTTGCCTTAAGTGAGCAGCCACATAGCGCATGGTCTCAATGCGCTCAGTAAAGATAACGATACGGTCAGCAGTATTATCTGGATTCCAGCCATATGATTCGCTGCGCAAGAGATCTAGTAGATTGGTGTATCGAGAAAAGGAATCTGGCGTGATCTCTTCTAAAGCTGCCTTTAGCTCCAAGAGTGCATTGATATCACGGGAGTGCTCTGTACCGATATTGCGCTCTAGGCGGCGAATGCGCTCATCGATACTCTTGATGCACGCTGCTGGGCTGGAAAACAGGGATTTCTCCAATGTGGTTTTAAAAAGCTGTGCAGCTCCCCGGCCTTTCTGAACCATTTTCAGCTGTATGGAAGTGAAGACATCAAAGGCCATTTCTTCTTTGGCGGAAGCACGGCACTTCTCAATGGAGATACGCCGTTCTTTGAATACGCCTTCTATTTGATGCCGAATATCTTTCTTGAAGCGCCGGACACACATGCCCTTGATATCGTCTTTTGTGTAGTCGTGGGGATTGGCAATCGCTGTTGGATCGAGCATATTCATCAGTGAGGCGAAACTCTCCGAGCGCCCATCATGGGGTGTGGCTGAAAGCATGATCAAGGTATCAGATCGTTTGGCAAGAAGCTGGGCTAGGCGGGAGCGCTGTGCCTGCCGTTTACCTCGAACTGCAACATTATGTGCCTCATCGATAACGATAATATCCCACCAGGCGTTTTCCAAATGTGTGCGGTACTCCACATCACGCTTCAGGGTATCCATGGAGATAATCGTGCGATCATAATAGAAGAACGGGTTATAGTTGGCTGGAATCTGAGCACGGATACGCTGGATCTTATTGGAGTCAAGCCTGACGAGGGGAATGGTAAACCGGTTCCACAACTCTTTTTGAAATTGTGTCATCATGCTTTTTACTGTAACGACCAGAATGCGTTTGCCCTTGCCACGGGCGATGAGCTCACTGATTAGAATCCCCGCTTCTAAAGTCTTTCCCAATCCCACGGCATCGGCAATCAATATGCGCTGCCGGGGTTGTCTAAGGGAAATCTGGGCTGGCTCCAGCTGGAAAGGCAAAAGGTTCATTGCTGCCTTATCACCGATATGCAGGCGGGTATCAGTGGGGACTTTCTGCCGCCACTGACTTTCTATGTACAGCCGCGATCGGGAGAAAAAGGGGGACTCATCGGCTACCAAGGCGGTCTTCACCGGGTCCACGATCTCAATACGATCTTCAAGATCAACTAAAAATGAAGCCTCGTGATCTTGGACCAACGGCGATAGGCCAATAACGTGGATGGTCGGATTGCCGAAGCTGTTGGTCTCAACCTTTTTGATCATCCATTCCTCATCCCGGAGGATGATCCGCATCCCGGGAGAGAATTTGGTATTGTGCATCTTTTCTCTCACATCCCCAAAATGGCTCTAGAGCTAACTTATCACATATAACATTTGACAATAAAGGCCAAAACCCTGTCTATTGGGTTCTGGCCAACTGTTTCACCGGGCTCAGCTGCAGAACAGCTCCCAGCTTCCGAACGGCACAGCGAGGTACTCCGGGAACCTATATGGGGGATAGGAGTAGCTGAAGAACATGTCGTTGGCCATGAGTGGCTGCGGTCAACATGGAGTCTCCGTTTCCAGAAGCTACAGGAATCATGGGGTTGACCTGGAATATGCGATTGGGCAAATTGTGCAAGGAGACTATCACGTTTGGGTTCAAAGGGTCTAGTTTCGGCCGAGCGTCCCTGTTGTCACAGGTACAAAGGATTACTTTGCAGAGCTTAGAAAAGGTCGAGGGTGGGAGGGAGGCAGCCTATGGAAACCGGATTAGACCAATGGGAAAGGGTCACGCCCAGTGCCGCTAGGGAGCTTCTGCATGGGTTCTCAGCTAGTTGGTGGATTGCCGGAGGCTGGGCTATTGAGCTTCATCTGGGGCGATGCGTACGAGACCACGGTGATATGGATATTCTCCTTCAGCGAAGGGATCAGGTCGGGATCCAGGCGTATCTGGCTGGTTGGGATTTATATGTGGCTGACCCACCGGGGAGTCTTAGGTTCTGGCTGCCGGGGGAGTATCTCCATCGTCCCATCCAGGACATCTGGTGTCGCCCCAAGCCGGAATCAAGATGGCATATCCAAATCATGTTGATTGATGTGGAGGACGGAGATTGGGTTTTCAAACGGGATCCTCGGATTCGACGACAGCTATCTGAGATTGGGCTAGAGACTTCAGAAGAGATCTTGTATCTCCGACCCGAGATACAGCTGTTGTACAAGGCTAAGTCGCCTAGGCCCAAGGATGAGATAGACTTTACTGCTGTGCTACCGATGCTTACTAATGACGAGCGCTCATGGCTTAGGTCGGCCTTGAGCTTGGCCCACGGTGAGCATCGGTGGGTGGCCAAGCTTTGAGAGACCTGCCGCGGCGAGCCTGGTAAGAGGCGGCTGTCCCTCCGGGACCATATACTTCTCGGTGAGACTGTACCATCTTTCGTGAGGTATCCACACCATTTCGGGATGCAAATTGTGCACCTAGAAGGAATTCTCGCCCTTGAGCAGAAAAGAAAGACGAAAAGATAATACCAACACACGAATGGGTGAGTGTAGGGTATCTAGGGGACTAGTGAGAGTCTGTAACCGAGGGTAGAAGCTGATGATAGCCCTTATGACCAGCTGCACAGATAAGAGGAGGAGCAGACATGGGGTTGATCGAAACTGAGCGGCTCATACTCAGGCGATTCACGGCGGAAGACTGGCGGGACTTCCAAGAGCTTGCCCTCGATTGGTAGATTGCACCGGGGCCGGCATTCGATAAGTGGTGTACATCTGAGGAAGCATGCAAAGAGTCTGTCAGTTACATGTCCAAGAAGGACCAATATTTGGCTGCCTGTTTGCGAGAAGGTGGCAAGATAGTGGGTTTGCTGGGTATCAACGGGATGGACGACGAAAAACAGCTGGACTTGGGGCACGTGTTCCCATCAACGTATCAAGACAACGACCACGACAAGGAAGCTCTCCGCACCCTTATTCAGCATTGCTTTGATATGCGTGGAGCATTGTCGATTGTCACGCGTAATGCTGCGGATCACGCCCAGCAACTCGCT
>JAAYRF010000154.1 GCA_012518905.1 Bacillota bacterium | reverse complement strand
CAGCAGTCCTTAGTTGGGCAAGTAGCCCAGCTTGACTACGGTCTCTACATGAGGCGTATGGGGGAACATATCCACGCACATAACCAGGGTGGCCCTATATCCCCTTGCTTGCAATACGCTGAGGTCTTTGGCCAACGATGCCGGCTGGCAGGAGACATAGACTAGATGGGGCGCTTCCATGGCCATGATCTTCTCAAGGGCTTTGGGATGAACGCCGCCCCGGGGTGGATCGAGGATGATGAGATCCGGCTTATAGGCAAGGTTACCCAATTCTATAAGGACATCACCGGCGATGAAGCTGCAGTTATCGAGATTATTGGACTGGGCATTGGCCTTGGCTGCCGCGACGGCTTCTTCAATTATTTCTATGCCTATCACTTTGTGGGCAAGAGGGCTGATGATTTGGGCAATGGTGCCGGTACCGCAGTACAGATCCAGCACCAAGCCCGGCATAGACCCAGCAAAATCTCGTACTATGGTGTATAGTTTCTCCGCGCCTAAGCTGTTAGTCTGAAAAAAGGAGAAAGGCGAAATCTGAAACCGAAGGCCTAGGATTTCTTCGACAATCACACTACTGCCGAAGATAATATTGACGAAGTCAGCCCGGATCGCATCAGCTTTGCCATCATTGATGGTGTGGAGAAAGCCCACAATCTCACCGTCTAAAGCTAGACTCTCCAGTTTTGTGCCTAGCTTTGTCAGATCGAGCTTTGCTTGAGAAGTTGTAACCAAGTTGACCAGGATCTCACCAGTGGTATGGGCTTTGCGGATGACAAGGTTCCGCAGCAGTCCCTCTCGACTTTTTTTGTGATAGAAGGGCAGCCCGAGGTCTCGGCAGTAATCTAGTACCAGATCCAAGATGGCCAGAAAGTCTCCATCCACCAACTGGCAACCATCTACCGGCGAGATCTCGTAACGCATTCTCTTTCGGTGCAATCCTAAGGATAATCCCCCATCCCCGGCATCTCCAAAGGTGTATTCCATCTTATTGCGGTAGGCAGTTGTGCGGGGGCTAGGCTCTATACCCAGGAAGTCAAAGCCGCTAATACCAGCGTTTAGCAAAAGCTTCTCTACCTGTTTCGCTTTAATCCTAAGCTGCTCTGCATAGGGCACGTTAAGATAGGCGCAACCACCACAGGAGCCGAACTGCCGGCAGTAGGCTTCTTGCTCGAAAGGCGACCTTTCCAGAATCTCTAGGATCTTGGCTTCGGTTCTGCCGTGGCGTCTACGGGTAATCCTGATCCTTACCTTCTGTCCCTCTAGCCCTTCATGGACGAGGATTCTCTTTCCGTCATGGTATACTAGACCTTTGTTGGGATAGACCGTCTCTTCGATGACGGCTTCCAGAACAGTCCCCTTCTTGCACATGGGCTCTCCCCCTCTCGTAATAGGGTTATTATAGATATACCACTGTCCATGGTACAGTATGAGTCTAGGACCGGCACAGCCAATCTCAGAGCGAAGGTGTGACTATATGAGGCTATTGGCTCAGACCTCTCCCCTGAATTCGAGCCCATAGGCTGTACATCCTCTTTGTCTATAGAAGGTCTTCCTTGCTGAGGCCTGGTTTCTTGGGTATAATGCAATCTAGAAGGCTAGTATTGTGCCTAGCCGCGATCGGACAATTCTTCCATCGGCTAGCAAACAGTGGATGGTGTAGTTGGCGTATCTAGTCACAAGGACGTTTTCGGTAGTGGCCCAGAAGCTTCATCATGGTCATCTTGCTAGCTGAAAGTGGGCGAAATCCATGGATACTGAAGGGAGTCTTTAGTGTGGATATATCTAATATGCAGCCAGCCAATTTCATTGAAAGCATTATCATTGAGGATCTTAAGAGCGATAAGCATGGGGGACGAGTGGTAACGAGGTTTCCGCCTGAGCCCAATGGATATCTGCACATTGGGCATGCCAAGTCCATTTGCCTCAACTTCGGATTGGCCGAGAAGTTTAATGGAACTTGTCATCTGCGCTTTGACGATACAGATCCCGCGAAAGAGGAGCTAGAGTATGTGGAGGCTATCAAGCGGGATGTCAAGTGGTTAGGGTTTGATTGGGGAGACAAACTCTACCATGCTGCTGACTATTTCGAACAGCTATATGATTATGCCATAGAACTCATTGAAAAGGGTTTAGCTTATGTTGATGACCTTTCCGCGGAAGAGATCCGTGAGTATCGAGGCACACTGACTGAACCAGGCAAGAATAGTCCTTATCGAGAACGGTCCATAGAAGAGAATCTCGATCTCTTCAAGCGCATGCGAGCCGGAGAGTTTCCCGATGGCTCGAGAGTATTAAGGGCTAAGATCGACATGACTTCTCCTAATATGAACATGCGAGATCCAGTCTTGTATAGGATCAAGCGCATGCATCATCACCGTACTGGCGATGATTGGTGCATATACCCGATGTATGATTTTACCCACCCCATCTCCGATGCGCTGGAGGGGATTACCCATTCTATTTGTACGCTGGAGTTCGAAGATCATCGACCCTTATATGACTGGGTGTTGGAGAATGTCAGCGTTCCCTGTCGGCCTCAGCAAATTGAGTTTGCAAGGCTCAATCTCTCCTATACTATCACCAGTAAGCGCAGACTCTTGCGACTAGTGGAGCTTGGCTACGTTACCGGCTGGGATGATCCTAGGCTAGCTACCATAGCGGGGATTAGACGCCGGGGATACACACCGGAGGCTGTCAGAGATCTGTGTGAGCGGGTAGGAGTAGCCAAAAATAACAGCTTAGTTGATATGGCTATGCTGGAGCATTGCGTCCGAGATGATTTGAACAAGCGTGCCCCTAGAGCCATGGCGGTCTTGCGTCCTTTGCGGGTAGTGATTGAAAACTACCCAGAAGATAAGGTAGAGGAGCTAGAGGCTGTCAATAACCCTGAAGATGCCAGTATGGGTAGCCGCAAGGTGCCCCTATCGAGGGTGATATATATTGAGCAGGAGGACTTCATGGAGGACCCTCCCAGGCGCTATCGTCGCTTGGCTCCCGGTCGGGAGGTGCGCCTGCGGTATGGCTATGTCATCAAATGTGAGGATGTAATCAAAGATGAGAACGGCCAGGTAGTGGAGCTGCGGTGCACCTATGATCCGGATACTTTAGGGGGTTCCACTCCCGATGGACGGAAAGTACGGGGTATCGTTCACTGGGTATCTGCTCGCCATGCCGTTAAGGCAGAAGTGCGGCTTTACGACCGTCTGTTTACCATCGAGAATCCCGCCGATGCAGAAGACTACGTATCTTATGTCAACCCCAACTCCCTGGAGGTTCTAAAGGATTGTATGCTAGAGCCGAGCTTAGCGCAGGCAGCTCCCGGCAGTTTTTATCAGTTTGAGCGCCAGGGGTACTTCTGTGTGGATACAGTGGACTCCAAGCCAGACAGCCTAGTGTTTAACCGGATAGTAGCCCTTAGGGATACCTGGGCGAAGATCCAGCAAAGACAGGGATAGGCTATACCCCAAGCTGCTAAAGCTGATGCTTTCCGGCAGGGGCCAAATAGTACCCATAAGTGAATAGTGTAGAAAGCCGAGAGGGTGGAGACTTCCACCCTTTTTATTTTATCTAGCAGATCTCAATCCCAAAAATGGCAATATAGGCACAAAGTCCCACAACTATTGAGAGTGTTTTGAGCCTGTTATAAGGCAAATTTGAGGCCCCCAGTTTATATTCAAACCATAACAAGCCACCACACAGATTTTAAGTGACCATTTGGCAATAGTCTAGGAGGTGGTATTGCCTAAAGCTGAGGGGTTTTAGTTAAGTGGATGTATTGGACAGCAGGACTTTTTATATTGAAGGAGGACCTAAAGTGAAGAGATTGTCCGTATGGATGCTAGCTATAGCTTTAGTGCTCGGTATTGGATTTGCTGCTTTGGCAGAGGAGGCAGAAGTACTAGGTGACGTGGGAGTAGAGTGGTGCTGGCCACCGACCCCCCCACCACCAGCCGAGTGTGAAGGCAATCTGCCGAAAACAGAGACGATGGATGTCACGCTGCATGTTGTACCTTGGGCTGAGATTAGTCTTAACGATATGGATATCTCCTTCTGCCGGCCCGGCACATTTTTAAATGGGCAGGTCTGGGTACCCGTTAGCGGGGGTACGAATACCAAGATCAAGCTAGGTATTCACTCTACGGGCTTCGATGATCCGAAGGCAAATGACTGGATCACATATGGAGTACATGGTTTGTCGTTTCTTCCCAGAGTCTTTAGGCCTGGAAAGCAGGCCTGGCCATCCATTTCCAGAGAGCCAGGCAAGTGGAACGGCCAAGTATCCGCTAGTGGTTACTGGCAGACTATTTTGAAGGACTGGACATCGTATACAGCCGGAACCTATGAGGATACACTGGTATTCACCGTTGAAGCTAGGTAACATGGTATAAGATCAGGCCACCCCGATACGATCCGCATCGGGGTGGCTTTGTAAATACTTCCGATTGCTTTACTATTTTGCCTTCGCTCCAAACCGGATGGTTCCCCAGTTGGCTAACAGACTTGTTTAACTTGTTTTTTAGATACACCCAATATTATTAGAACACGGGCAGGAAATGGGGTGAATTGGGCGAATATTGGGAAACACGGAGGGATACATCTATGACGAAAATGAATAAGTTGATACTTGTACTGCCAGTGCTAGTCCTTACCTTTGTGAGCACAGCAAGCGCTCAAGTTTTACGTATCGCGACAATGCAGATAGTCATGGGTATCCCCCAGGTTCTATGGGTAGATCTGGGCGCAGACAAGCTCGTATTCGAAGAAGAGGATTTCGACATAACCAAAGACGCAATCCTATTGGAGGAAGGTATCTTAGCTACCAAACCTGCTGCCGTAAGGGTGAGAGCAGGTGGCAACATAGGGTATGCAATATATGCATGTTCCTTGGGTGATGCCTTCGTCGGGCCCCGTGGTGCTCGCTTACCTACCTCACAGATGGGATATCGCAGGGTGGGGTCTAGCGAAGATCTCCCATGGCAAGCTCTTAAGCCAAAGGACAGCATCCTAGAACCCATCCTGGTGTCGCCGATTGCTGGGGAGAGTACGTTTGACATGGACTATCGATTGTTAGCTACATGGCAAGATGCTCCAGGTACCTATGAAGGTGTAATCGTCTATACTGTTGTACCGTTGGAAAGCTGAGTTTGAGCATACTAGTCTGGGTAACTAAGCGGGGGGTAAAGATATGCCAAAATTAAAACGAATTATGGTCATCTGGCTGGGATTAATGATTCTGCTCTTGAGCGGGGCTTCTTTTGCCCAATCTGCCGATGGGGAGCCGTTGGTCACCATCATGTTCTTTGATACGGACTTAAGGGAAGCTCTCAGTGAGATCTCGCTGCAGACCGGAGTGAGCATCATCGCGGATCAGACGGTTAATGGTCGTGTAACAGTGGATTTGGTTGATATTCCCATAGAGAAGGCCTTGAGGATGATTCTCTTTAGTGGGGGTCTGTCCTATCGTAAGGTAGATGATTTCTATTTCGTCGGTTTACCCGATCCAAGGAATACCACCTTTGGTGCCTTGGTGGAGACCGAAATAATTCAGCTGAAGAACGTGCAAGCCCAAGAGATTTTGGATCAGCTACCGGCTTTTCTCACTACTTATGTCAAGGGCACGGCCACCGGCGATGTCTTAACCATCTCTGCTCCACCCATAGAACTAGAGAGGATCAAGCAGCTTATT
>JAAYRF010000004.1 GCA_012518905.1 Bacillota bacterium | reverse complement strand
TAGTCCTTGAGGGAGGTTTGCCTATGGAGCTCGTTGCAGCCCGACCTGGTACTTTGACGGATAAGCCTTTTCACTACTGCCCTGGTTGCACCCATGGCATCATCCACCGGCTGGTAGCCGAGGTCTTGGAGGAACTCGATCTGAGGGGTAAAGCCATCGGCATAGCATCGGTGGGCTGCTCAGTCTTTGCCTATGACTATTTTCGCTGTGATATGCAGCAAGCTGCCCATGGACGGGCGCCGGCGGTAGCTACAGGAATCAAACGGACTCAGCCCGAGAGCTTCGTCTTTACCTATCAAGGAGATGGCGATTTGGGATCCATCGGTATCGGGGAGACTGTCCATGCCGCTAACCGCGGAGAGAACATCTCCATTATCTTTGTCAACAATGCTGTCTATGGAATGACCGGTGGTCAAATGGCTCCCACCACTTTGCTCGGCCAAAGATCCACTACTAGCCCTGGTGGCAGGGAGGCTAAAGCCCATGGTTACCCACTGCCGGTTGCAGAAATGCTCGCCACACTACCGGGAGTGGCCTATCTGGCCCGCACTAAGGTCACTTCCCCTGCAGGAATCCACACAACAAAACGAGCCATCAAACTAGCCTTTCGAGCTCAAATAGCCGAGCGGGGATTTAGCCTAGTGGAGATTTTGTCCACGTGCCCAACCAACTGGCATCTAGACCCAATAGCTGCCTTGGAGTTCGTAGACAAGGAGATGGCCCAAGTGTACCCTCTAAAGGTGTTTCGGACTTTCGAGTAAAGGAGGCCCCGCCATGGAATACGGGATCATGATTGCTGGTTTTGGCGGTCAAGGTGTGCTGTTTACCGGGCGCTTACTGGCAGAAGCAGCTCTGCTTTCGGGTTATCAGGTTACGTGGTATCCTTCCTATGGGCCGGAGCAGCGGGGCGGTACCTGCAACTGCTCCGTGGTGATCGGCCATGGCCCTATAGGTTCTCCTGTCATCGATAGGCCCGATTACCTTTTGATATTAAACCGGCCTTCTTGGGAGCGGTTTGCCCATGATGTTGATGCAGAAGGGTATGTCATATATAACTCCGATGTAGTCAAACCGTCCCTCGGCGAGATCTCCGGCTGCCCCATTCCCATCCCCGCTTCCGAGCTAGCCGCGGAGGCAGGAGACGAGCGGGTCGCCAATATGGTTCTCTTCGGTGCCTTCCTTGGGCTTTTTGGGCAGATACCAACGGACCACGCCCAAAGGAGCTTGAGATCCCTAATCTCACCAAAATATGAGAATCTGTTGAATATCGATCTGAAGTGTATAGATCTAGGCTATGGATACGGGAAAAACCCGAAGGACTCAACATAATGACAGCCCTCTCACCAGTCTTTTGGCTCAGGCGTTTGGGCCAAGGAATTTGAAGGTTCTTACAAAGTCTTCAAGACAAGTCTTCTAAATCGGCAGGCCGGGCGGTCTTTGCTACCCGGCCTGGCTCCATTCGGTTATGGCACTTAAGGTTCGCTTCCTAACTCTTTAGATCTCAGGAATTACGATCTCTACTTCTTTGCCGCTGGCTGCGGATCTCAAGATCCCATCGATGACAGCCTGATTCCTTACTATCTGCTCGCCTGGTATGGGAGCAGAGCCACCGTCACGGACAGCTAAGACAAAGTCCCGCACTTTTTCGGTGAAAATATTGAAATCCCGAGGCACAACGGGAATGGGGCTCTCTGTCTGATGACCTCGTAGATCGTGATACAAAGTGATAGAGCCTACACCACCGTCCCAGGCTCCGCCCCAATTACCGGTACCGCCAGGAGTGCATTTCAGGCCGGCGTCCTGACCCAAGAAGAAGGTAGCTCCCATGGAATCCAAGTGCATAGCCCAAGATATCTTGAAGTACAAGACGATGTCTCCCTCGAGGCGGATAAAGGCCGTACCAAAGTCTTCTACCTGGAATTCTTCTGGCTCCCAGCCCCCGCTGTACTTAGGAGACTTGCCGAAATAATCACTGGAATGAGCTGTCACCGTAAGTGGCTTTGGATAACCCAAGGCGTTTAAGGCCATATCCAGTGAGTAGCAGCCGATGTCTGCAATGGCCCCAAAACCTGCCTCGGCCTTGTTGATGAAAGAGCCGCCGGGCATTCCCCGCCGCCGGCCGCCACCGGTCTCCACGTAATAGATTTTCCCCAAAATTCCGGACTGCACTATATCCCGAATCACCTGCATGTTCGGATCATAGCGGGGCTGAAAACCGATGCTGAGGATGCGATCAGCCTTTTTGGCCGCTTTAGCCATATTGACAGCTTCTTCCAGAGTGACACTCAT
>JAAYRF010000153.1 GCA_012518905.1 Bacillota bacterium | reverse complement strand
TGGCAGGGCAAGCCGGTAATCCGGAAACTATTGCCAAGATTAGGCATGAGATGGGTCTTGATGATCCCATACTGGTGCAGATGTGGAATTTCTTCAAGTCTGCTATTACCTTTGATCTAGGAAGATCTTATCGCAATAACATGGATGTACATGAGGCCATCTGGTCCAGATTTCCGGCGACGGTAAGGTTGGGGCTAACTGGAATGGTTATAGCCATAGTTTTAGGCATGACTTTTGGTATTATATCGGCAGTGAAGCAGTATTCATGGCTTGACTATTCTAGTATGTTCTTGGCTTTACTGGGGATTTCGGCTCCATCTTTTTGGGTCGGTCTCCTCTTCATATATGTCTTCGCCGTGATTTTGCGCTGGGTTCCCGGGACAGGTACGGGCAATGGCGAGTTTGTCTATCTAGTCCTGCCGGCCTTGACACTGGGCATCCGGCCGGCGGCTCTGATCGCACGGATGACTCGCTCTAGTATGCTAGAGGTTGTCAGGCAAGATTACATCCGTACCGCCTGGGCTAAAGGACTGGGGGCTAGGACGGTAGTTTTGAAGCACGCGCTGAAGAACGCGATGATTCCTGTGGTGACTATCATTGGAGTAGAGACAGCGAGCCTATTGAGTGGTGTAGTGCTTATCGAGTCAGTTTTCCAGTGGCCCGGCGTTGGTCGATTATTTGTCGAAGCGCTGACGTACCGAGATTTCCCGATTATCCGGGGAGAAGTATTGTTTCTTGCAGGGCTTTTCATTCTTTCCAACTTGATTGTAGACATGTCATATGCCCTGTTCGATCCGCGTATTCGGTATGACTGATGTTAGTTTATTCGCGCTTCAGGGCGATTCGCGTTTATTGGAGGGATAGAGTTGAGCGAGCAAGAGACGGCTTTACGACCTAGTACTATTGAACAAGCAGCCACTGATAGAGAGCCAAAGGGGCGGAGTCTCTGGGCAGATGGCTGGCGAAGATTGAAGAAAAACCGTCTGGCCATGCTTGGCTTGTTCTTGGTATTGTTTATGGCGTTCTTGGCCATATTTGCTCCCTTAGTGGCCCCTTACGACCCTATAGAGCAGCTTATCTGGACGGAGGGGAGAGCGGCTAGACTGGCGCCACCTAGTGCCAAACACTGGTTTGGGACAGACCTTTATGGGCGTGACATATTGAGCCGTACTATCTATGGGACCAGGATTTCTTTGACTATTGCTGTCGCAGCTAGTATAGTATCCTTGTTCATAGGAGTTACACTGGGCGCTGTAGCTGGGTACTATGGAGGCAAAACAGACGATGTTATAAGTTGGCTGATCAATGTAATATATGCTTTTCCATTCCTCTTATTTGTGTTATCCATAGTCGCCTTCCGGCCTGCCAGCCTGGGTCTGGTATACGTAGCCATTGGTTTTGTGAGTTGGCCATCCATTGCACGAGTTGTGAGAGGGCAGGTAATGGCCATCAAGGAGACGGAGTTTGTTGAGGCAGCGAGAGCCGTGGGTGCCAGAGATTTCAAAATCATATTCAAACACATATTGCCTAATGTCATTGCACCAGTTATTGTCCAGATTACTCTAGGTATGGGCTCTGTGATCATGATCGAAGCTTCCTTGACTTTTCTTGGTTTTGGTACTCAGCCACCTACTCCGAGCTGGGGCTACATGATCAACCAGGGTAAGGACTATCTGTTATCAGGTCAGTGGTGGTGGTCGATTTTCCCCGGCGCCGCCATATCTCTTACCGTTCTAGGTTTTAATCTCTTAGGTGACGGATTGCGAGATGCTTTGGATCCGAGGCTGAACAAGTAGTTCCTGGTTTAGAAGGTGGTGCGTCCCGTATCTATGGCCAAGAAGGTGCTTAGCCATGGTACGGGGAGGGATGGGCGAGGTTTTATGGAATATACGTGAGTGACGGGTTTGTTATCCGCAGGGCAGGATCTTGTTAACAATACAGACTTGCCTTCGGATAATGGAGGAGGCGAGGAGCAGTGGCGGAAAAGCTACTTGAAGTTCGAGGCTTGAAAACGTATTTCTACACCGAAGACGGTGTTGTTCCCGCTGTAGACGGCGTAGATTTTAGCATCAACAAGGGCGAGACTATAGGAATCGTAGGTGAGTCCGGTTGCGGTAAGAGTGTGACTTCACTTTCGATTATGCGGCTGATTCCCAACCCACCTGGCAAAATTGTTGACGGGGAGATCATCTTTGAAGGCTCGGATTTGTTAAAAAAGACCGAGGCAGAGATGCGCAAGATCCGGGGTAACGAAATATCTATGATTTTTCAAGAGCCCATGACATCACTTAATCCGGTTTTCACAATTGGAAACCAGATCATAGAGGCCATTGTCTTGCATCAGAATCTAGACAAGGCAGCTGCTCGCGAAAAAGCCATAGAAATGCTGCGCTTGGTAGGGATTCCTTCACCGGAGAGACGGGTAGATGAATACCCACACCAGCTGAGTGGTGGCATGCGGCAAAGAGTGATGATCGCCATGGCGTTGTCCTGCAATCCTAAGCTACTCATAGCCGATGAACCAACCACAGCTTTGGATGTAACGATTCAGGCTCAGATTCTAGATCTCATGCGGCAGTTACGGGATGAGTTTGGTACATCTATCATGCTGATTACCCACGATCTCGGAGTGGTGGCAGAATTGGCAGAAAAGGTAGTTGTTATGTATGCCGGGAAGATTGTAGAGAGAGCCGATGTCAAGCTCTTGTTTGGCGATCCGATGCATCCCTATACACTGGGGCTGCTCGGTTCCATCCCCAAACTCACAGTAGAGCAGGAGCGGTTGCAGGTCATAGAAGGTGTAGTGCCTGACCCAGCCTATATGCCGAAGGGCTGTAGGTTCCATCCACGGTGTCAAGATGCTCAGGAAATCTGTAAGGTGGAGGAGCCGGAGCTTCTAACCCATAGACCAGGCCATGAGGTAGCCTGCTGGAAATATACAGAGTACCGTAGGCTTAAGGAGGTTGTATGAGATGGGTGCGGCACCTTTACTGGAAGTGAAAGATCTAGTCAAGCATTTCCCGATTACGAAGGGCTTTATCATGTCCAAACAGGTGGGGGCTGTAAAGGCTGTTGATGGGGTTTCCTTCACCATTAACCGGGGAGAAACTCTGGGACTAGTAGGCGAATCCGGATGTGGTAAGTCCACTACTGGTCGATTGATTCTGCGGCTCATCGAGGCTACTTCCGGCGAAGTATGGTTCGAAGGTCGCAATGTGCTGGAGCTAGGCCGCGAAGAAATGCGGGAGCTCAGGCGGGATATGCAGATCATTTTCCAGGATCCCTATGCTTCTCTCAATCCACGAATGACCGTGGGAGATATTATTGGAGAGCCCATGCAGATCCACGGCATCGCTAAGGGCCAGGAGAAAGAGCGGCGTGTGCAAGAGCTGTTGGAGGTTGTGGGTTTGGCGAGCTATCATGCTCGGCGCTATCCCCATGAGTTTAGTGGAGGCCAACGGCAACGCATCGGTGTTGCACGAGCTCTGGCAGTCAATCCTAAGATCATAGTCTGTGATGAGCCTGTATCTGCACTGGATGTATCTATCCAAGCTCAGGTCGTCAACTTGCTCCAGGATCTGCAGGCTGAGTACGGACTTACGTATTTATTCATTGCCCATGATCTAAGCGTGGTAAAGCATATATCTGACCGGGTGGCAGTAATGTATTTGGGGAAGATAGTGGAGCTGACGTCAAAACAGGCCCTGTATGACAACCCGCTTCACCCCTATACGCAGGCCCTTCTGTCTGCTATACCTATCCCAGATCCAACGCTTACACGGGAGCGCGTTATTCTGGAGGGTGACGTACCATCACCAATTAACCCACCTTCGGGGTGTCGTTTTCATACTCGCTGCCCTGTGGCCAAAGATATCTGCAAACAGGAAGAGCCAGCTTTTGCTGATGTTGGTGGAGGCCATTTTGTCGCCTGTCACCTAGTGGAGCGCAGCTAACAAGGATTAGTGTTGATGATTCAATCAACCAATATATTTCAAAGGAGGGAAGGTACCACTTGCTTGTAGTGAAGCAAGATGGACCGAATGTATGAAAAAAACACCAAAGCGCCATGTAAGAACTCTCAGCAGGTATAACCTACAGGCCAGTCTAGAGACGGGTGGATGCGGGAAATGTCAGGCTGCTTGTCAGTCTGCCTGCAAGACATCATGTACTGTGGGTAACATAGCTTGTGAAAGCAAGTAGTCAGTGGTTAGGGATGGGGGTTAGGGCGTGGGTGACCACGCTTCCCTCCCTAACCGGCATTGGGCAGGGGATCTATCCACGAGCAGGGGCTATGGGCTGACTCGTGGATTTTTCGTGGATGACTTAGGGGTGATGGCCGATGATATCAGTCCATAGATTCTGCCAGGGCGGTATGTATTTTGCTGTAGACGGTGGGAGTGCTGCTATCCATGAACTAGATGAGATTGCCTATGATGTCTTAGGCGATGTGTTGGAGATGACTGGGAGTCAGATAGATGGTGGTGAAGGTGAAGACTCAAGTCAAAGCGCTGCTAATATTCTCAGAACCTGGCGGGACGGTGTTGGAGATTCCAGTGACGGGGGGCAGCGGGTAGCGTATACTAGGCTCTTTGCCAAGCATGGTGCGAAAGCTGTAAGGGAGGCTGCTGGCGATCTCCTGGATCTGATGGATATTGGGTTGCTGTTTCATGATGATGCCTATGTGGATGAACTGGCAGATGGGCTACAGCATAAAGTCTCCCTCAAAGCCATCTGTCTAAATGTATCCCATGATTGCAATCTGCGATGCCGCTATTGCTTTGCCGGTACAGGCAATTTCGGCGGTGAACGACTCAATATGCCTCTAGATATAGCCCAGCAAGCCATTGACTTTCTTCTGGCAAACAGTTCAGGAAAGGATCGAGTTGAGGTCGATTTTTTCGGAGGGGAGCCTCTGCTGAATCTGCCGGTAGTTAAGGAGACAGTGGCGTACGGAGAGAGTCGTGCTGACGCCATGGGTAAAGAAATCCGGTTCACCCTTACCACCAACGGACTGTTGCTTGACGAAGAAACCGCTCGTTATCTGGATGAAACCATGTTCAACTTGGTGCTTAGTCTAGATGGGCGACAGAGCATTAATGATCATGTGAGAGTTTCTGCCCGGGGCAAGGGAGTCTATGAGGTCATAGTGCCTCGGCTGAAGCAGATGGTTGAGCTAAGAGAAGAACGACAGTACTATGTGCGGGGGACTTATACCGCCTATAACAAGGACTTCTTTGCCGATGTGAAGCACCTAGTAGAGATAGGATTTGACCGAGTTTCGGTAGAGCCTGTTGTTGCAGACCCTAAAGAGCCATACTCACTTTCTATAGATGATCTGCCTATTTTGTTTGAGCAATACGACGAACTGGCGGAGTACTATTGCTCCATGCACGACATGGGGAGAGGGTTTGAGTTCTATCACTTCAATCTGTCACTTTTGGAGGGGCAATGCCTTGCCAAGAGGCTTACTGGATGCGGTGCAGGAACTGAGTATCTGGCGATAACACCAAATGGGGACATCTATCCGTGCCATCAGTTCGTTGGGAGGCATGGCTATACCATGGGCAATATCCAGGATCCGGATTTGGATGCTAGCATTCAGAGTTTATTTCAAGAATCTAACGTTCTGAACAAAGCAACGTGCCGCGGGTGTTGGGCGCGGTTTTTCTGCAGTGGAGGATGTCATGCCAATGCTGTTAGTGTTAACGGAGATATACGGGAGCCCGACTCCCTAAGCTGTGCGCTACTAAAAAAACGCCTTGAGTGTAGCATCTATATTCAGGCAAGGTTATCCTCATCCTAGCAGGTGGTTTAGGCAATTTCATAAAGAAGGCTTACCTGACGGTAGGCCTTTTTTGTTTTTCGTAAGGGGTCAACAAGGCAAGATTTTTTCAAAAGCAGGAGGAGTTGCAGCAGATGTGGCGAATTAGTATGGGCGTGCAAATGCACAGTGCAATTGCAAGGTGGGGAGGTGAATCGAATGGCCGCGGCAAATGATATGGATGCGATTTTGGCCGAGGTTGCGGAGCTGTACTATGTACATGAAGAGACTCAGACAGAGATTGCCCAAAGATTCCATACATCCCGTGGGACAGTACAGCGATGGCTGCAACAAGCAAGAGAACGGGGCATCGTACGGATTGAGATAGCTCATCCTGTGGAAATGCTATCAGAACTGGAAGACGCTCTGGTAGGGAAGTTCGGTCTAGAGGGTGCCGTCGTCGTCCAGCAAGGCCCCATGAGCATTCTGGCTCTAAACAAGAGGTTGGGGCGGGGATGTGCTCAACTACTGTTGGATATTTTGGCACCTAACATGAAGGTAGGCATAGGCTGGGGCTCATTTTTCCCTCATGTGGTATCTGCCATGGCGGGATTGGGCCCGTACCAAGGTTTTGGGTCTACCTTTGTTCCTTTATTGGGTTGGATACCAGAACAACCTGCGGAAGCCCAGGTAAGCGAAGTCTGTCGTAGCTTCGCCGAGAATTGTCAGGGGCGTTGGGTTTCGTTCTATTTGCCATTACTGGTGGAGAAACCTGCAACTAAGCAAGCACTCCTCGATGATGCTTATGTAAAAGAGGCATTAGCGAACTGGGATGATCTTGACTTGGCGATAGTGGGGATTGGTACCACACAGCCTCGGTTGTCAGACATAATGGTGAGAGCCCTTGGGGATGAGGCGGAGCAGATCTATCGGAGAGGCTTGGTGGGCGATATCTGTGCTCGGTTTATCGATGAATCCGGTCAGTTTCAGCCGATTGGATTCGATGACAGGATGCTTTCCATACCGTTACCGAAGCTTCGGGAGACCGAGACGGTGGTGGCCGTGGCCGGAGGAGAAAGGAAGTTAGTACCGATTCTGGCAGCCTTGAAAGGCAAGTGGATCGATATCCTCGTTACTGATGCAGTAACAGGGTATCAGTTGTTGAAATTGACGGGGTAACGAGGGAAAAAGAGGCTTGTATCAGTGACGAGCGATTTGCGATTATTTGAGGACGGAGGGAGAAAATGAAAAGAACAGCGTTGCTTACAATTCTGATTGTTGCACTCTTTACTACGGCGGTAGCTGCCGCTCCGGTTTCGATTCGTGTTTCGGGTTGGTCAGCAGGCCCTGAGATTGAAGCCCTGATGAGGGAGCAGCTAGATGCCTTTGAAGCCCAAAATCCTGATATCAAGGTTAGGTATGAACCGATCCCTGTGGACTATTTGACTAAAATCCAGGTCATGTTAGCCGCTGGCAATGCGCCAGACGTATTCTTCGTCGATGCCGTTTACGCTCCCCAGTTCATGGCGACGGGCGCTTTGCTTCCCTTGGATGATTTCATGAAGAAGACTGGCACCGATCCCGACATATATGCACCTGCCTTGCTAGATGCATTTCGCTATGAGGGCAAGATCTATGGGATCCCCAAGGATTTTAACACGATGGTTCTCTATTACAACAAGGCCTTATTCGATCGATTTGGAGTAGAGTATCCTACCAAGGATTGGACCTGGAGCGATCTGGAGGAAGCTGCTTCAAAATTGACCAAGACCGATGGTCGAGCAGTGGATAACGTATATGGTCTGGTGTTAGGCAAGTGGCCACCTCGCTGGTTATCATTAGTCTATCAAAATGGTGGCAGGGTCATCAATGATGATGGCAGTTTGGCTATTACCGATCCAGAATTCATGGAGGCATTTAGGTTCTACACTGACCTATACAAGAAAGGCATTGCTGTGATGCCCTCTGATGTAGGTGCTACTCGGGAACGGGACGCCTTCGGTCAGGGCAGAGTAGCCATGGCCATGGAAGGTGGCTGGGCTATACCGACTCTGTTTAGCAACTATCCAGATTTGGACTGGAGTGCAGTAGAGTTGCCAATGGGGCCTAAAGGTCGGGGGAATATTTCCTTCACAGTATCGTATTCCATCCCCAAGACAACAAAGCATCCAGAGGCGGCCTGGAAGCTTATAGAGTACCTATCGGGTAAAGAAAATCAGATTAGAATTCTAACCAGCGGTCATGTGTTGCCTTCCATGACTGAGCTCTTTGAGCATCCACATTTTGCTGATGCTCCCGAATCTAGAGCAGTAATGGCAGGCGTTCCGTATTCCCGTCCTAACCAGTACGGTCGCTATAGCCAACAGGTTATCGACGAGATCGAGAAGGCCTTTGATGCCGTTATCGTAGGTAAGATTGATCCTGAAGAGGCCCTAAAGAAGGCGGAGAGCAACCTGAAGAAGGCCATGAAATAACTCTTCGGCTTCGGCCACAGGGAGGGGGTAATCCCCTCCCTGCCGACGCCGCTGTTCAGACAAGGGGAGTCATTCAATGAGACGACGTTCACTATCCAAGCAGAAAACGGTGGAGGCACTCACCGCTTATCTGTGCCTGTCCCCTTT
Organism: Bacillota bacterium; assembly: GCA_012518905.1. Taxonomy (GTDB): domain Bacteria; phylum Bacillota; class Limnochordia; order DTU087; family DTU087; genus JAAYRF01. The sequence goes on along the minus strand of JAAYRF010000153.1, from coordinate 56 downwards.
CTTAATCCTTTTTGGCGTGTTCACTGTCTATTCAGTCATCCATGCATTTAGCATGA
>JAAYRF010000152.1 GCA_012518905.1 Bacillota bacterium | reverse complement strand
CATGCTGGTTCCCTATCTGGCTGAACCCCGGGAGGCTGGTAGATACATTATCTATACCCTCCTACTATCGGGCCTTCTTTTTACATTGTTTACAATGGTAGTGGCCTTAGTGTTTGGCCCATTCGTATCCGCTCTGATCATGCCTGCTTTGAGCCTAGGTAGAATCATCCATTATCCCTTAGTCCTGGAGAGGCTGGAAGTTATTCCCCTTATCGCTTGGACTTTGAGTGCTGGAGTGAAGCAGTGCCTTTTTCTTTGGGCTGCCATGTTGGGTATCGCACAGCTGTTTGAATTATCGGACCTACAGGGATTAGCGTACCCTGTGGGTGCCCTGATCGGGGTCTTGTCTGAATGGTTCTTTAGTGATGTCGTCGATGCCTCGGATTTTATGACTGTACAGAGATTTGGGACTATCAGTTTCTTTGTTACCGTTGCTACCCCTTTGTTTTTGTATGCCATGACCTTCGTTCGTCGCCTGATACAAAGAGCCACGGGAAAGGGGAGGTAAGGGTGCCACGTCTATACAAAAAGTGGATCTGCATCATACTAAGTAGTACTCTGCTTTTCCTGGGGGGTTGTTGGAATAGACGGGAAATCGAGACATTGGCCTTTGTTACCGCGACCGGTATCGATGGTGCCGCTGAACCGAAGAAGGTCCAGGTGACCGTACAGATAGCGAAACCAGCGACACTAGTAGCCTCCGCCATGGGAGGCGTTGCCACCGAAAGGTCATTTTGGCTTGTGAGCAGCACCGGCTATACTACTTTTGAAGCTATCCGCAACTTCGCGCATCAGTCCTCCCGCCGGCTCTATTGGGCCCATAGCCAATGGTTAGTCTTCGGGGAGGAACTAGCACGGAGGGGAATTGAAGATGTGCTAGATATCTTCTTTCGGGACGGCGAGACGAGGCAAACTGCCAAACTAGCGATTTTCAAGGGTGGGAAAGCATCGGATTTTCTCCAGACAGAATTGGAGATGGAACGTCTGAGCTCTGGGGCTTATCTAGGTATACTCCAAACCGGCACCGGGGCTCAGTCTACTGTGGTAGACGTTGATCTTCGCCAGTTCCTGATTGCCCTGGCTGGAGAAGGCATTGAACCGGTAGCCATTCGTGCGGAGAGTATCGATAGACCACCCGATGTGGATATTCGGGGACAGATGGAGCGAACTACTATCTCCCGAGCTCCCCGCATTACCGGGGCAGCCGTCTTCAAAGGACCTAAACTAGTGGGCTGGTTTGACCAGCCGGAGACCAGGGGTTACAACTGGATCATGGGTAAAGTTAAAAGTGGCATCATCATCGTTGAAAGGCCCGAAGTCTCCGATAAGTATGTTGGCCTGGAGCTTATGCGGGCCAGAAGCAAGCTCAAACCGGAGATTGTGGAGGGAAGACCTTCCGCGACTGTGATTGTGGAGGCAGAGGCAAACGTAGGTGATATCCAGGCCATGTTTGAAGTGACTGACACGACGAGAATGATGTCTGCTATGGAACGACGTATGGCTACAGTCATTGTAAATGAGATCATGGCGGCGGTGGATAAAGCCCAAAGGGAGCTAAAGTCCGATGTGTTCGGATTTGGCCAAGCCATATATCAAGAGTATCCCAAGGAGTGGCGGCGCCTAAGAGAAGACTGGAATGATAGAGGCTTCCCTGAACTAGAGGTGAAGACCGAGGTCACAGTCAAGCTCCATAAGACTGGATTGACGGAGATAGGTTTACCGATGAGAAGGTGACGATAGATGGGCTTTGTTGGGATTGTGCTTCTTTTCGGAGGGATAGTGCTGTATGAAATGCCCCGCCTGTTGCGATCCAAACTCTGGCGGGAATTGGTTGTCTTTTTGGGCCTTGTATTCTTGGGGTTTACCCTAAGCTGGCTGCAGGCCATGGGTCTGCCTACCAGGAGCTGGGCAAATATCGTAGGTGGAATGGCGGAACGTATCGGAGCTGGACTAGGGAGTCTTCGGTTCTTGCGCTGATTGGTTTCTTTTGGGCTTTCCCATGGCGGTGCAGCATAGCAGAAGGCGCATGGCATGATTTGTCTTTTGGGACCTATCTCTTGGCTAACGCATAGAGTATACCATCATGTGAGCTGGAGGTAGATTCTATGGAGCATTGGCAAAGAGGTCATGTACATCCCTACGTTGGGCCCACAGAGGTAGCCTTGGAACACATCCACCAGGTAGTTGGAACTACAGGGCCGGTGATTCCCGCTATGGGAGGCCACATTCACCGTATAGCGGGTATTTCCACCACCGATAGAGAGCACTCCCATGGGTATAGCATCTATACAGGGCCGCCCATCCCACTGTGCGGGGGACAGCATGTTCATCAGGCAGATGGAATGACTACGGTAAATGAAGAGCACGAGCATGGAGTCCAACTGGAGACGGGTACTCCCGAACCCTGCACGTGTCAGGGCAACATGTATGATTACGGCATGGAAGGCATGGGTGAATCCTGGTAAGAGCGCTACACCTTGGTTGGCGCTGCACATTGGTTGGCCTAGCCTGGAACGAAAAGTAGAGACAGACCGGGTCTACTCGACCCGGCTTTATCGTTTATACAAAGGTTCGGTCTTGGGTAGGTCCAGGCCGCTTCTACAGCAATGTATACCGTATAACTTGCGGGAATCCCTTGACTTTCCGCTGGTTCTGCCTCATTATAAACAGCAAGTTGGAGTGTTGCGCTTTGTGGAGAAATCAAATAGAGGATGGTGCACCAATGAAGGGACGTCCCATCGGAATAACCGACACAACTTTGCGGGATGCCCATCAATCGCTGTGGGCCACCCGGATGCAGACTGAGGATATGGTGCCGATTTTAGGCAAACTCGATTCGGTTGGCTATCATTCCCTGGAAGTATGGGGAGGAGCTACCTTCGATGTCTGCCTACGATACTTGGAAGAGGATCCGTGGGAGAGACTGCGCATCATCCGTCAGCATGTCCGTAAGACCCCCTTACAAATGCTACTCCGGGGACAGAACCTGGTTGGATACAAACACTATCCCGATGACATAGTAGAGCGATTTGTAGCGAAGGCAGTGGCTAATGGCATCAAGATCATCCGCATCTTTGATGCCCTTAACGATATAGAGAACCTACGGCTTCCCATCCAAGCCGCCCTTCGGGCAGGTGCCGAAGTCCAGGCCACCGTCGTCTATACCGTAAGCCCAGTTCACACCCTGGAGCTTTATGTAGACATGGCTCGAGATTTGCAGGCCTTGGGGGCTGATTCCATCTGCATCAAGGATATGGCGGGGCTTTTGCAGCCTTACGTGGCCTATGACCTAGTTAAGGCTCTTAAGCTTGAGCTAGACATTCCCATCCAACTGCACAGCCATTACATAGGCGGACACGCCATGATGTCATACTTAAAGGCTATTGAAGCCGGAGTTGATGCAGTGGATACTGCCACTGCACCTTTGGCCTTTGGCTCATCGCAGCCGGCAGTGGAGACACTCGAGGGTTCCCTGCGGGGTACTCCCTTCGAGCCGGAGTTGGATATTGATTTGCTCTTTGAAATTGCCGAGTACTTTGATGGAGTGAGGCGTCGTTATGGATGGGAGCGAGGAGTTACCCGCATTACCGATATGCAGGTTTTCTCCCATCAGGTGCCCGGAGGGATGATTAGCAATCTTGTCAGTCAACTGGAGCAGCAGAAGGCTATTCATCGCCTGCCGGAGGTTCTGGCTGAGATTCCCCGGGTAAGGAAAGAGCTGGGCTATCCGCCGCTGGTTACTCCTACCAGCCAGATAGTAGGTATCCAGGCAGTCCTTAACGTGCTCACAGGTGATAGATACAAGGTGATTCCCGACGAGGTGCGCCTTTACGCCCGAGGGTTTTACGGGCGGCCGCCGGTGCCCATTGAACCCGAGTTGCAGGCCTTGCTAGTTAACGGCGGCGATAGCATTAGTTGCCGTCCCGCTGACCTGCTACCCCCAGGATGGGCGAAAGCTAGAAGTGAGATTGGGGACTTGGCCGAAACTGAGGAGGATGTGTTAAGCTATACTCTGTTTCCCGACGTAGCCCGGAAGTTTCTTCAGATGAGACAGACGTGGGCTAGCATCACCTCGGGCAAATGGGAGACAACCATGGCGGGTCCAAAGATGGAGCTTGAAGGTTCGCGATCCCTTGATCCAAGGGGCCGCCATTCCAAGGTGAAAACCAGTGGTAAGGTAGCTTCCCCGATAGATAATGGCAGCATCCAAAGCATTAGGGACATCCTCCATGCCATTGATAAGCTGCCCCTTCAGGAGATAGATATCGAGACTGCGAAGTATAAGCTGCGGGTCAGAAAATAGGCGACTTTCCACCCCATCTCCACGGCTTTCTATAGCCCTTCTAAGGCAGCTAATATCTCGTGGTCTATTATGTCAGATGTTTCTTTTGCTCTGGCCTTGGCCAGTGTCTTGATCACATCGCGGGCAACGGCTCCACCATGAGCTTTGGCAATATTAGCTATAGCCCACACGGCACCGGCTCTAACCGGTTCTGATGGATCCTGTAAGTATTTGTTCACCAGAGGAAGTACAGATGCATCGAGAGTATTGCCAAGGTTGATCAAGGCGTTGCGCTGCAGAATGTTCCGGCCTCTCCAGCCAGCGGCAATTTGGGCAAAGCTCTGCTTAAACACACGGTTGCTCAAGGTTAAGATCTTCTCCAGAGGTGGGGCCTGGCCGATGTCGGGATGGGGCATGAACTCTCGGTGATTGCCCCAGTTTGTGACCGCGGCATCGTTATGGGGGCAGACGGCTTGACAAGTGTCACAGCCGAAGAGACGGTTGCCCAGAGGCTGCCGAAAGCCATGGGGAATGATGCCCCGCATTTGGGTAATGTACGATAGGCATAGCTCGGGCTGCACAACGTAGGGCGCGATGATAGCTCCGGTGGGGCAGGCTTCGAGACAAGCACCGCATTGCTTGCAGGTTCTGGGCTGGAAGGCATCGGGTTCAAGTGCAAGGGTGGTCACAAGGGCTCCTAGGAATACCCAAGAGCCAAACTCTTTGGTAATAAGGCAGGAATTCCAGCCAAAGAATCCCAGCCCCGCTCTGTAAGCCATGGCTTTTTCTGCCAGGGGGCCGCTATCTACCATTGCTCGGCACTGAGCGCCAGGCACCTTTGTTGTTATGAATTCGGCCAATTGCTTCAATCGGGGGCCCATGACCCGATGGTAATCGTCGCCCCAAGCATAGCGGGAAAGCTCTCCCCGGTGCGAAGCAAGGTTCAAAGATTCGCATTCGCATCCAGCTCTTTCCTTCAAGATGGTAGGGTCAATACTATAGGCCATGGCAACCATGATAACGCTGCGGGCATGGGGCAGAAGCAGGGTGGGTGTGGTTCTTTCTTCTGGACTGCCTATGGCCAGCGAGGGATAGATGCCAGCGTGTATGCGTTTTTCTAGCTCCAGTTTAGTGACCTCTAAAGGATCGGCACTAGCGATCTTGATGAGATCAAATCCCAGCTGCCTGCCATGGGCAATCAACTGCTTTTTTAAGCCAGTCACCAGAGTACCTCCCTAGCCTAGAATCCATACTTACAAAAAAGGCGAGATGTTGACCCATCTCGCCTTTTGGTCTACAGATAGCAGAACTCAAGCGTTAGCGGACGTTAACGACTTCCTTTACTGCGGGAAGCTCCTGCTTGAGGATTCTTTCAATGCCATTCTTTAGTGTTAGGGCTGACATGGGACAGCCGGCACACGCTCCTTGCAGCTTAACTTTTACTATACCATCCACAACATCGACAAGTGCCACATCACCGCCGTCAGCCTGCAGTTGGGGACGGATCTGGTCAAGGATCTTCTGCACCTGTTCCTTCATCCAAAGGCACCTCCCTATGGTGACGCATTACCCTATATTACGATCTAAAGTATACACCAGGGGAGGTGATTATACAAGCTGTTGGGCCCTTGTCTGGCTAGCTCGCGTGGGTAGCGGACCACTTGCCGGTAACAGGATCTTGCCAGACTTTTGGATGTTCTGATTTTTTTAAGTGGTGTAGCAAGGCTTGGATACTGCTATATGGGTTCTTGGCCCGTTGGGGAATGCCCAGTGTGCGGAACTGCTGGGCAATCTCCAGTGTAGATAGTGGCTCGGAGCTTGAACGGAGAATATCGATTAGTGCGTCACTAATGGTCTTACTGGGCCGATTATCTAAAGGAGTCCCCAGGATCCTATCTAGCTGGCAGAGCCGGTTCTTAAGCGTCCGCAACTCTTGCTGTCGCTTTTCGATTTCATCCTTGAGTAGGTCGCGAGCCTTTATGAGTATCTCATCGGATTTGCTCATAGCACTGTCTCCTTTCATTTAGGCTGCATTTATTGCATTCTATGTATGAGCTTAGGCGAAAGTGTCTCATTTGGGAGGATCTGCAAGGGTAAAAAACAGCAGTCTAGAGACAAACGCATAGGTGATTTGGCGCAAGGTAGACTAAAAGCGAAGGAGGTTTAGGCATATGTTCAAGAGTGAAGAGATTGCCCCCGGTGTGCGGCTGCATTTTCTGCCCACAGATAAATACAAGACGGTAACCTATAGAGTATACGTGCAGACGGCTTTGGGCCAGGCCCCCGCTTTCACTGCCCTTTTGCCCATGGTTCTTTCCCGGGGCAGCTCTAGATTCCCTACCATGCAAGCCATTGCCGTACAGTTAGCTGAGCTGTACGGGGCCCGTTTCGGCTGTGACGTAGCGAAGATAGGTGAACGCCATTGCATGGACTTCTATTTTGAGATGGTGAGTCCAGCCTACGTTAGGGACGGATCAGAGCTACTTTACCAGGGCATGGCTACCTTATTGGATCTGCTTTTGAACCCCCGTAAGGGAGCGAATGGGTTTTGCTCCGAATATGTGGAGCAGGAAAAGGCTAACCTGGAGAACCGGATCAAGGGCCTCATCGACGACAAGCGCAGCTATGCTCAACAGAGGTTCTTGGAGAACATGTTCCAAGGTGAACCCTTTGCCACGTACAAGTATGGCACCAGCGACGAAGTGAAAACAGCTACGCCAGAGTCTCTCTGGCAGCACTATGAAGCAGTGATCGCACAGAGTCCTATAGATGTTTTCATAGTAGGGGAGGTAGACTCCGCGGCAATAGCTACCAGTTGGGAGAGGGCAATCGCTGAAGTAAGAAATGGCTATAGCGGGTTGCCTCCTGTGCACATGCAGATTTCCCAAAAAGAGGTAAGGCAGGTGAGGGAGACGGGTGATCTGCAGCAGGGTATTCTCTTTATGGGCTATCGTACTCCTGTGACCTATAGTTCCGCCGATTACCACAAGCTCCTAGTATATACTGGTGTGCTCGGCGGTTTTCCCCATTCCAAGCTCTTTACCAACGTACGTGAAAGGGCAAGCTTAGCCTACTATGTTTGGTCCCGGGTGGATGCAACGAAGGGCTTTCTTGTGATCAATGCCGGCATCAATCCCGAGGATTATGATGAAGCTGTGCAAATCATCACGGAACAAGTGGATGAGCTAAATCGTGGAGCTGTTACTTCTCTGGAGCTTGAGAAGACAAAACGGGGCTTAGTCAGTGCCTTCTTGACCATGCAGGACAATGCCATGGCGGTTGTTGATCGAGGCATGATGGAGCTTGTAAATGAGACTGAGCGCGATATTCCAGAGACTTTGGATGGCATTGAAGCGATAACGATAGAGGATCTTGTGGAGCAAGGTGCTGCCCTAAAGCTAGACACCATATATTTCCTGGAGGGGCAGCCCATCACCTAATTGGGTAATTACTCCGACGGTCCCGGGAAAGGAGTTATGAACTATGGGCTTAGTTGAAACCACAAATGAACTTGAGGTGACAGAAAACGAGCTTCTGAAAGAGAAGCTGTTCTACCAGCGTTTACCTGCGGGTCTAGATGTATACGTGATGCCCAAGCAGGATTACCTGGAGCAGTATGCAATCTTTGCCACCAGATATGGTTCCATTGATACTACCTTTCTATTGCCTGGCCAAGGAAAGGCCATGTCAACCCCGGCGGGAGTCGCCCACTTTCTGGAACACAAACTGTTTGAAAAGCCGGAGGGTTCAATATTCGAGACCTTCGCGGCCTTGGGGGCATCGGTGAACGCATATACCAGCTACGCCTTGACTAGTTTTCTGTTTTCCACCACCGACAATTTCCAGGAATGTTTAGAAACCCTCATCGAGCTCGTCCAAAAACCATATTTTAGCGAGGCTAGTGTAGCCAAAGAACAGGGGATCATCGCACAGGAAATCACCATGTATGAGGATGATCCCGATTACCAGGTGTTCAGCAATTTGATGCAGGCTCTCTATCACAGCAATTCCGTTAGGAACAAGATTGCCGGTACCATAGAATCAGTAGGTCAGATTACCCCTGAGATCCTCTACCAATGCCATAGTACTTTTTACCATCCGCAGAACATGGTCCTATTTGTCACAGGCGATATTCAACCCCAAAGGGTCATGGAAATAACCCATAGGCGGTTGGCCCAGGCTAGCCACAAAGCACAAGGAGTCGTTCGCAGGGTGTATCCCCATGAGCCACAGACGGTAAGACAAGGTCAAGTCGAGATCGAGATGGGTGTAGCTCGACCGATCTGCTATATAGGATTCAAAGATGCCGAGTTGAAGACGGGGGACGAACTCATGCGGCAGCAATTGGTTGCCAGCTTGACATTGCAGATGCTATTTGGGAAAACCGCTGGTTTGTACAACCGGCTATATGAAAGCGGTCTTATCGATGATAGCTTCGGTGCCTACTACTCAGCGGAAGAGACTTTTGCCCACTCGGTCTTAGGAGGTGCCACCCACAACCCGCTGAAACTTAGAGAAGCAATTGCTGCTGGGCTTAGAGAAGCTCGGGAAAACGGTATTACTGAGGAGGAATTTGACAGGCAAAAAAGAAAATCCATAGGTAGCTTTCTTTACGCTTTCAACTCGCTGGAGTTTATAGCCGGCAATTTTATCTCTGCCCACCTGCGGGGAAGCTCACTGTTTTCCTATCTAGATATTCTTCAGAGGTTGGGTCCAAGTGATGTTGAGCGGTGCTTGCAGGAGCAGTTCAGTGAAGCGCAAATGGCGGTTTCCATTATTTGGCCCCGTGCCTAATAGGGTCATGGGTGGCGCTTAGTACCAGGGTGGATACAAGGAGTCTTAATACAGCAGAGGTGTTGATTTAGCAGCAAGTGGCCATGGGAAGGGGAGGAAGATGGAGGGAAAAAGAGAGCTGCGGCGCAGCATGTTAGCAGCGCGGGATAGTTTATCTATGGATCAACGGCGTGAGTTCAGTCTCGCTATTCGAGACCGATTTTTCCGATTGCCTATGGTCGAAGCAGCCAACACACTCATGCTGTTTCTAGCATTCGGCAGCGAAGTGGATACGTGGCTGATCCTAGATGAAGCAGTTGCTTTAGGTAAGTTGGTGGTGGCTCCCGTCTGTCTTCCTGCAACTAAGGGTCTAGTCCTCTACTCTATCAAGAGCCGGGCCGAGGCACAGCCCGGCCATTGGGGTATCTGTGAACCACGCCAAATGGGTGAACCCATTTCCCCCAATACTCTGGATGTGGTGGTAGTTCCCGGTATAGCCTTTGACAGTGCGGGAAATCGCTTGGGCTATGGCGGCGGCTATTATGATCGTTTTCTTTTAAATATCCCCCGAGCTTGGAAAATTGGGGTCTGCTATGACATGCAGCTAGTAGATAGCTTACCCCGGGCTTCCCATGATATACCAGTAGATGTTATCATAACAGAGAGGCAGTATTTGGGTTTGCGGAAGTAGGTGACTATCTACTGGGCCGTTGCTGACTTGAACTTGCTCGTCCATGTCATTTGCATAAGTCGGAAGGGACGGGCGGAACAGGAGGGAAGCATGGGGGAAGGGTGTGCCAAAGTTGAATAACAGGTTTTATCCACTCATGGATAAGTTGAAGGCGAACCCCGTGATAGCAGGGATTCGTGATGTAGCGGCAGTTGAGATCGCCATAGTCCGAGGCATGCAGGTTTTCTTTGTTCTCGGTGGTACTTTATCGGAACTGGGGTCTATCACTAGCACTATTAAGGCCCAACCGGGCTCTATGGTGTTTGTTCACATTGATCTGATCCCCGGAATCGGCAAGGACCCTGCCGGAGTGGAGTACCTAGGGCGGAATTTGCCTCTAGATGGAGTTGTGACTACCCGTACCCAATTGATTCGAGCCGCCAAGGATGCGGGTTTGTTGGCCATCCAAAGGTTATTTGCCCTTGACTCCGAGGCGGTGAAGACGGGCTTGAATATCTTGCGTTCGGCAGAACCGGACGCCGTGGAGATTTTGCCGGCGCTGGTATTACCATATCTGGGTCGTCGTTTGCCGGTAAGTACCATGCCTCCCATTATTGCTGGGGGTTTGGTAGAAACAATGGCGGAACTCGAGTCTGTTTTGAACAGCCCTGCTGTGGCAGTATCCACCAGCAGTGAGGAGCTTTGGGCTTGGGCAGAAAGGCGCATTTGATATGATGGTCATGGTGTAGACTGGAAGGGTGTTGGAGAGCAGTTGAAAAAGATGGAATTATACGACGGGTATATTTTCGACCTGGATGGTACTATCTACTTAGGGGAGAGGCTGCTACCTGGTGCAGATAGCATAGTCAAACAGCTTAGAGAAGCTGGTAGAGGTATTCTTTTTCTCTCCAACAAACCTATTGAGACTCGCTATGACTATGCAGCGAAGCTCACTCGGCTGGGCATTCCCACCGATGTGTCGAGTGTTATCAATTCCTCTTTTGTATTGGGGAAGTACCTGCGTAGCCATGCACCTGATTGTATCTGCTACGTCATCGGTGAAAAGGCCCTGCTCGACGATCTTGAAGAAGCGGGAGTTCGCTATACCCTAGAACCAGAAAAGATAGGCTATCAGGTAGATTATGTAATCTTGGCCTTCGACCGCACCTTCCACTATGATAAGCTCAATCGAGCGCTGCAGTGTATCAGGCGAGGAGCGCGGATTATCGCCACCAACGGAGATCGGACCTGCCCAGTGGAAGGCGGTGAGATCCCCGATGCCGGTGGCATAATCGGGGCGGTGGAGGGTACTTCCGGCCAGAAAGTCGAACTAATTGTGGGTAAGCCGAGCTCCATCACTGTAGAGGTTGCCTTGGATATTCTCGGACTTGCGCCAGAAAGATGTCTTATGGTAGGAGATCGGATAGAGACCGATATTCTTATGGGCAATGAATTCGGCCTAGCCACGGCATTGGTCATGACCGGTGTCACCAGTCGAGAGGTTTTGGAGGCATCGGATGTAGTACCGGATTATGTGCTGGAATCTGTAGCCGATATCAGAGTCAGGTAGGGAGCAAGACTAGATCCGAATCCTGCACATAGGTAGGCAAGTTCTATTATGACAGATTGGAGAGATGAGGATATGAGGCGTGTGTTGAACCGGAGCTTGCTTTCCATCCTATGCTGCATCACAGTCCTTGCCTTAGGGTCTTGTTTTGAACTAGCCACTACTTCTGCTGCTGGCAATCACCCAGTTCTCGATGGTAACATCGTTCTGGAGAAAATGGCGACTCAGTTTAGCCTCGCTCGGGACTTGACAGGTACCGTTACTGTCTCCGTTCGCGAAGGCGAGGTCGGTTTTCAGCTGATCGGTGATCTCAAAGTGAAAGGCAGGGACCATGTGCGCTTGGACTATCTGGCGCCGGATGCTTCCGGGCCTGCCACCATTATCTCCGATGGAGATTTGGTAGCCTACTATCTGCCCGGTTCCACCCGTCCCCGGATCGTCCATGATCCGACTCAGCTAGGTTTTCCCCTGCTCACCGATCTTGTATTGGCAGCCCTGGATCAAGTGGCACAAATAGGTCAAGGTCAGCTATTGGGTGAAGATGAGTACCTTGATCGTGCAGTATATATGGTGGAGATTAGGCCTTTGGAGATTCCTGAGCTTTGGGAGAGCACGGTGTTTTGGATAGATGCCATAAGCTGGCTACCTCTACGGGTTACCGGTCTCGGCACCCCCTTCACATCGGTGGAGTTTAAGGCCACGGCGGTTGAGGAGAACGCTAACGGGCAGATCACCAAGATGACCGCGGAAGTGATTGAGATAGGCCCCGAGACTGGTAAGCTCATCATGGAGTTAGTTAGGTTCAATGACAATGTCTGGTTTCCCAGGCACGTGTGTGTACGAAGCGCTGAATTCGCCATAAGGCAGGAGTTTTCCGATCTTCAGTTTAATGTGTCGTTAGCTGATGAACTCTTTTACGTAGAAGAGTTCGAGGTTCTGCGGAGTGCATTCGCCAAGGGAACCGCTTTTCTCACCTCTCGCAACTACCCGGCTGCCGTGAAGGAGTTTCAGCGAATCGTTGCCATCGACCCATACAATGTATTAGCCCATTCCAACCTGGGATACGCCTATGTAGGCAGTGGTGATGAAGCCGGTGCCATCGCTGAATTTGAGCAGGTAATCATGCTCGCACCAGATGAGCCTTTAGGGTATAACAACCTAGCCTATATCTATATTGACAATGGCATTTACCTGGAAAAAGCGATGGAAATGGCCCGTAAAGCTGTAGAGCTGTCTCCGGGCAATGGTGCTTTCCGTGATACTTTGGGTTGGGCCTACTATCGGTTAGGTGACTTTGAGGCTGCCATTGAAGAGTTTGCTTTGGCACTGGAGTTGATGGGTAGCGAAGATCGGCCCTGGGATAGAGCCTTAGTGCACTATCACTTGGCCATGGCATACGGAGCCGAGTCTAGATGGGTAAAAGCCCAGGAGCATCTGGCCAAGGCGTTGGACCTCGATCCAAGCTTGGAGGAGGCACGGGAGGAGTTAAAGAAGATAGAGAAAAAAATCAAATAAGGCCTATGGCTGCAACATGGTATGGAAGGGGCGCGTGATTAGCCTTAAGTTTAGGTGATCGGCTGCGGCAACGTCGGGAGAATCCCCAACTGTCGCTTGACTACTGTGGCGACGTATGTTCTAGATACCTATCGCATGGGGGATGTACCAGGCTCTTTAATTCCGCATTGGCGATTGTCTGATGGAAGTATTGGAGGTGTAGGGCCATTTCCCCATGCAACAGGCGTGGGGTTACCAGGGCCCGATTTATACATGATGATCAAAGACATGGCAGAGGGAGTCAATGTCAGAGGCCACTATCTAGTAACTCGCAAGGAACTGATTCCCTTTTCTTCAAAACCGGGGCGTTTTCTGCTGATGCAGTTAGCTGATAGGACCGGCGAGATCCGGGCCATCGTTTGGGAGCGGGGGGAAGAGCTGGCAGCAGAGATATCTGTTGGTGACGTGGTGGCAGTAGAGGGACGGGTGACGGTTTTTCGAGACAGCCTACAAATAGTGTGTAATATGGTGCTAAAGCCTTTGCCCGACGAGTATTCGCCGGAGGATTTTCTGCCTACCACGAAGCGAGATCGAGAAGCTATGCTTAAGGAGTTAGAGGATTTACTGGCCGGAATATTGGATTCTGATTGCCAAAGGCTCTTACAGGCGATTTTCACCGAGGATTTCAAGGAAAGATTCAGCCTTGCCCCAGCAGCTCGTTCCATGCACCAAGCGTATGTTGGCGGGCTTTTGGAGCACACTCTGAATGTTGCACGAGTTTGTGAAACAGTGGCAGCATTGTACCCCGATGCCGAGAAGGGCATACTGCTAACAGGAGCTTTGCTCCACGATGTGGGCAAAGTAGAAGAGTACGCTTTGGCCGCAGGCATTGAGATGACCGATGTCGGCCGCCTCCTCGGTCACGTGGTCATGGGTTATCATATGGTGGAGAGCGTTATGGAAAATTTGGGGGATTTTCCTAAAGAAAAGGCTCTGCGAATCGGACATATGCTGCTCAGCCACCACGGTCAGTTGGAATGGGGATCTCCCAAGGAACCGCAGACATTGGAAGCCTGCATTTTGCACCATGCCGATAACCTCGATGGACAGGTGAGTAAGTTCAGTGAGATATTGGAATCAGGGCCTCCGGGCCAAAGATGGACCAATTACGATTCCAGACTGGGCCGCTCTTTGTTTATTGGCGATTGGGATGCTCTAGACGGAGCCTCTGAAGGATAAGTTATGGGGAAGTGGGAGAAAAAATGAATAATGAACACTATTTTACACCTCAACCAACATCAGAGTCTGCCTCCCGGGAGATTACAGCTCGATTAAGGGGTGAGGAATACCGCTTTGTAACCGAAGCGGGGGTTTTCTCCCGTTCCCGGATTGATCCCGGTACCCGCCTGCTGGCCAATTCTTTGCCCTTGCCAGAGCAAGGCAAAATGCTGGATTTGGGTTGCGGCTATGGACCGGTAGGTATAGCGGCTGCCAAGGAGCAGCCAAAGTTAGAAGTAGTCATGGTGGATGTAAATCAGCGGGCAGCGGAGTTAGCCAAACTCAATGCTAGGCTGAATGGTGTGACTAACGTGGATGTCCGCTCCGGAGAGGATTTCCAGGTCGCACCGGAACAGGATTTCGTTATTATCGCGACCAATCCGCCTATACGGGCAGGGAAGAGAGTCATATACCCTTTGCTGACTAGGGCCAAGGAGCACCTTGTTCCCGGTGGGATTCTCTATGTGGTCATCCGTACAAGACAGGGAGCTGCCAGCATGGAAAAGCACCTGGAGACCACGTATTCTCGAGTGGAAACTATAGCCCGGGGTAGCGGTTATCGAGTGTTTGCCGCATACAATTAGCATCGACAATCTCACTAATATCTTGGTATCTACTGCATAAGTCTGTAGATAGATAAGATCCACCTGCAAAGGTGAATCTTGGTACAGACTGGGGGTGGGTACCATGGCACGGCCGACGGTGGTTGTTTATATCACCCGTAGGACACTCACTTTGAGTTTAGGTGTTTTGCTCGTTGCAGTCATAGTCATGGTGGCGATAGGGCGACAACCGGAGCTACTGTGGGTTGCAGGGCCACTGAGAGAAAGGGTTTCGGGGCGATTAGTGGTTATTGATCCCGGCCATGGAGGATACGATCCAGGAGCAGTAGCTGCCAATGGGACCTTAGAGAAGGATGTAGTCCTGAGTATAGCCCGACGTCTCGAGCGGTTGCTAAATCAAGCCGCTATTTATACTTTGCTTACTCGTACAGAAGATAAATCAGTACAACCACCGACTCCCGACAAGAGCACCAGCCGCAAACGCCAAGATCTGATGGCGCGGGTGGAAATAGCCAATGAAGCGCAGGCAGATCTGTTCATCAGCATCCACTGCAATAGTTTCCCACAATCCATCTGGTCTGGTGCCCAGACTTTCTACTTCCCTAATCAGAATGAAAGCAAACGACTGGCGGTAGCTATTCAATCAGAGTTGGTGCGACGTCTAGGTCCCAACCGTAGACAGGCCAATGCCGGCGACTACCGAGTCCTTAAGGATACAAAGATGCCGGCGGTGGTAGTGGAGGTAGGTTTCCTTTCTAACCCCAGGGAAGCTCGACTATTGGCCGATCCCGCCTATCAAGAACGGGTGGGAACCGCCATCTACTATGGGATCTTGCGCTACTATCAGTCCACAGATGTTCTACGAAGATAGGTGCCTTAAGTTTCCACCGATGTGCATCGCCTTTGGGAGGTTGGTAGATTGCCCTGTTTGCACATAGATACCAGCAAGATTTATCACAATACCATAGTTTTAGCTGAGGCTTGCCGAGAGGTGGGCATGGACATCTTTGGCGTGACCAAAGGGGCCGCAGGCCTACCGGCTGTGGCCAGAGCTATGCTAACCGGGGGAGCAGCGGGCATCGCAGATTCTCGTCTTCTCAACCTCGAAGGACTTAGAAAGAGTGGGATTGGTGCTCCCTTAATGCTGCTTCGCAGCCCCACCTTGGGTGAAGCGCAGAAGGCCGTAGATGTGGCAGATATCATTCTTTGCTCTTCACTCCCCACTATGGAGGCTTTGTCTCGCAGTGCAGTGAGCAAGAGACGGCAGGTGCAGGTGATTATCACAGTGGAAATGGGAGATCGCCGAGAGGGAATTATGCCCGAAGAAGTAGAGCAGTTGGTCATAGCCGCTGAAAAGCTCCCGGGAATCAGCGTCCGGGGGCTGGGCGCCAATTTCGCGTGTTTTGCCGGTGTTGTGCCTACGGATGAAGCTGTTTTGGAGCTAGAAGCCATGGCCAAGAGCTTGTGGCCACGACATGAAGCTTCTCGAATGCTCTCTGTGGGAAATAGCAGCTCTCTTAGCCTGGTTTACCGCGGTCATTGGCCTCGGCTTAGTTTTCCTGCTCACTTGCGGGTGGGGGAAAGCATCTTACTAGGCTGGGATGTGATGAGTAAGGAGCGCCTTTTGGGGACAAGCCAAGATGCTTTTCGGTTATTTGCTGAAGTAATCGAGGTGGCCAGAAAGCCTAGTCTGCCTGGGGGTGCTACTGGTTGCAACGCCTTTGATGTACACCTAGAATTGGAGGATCGAGGGATTCACTGGCGGGCTATAGTGGCCATAGGGAGGCAGGATCTGGGCGCTGGCACGATTAGGCCTGTTGATATAGGGCTAGAAGTAATTGGTATGACTAGTGATCATACGGTTCTGGCCATCGATAAGGCGGAAAGGCAGATCAGTGTTGGTTCACAGGTAGAATTCAGATTGGATTATGGCGGTTTAGTGGGTGCCATGACATCGCCCTATGTGGGCAAGCTAGTGCATGAATAGAGACTGCAACGTTAGCGGGAGGTATAGTGATGAACGAAAATGGCCAGGGGGAATTGCTTCTAGGCGTTTTGGCGCCTCATCCTCCCCTTTTGATTCCCGAAGTAGGCAGGAGTGATATAGAGAAGGTCGCGAAAACCCGTAGAGCTATGGAATCCATGGCCTTGGCGGTACAGGCAGTAGAGCCCGACGTAGTTATGGTGATCAGTCCCCATGGACCCATACTGCCCGATGGGATTGGAATCTGGGCTACAAATACTCTTCAGGGAGATTTTCATCGGTTTGGTGCTCCCGAGGTTGCCTTTAGTATGGACAATGACTTAGAGCTGCTAGATGTCTTACTTAAGGAGGGTGAGTCCCTTAGTTATACCCTCCGCAGAGTGGATGAATCGGTGCTGAGAGCATACCGAATATCGCCAGAGCTGGACTATGCTACTTTGGTACCTTTGTACTATCTGCAGCAAATCGGTATAAGAACCCCAATCCTAGCCATGGGTATGGGTTTTTTGCCTCCTAGGAAGTTATATCAGTTTGGGCAAGTCTTGAGAAGAGCCGTGGAAAGGGCCAACCGTCGGGGTGTAGTCATTGCCAGCGGTGACTTGTCCCACCGCCTAACTAAGGATGCCCCTGCGGGGTATTCGCCTTCAGGTAAGATTTTTGATGAAACCCTTTGGAGGCTTCTTTCCGAGAAGGACATCGATGGCATACTGAACATGGACCCTAGACTCCTGGAAGAAGCCGGCGAATGCGGTTACCGTTCCCTTGTCATGATATTGGGCTGTTGGCCCGAGGAAGAGATAGCCACAACACCTCTTTCTTATGAAGGGCCTTTCGGGGTAGGGTATGGTGTCTGTTTGGTGCAAAGCGAGAAGCAACCAACTGAAGGTTTGGTATTTCAGGAAGATAGTCATGAGCACCCCTTAGCCCAGTTAGCCCGCAACACCGTTGAAGCCATAGCTCGCGGTGAGGCAGTGCCCGAGGGAGGGTCTGTAAAGCTACCTAGGGATCTACCGGCTCGGGCGGGGGTTTTTGTCTCCCTACGAAAGGCAGGGGAATTGCGAGGCTGTATCGGGACTATTGTACCTACTCAGCGGGATCTGGCCCGAGAGGTGATCCATGTCGCCCGAGAAGCTTCTACCGCCGATCCGCGGTTCGCACCAGTTGGTGCCCAGGAACTTGTGGATATTACCTATTCCGTCGATGTCTTGGGCGAACCAGAGCCGGTGGAAGGAATTGAAGAACTGGATCCTGAGGCATATGGCGTGATAGTTGAGGCCGGTGGCCGTAAGGGCCTACTCTTGCCGGATCTGGAGGGAATTAGTAGTGCTGAGCAGCAAGTGGCCATTGCACGGCGGAAAGCTGGGATTAATGCCGATGAACCGGTACAGCTTTATCGGTTTCAAGTTCAGCGCTACCATTGAACGAGGGGGAAGGGGAATTGCCGAGAAAGCATAAGTTAGCTGCATACTATGAGAAAGAAAACGGGAAAGTCCGCTGCAGATTGTGCCCCAATAGTTGCTTAGTGGCTGCGGAGGAGGCGGGAAGATGCCGCGTAAGGGTCCATGAGGATGGGGAGCTGGTGACTAATAGCTACGGGGTGATCAGCGCCCTTGCCCTCGATCCCACGGAGAAAAAGCCCTTGTATCATTTCTATCCTGGCAAAACCATCCTCTCTCTAGGCTCCTTTGGCTGTAATCTCCGCTGCCTGTTTTGCCAGAACTGGCAGATCTCCCAGACAATGGGTCGAGCAAGAACCATGACTCCCGAGCAGGTTGTTCAATATGCAAAAGAGTATCGAAGGCTAGACTGTGTCGGAGTAGCCTTTACCTACAATGAACCAGCCATCTGGTATGAGTTCATTGCCGATACCGTTCCCCTAATCAAGGCCGCAGGGCTAGTGACAGTCCTTGTTACCAACGGCTACATAAGTCCTAAGCCTTGGCTGGAGCTTCTAGCCCACATAGATGCGGTCAATGTGGATATAAAGGGCTGGAGTGATAAGTTTTATCACGAGCTCTGCGGTGGAAGTCTAAGGCCCGTGCTGGAGAGTGCCCGTCTCGCTCGCCGGTATTGCCATGTGGAAATAACTTATCTTCTGATCCCCGGTCACAATGACGATGAAGACAACATCGCGGGATTTGCGCAGTGGGTGGGGGACAATCTGGGCAATGACACGCCGGTGCATTTTTCCCGTTATTTTCCTAGCTATCGATTGGATATTCCACCTACGCCCATCAATGTACTCGATGAGGCCCGGGATATAGCCAGCCAATGGCTGAACTATGTTTACCTCGGCAATGTGGATCTACCAGGCGCATCCCACACTTATTGCCCTAGCTGTGGGGCCCTAATCATAGAGCGCTACCGCTCCGCCCCCCCTCGTATGTATACTGATGACGGCACGTGCCCCAAGTGTGGACAAGAGCTGCCTATAGTCTTATAACGTAGGCTTCAAGGTGGAAATCCGGATCTAAACCGGGATATGGCAATGCTAGGTTCAGATGGGCGCAGAGCTGCCATTAGCGGCCCAAACCCGCAAATACCGGGAGTGTTCCATCACTTGCACGTGCTTCCTTGGCAATCGCAAACAGGTGATGCAGTGGTCTAGGCAGGGGAAACTTAGAAGTTGTCGAAAGAAGAACGAGGGAAAGCATGGTTTTTCTCTGAGTTTCCTATATTATCGCAGGTGGAGGGAGTACTATTGGTGGATAGGAACGTGTGGCATGAGTATCTGCGGCAAGCCTGCCAACGGAAAATTGGGGCTCGGGTTCTTGCTGCCTTCAATACCAACATAGACGCAATAGTCCATATAACCGCTGAACTCATGGAGGATCTCAAGGCAGCCGATAAGACTATCGAGTGGAAAGAGGTCGCTAAGGGGACAGCGGAGGACATTGCCGCTGTTACCTCTAAAGAGGAGCTTTTGGTGATCCTCAAGGATTGCCTCTCAGAGGGCAAGTCTTTCCACATAGTCTTGGAAAATCTATCGCTCTTGGATTGGCTAGATGAGTATTTCACTGGTGCGCGGGAAAATATGGGTGGTCAGGCGGGAATTATCGCCAATCAGATGGCTACTCTAGGGGCAGAGTCCGCGGTCTATACGCCTTTGCTTTCGCCCAAACAGGCTCGGTTGTTTGTGGATAGCGTCACAACACCAGTGGTTGACGGAGGCAAACTACAGATTCAACCGGTATCCCAGGCAGCTCGCAGTGATGACGAGACAAAAATCAACTGGATTTTTGAATATGCCAAGGGGGAGACTGTTGCCTTTGGTAGTGAAGTGGTTACAACCCCCCGGGCTAATCGTGTGATTCTCGCTACTCGACCGAAGGGCTCCATCATGTCCTTTGACGAGACTATAGCTCAGCATTTGCCTGCACTAGGAGAGAGTATTGATGTTGCCTTCATGGCTGGTTACCACTATGCTGAGCCTGTTTGCAGTGATGGACGCAGTTTTGAGGAATTCATGGACGATTCGGTAAAGCAGTTGCATGCCCTAAAGCAAGAGAACCCTGATCTCGTGATGCACTTTGAGTATGTGCCCATGAAATGGCCAGAGCTAGAGCCTAAGATGCTCCAGACAATCTGTCAGGAAATCAAGAGCTTTGGTATCAATGAGAATGAGATTAAGAGGGTACTCAGGGAATATGGCTACGAGGCGGAGATGGAAGCTATCGATGAGGATGAAAGGGCCTACTCCTTATACAAAGGTGCGCTCAAGCTCTTTAGACACATGCAGCTGGATCGCATCCATGTCCACAATCTCGGGTATTATGTGTTGGTCCTTAAGAAACCCTATCCGGTTTCCATGATGAACGTACGTCAAGCGTGCCTTTTTGCCTCGGCAGTGAACGCTGTGAAGGCCAAGCATGGTGGCTATGTAAAACCGGAGCAGTTGGGCGAAGCTAGTCAGCTACCCTTATCTGACGTGGGCTTTAAGGAGCTAGCGGGTATCGCGAAGGAGCTAGAAGGAGAACACCCCGAAGCGGCCAAGCTGCTGGAGCGGGGCTATTTGGAGTTTGAAGACCATTATCTGGTAGTCACTCCGGCCCACATCGTGGCCAATCCGGTAAGTACTGTAGGAATGGGAGATACCATCTCCTCAGCTTCTTATGCAGCGGAGGTTATCGAAGGATCATGAGCTAAAGTAGTTGACAGCTCCTTGATGGACGGATATAATATGTGTAACTAGATAGCAAGCGATGAAGGGAAGAATAGGCACAGCTCTGGATGCAAGAGAGCCGCGTAAGGTGGGAAGCGGTATCCGTAGCTAAGCCTAGAGCCAACCTGGAGCTGTGCCCAAACAGCACTGTTTGGTGCTGGTAAGGGATCACCGGAGATGCGACTCTGTTAACAACGATGCTGCTGGCATCATGAGGCCAATATCGCGAGGTATTGGCGAAAATGGGTGGTAACACGGACCTCCGTCCCATACGGGACGGGGGTTTTTTGTTTACGAAGATAGATAAGGAAATAAGTGGCGATGATGAGGATGAAGGCTTCTTTAGGTTCTCTAGAGAGGGACTGCCGGTGGAAAAGTCCTGGACCGAGGAGCTAGGCCCCCCCGGAGCCGTCTATGAAGGTATTTGCCTGAAATAGACCGGTTAGCTCCCCGTTATCGGGGCCCTTTGGCGAGGCACTGTGACCAAAGCTTTTGATGGTCAAGTGACGGCTAAAGATCGAGAGGCCAGCCTATGGCTGGCAAATGGAGTGGTACCGCGGGAATCCCGTCTCTAAAGAGGAGACGGGTTTTTTTATTCTACAACTGGAAATATGGCTTTATTACCAGAGAAGAGAAGGAGCTGTGGTCAAAATGCTACAAATGGAACGCTACTATGCCGAACGTGTGGGACATATGCAGGGATCAGATATTCGGGATGCTTTCAAACTAACGGAACAGCCAGGGATCATATCCTTCGCCGGCGGATTTCCCGCCCCGGAATCGTTTCCCATCCCACTGATAGAAAGGCTTCTCGCGGGGATGTTCAAAAGTGATTACTCTGGGTTGCAGTATGGTCCTACGGAAGGACTGGAGGACTTGCGGCATGAGATAGCTCTCATGATGACGGCTGAGGGAGTAGCGTGTGATGCGCAGAATATTTTGATCACCAACGGATCGCAGCAAGCCCTAGACCTAATCTGCAAGGTTTTTCTTGATCCCGGCGATATCGTTTTGGTGGAAGAGCCAGGGTACGTTGGGGGACTAAACGCCATCGGCAACTACCAGGGGCAGAAGGTGGGGATCCCCATGGATGACGAAGGGTTGCGGATTGATATCATGGCCAATAGGCTAAAGGAAATGGCCAGCAAAGGCCAGCGGCCCAAGTTTATATATACGGTGTCCAACTTCCAGAATCCGACGGGAGTAAGTCTTTCCGTAAGCAGGCGCCGGGGACTTTTGGACCTGGCTCGGGAGTATGATTTTCTTATTCTGGAAGACAATCCCTATGGCAAGATCTCCTTTGGGCAGGAAACTGTGCCCCACATCAAGACCATAGATGATGAGGGAAGGGTCATATACTTAGGTTCTTTCTCCAAGATCCTGATCCCAGGGGTGAGAATTGGCTGGGTGGTTGCATCTAAGGAGTTGATTCGGCAGTTGACCGTCGCTAAGCAAGGGACTGACCTTTGCTCTAGTTCTTTGGGGATGAAACTAGTAGTTGAGAGCATCCTTAGCGGTGAGTTGGAGGCGCATGTTGAGTCGCTAAAGGTCTTGTATCGGCGTCGACGAGATGTGATGCTGCAAGCACTGGCAAGATACATGCCCAGGGAGGTGCACTGGACGAGGCCCCAAGGGGGATTCTTCGTTTGGCTCAGACTTCCCTCGTATATCGATTCCAAGGATATGCTGCCTGTAGCTGTGGCAGAGGAAAAGGTGGCATATGTTAGTGGCCAAGGGTTTCACGTAGACGGCACCGGCCATAATACCATTAGGCTGGCGTATAGCCAGGCTTCGGAAGAAAACATTGAAGAAGGCATTCGTCGGCTGGCCAGTGTCATCCGTCGTCGGCTGGAAGTGGCCATGTAGGTCTTTTTAGCAGGATCCAGACAGGTTTTACAGAATGCTTCTAGCAATGGGCGGCATTATGTTGCCCAACCTGTTTTGGAGGTATTGTTAGATGCGCATATTGATCTTGTACAGCAAAGAGGGGCGCTTAGGGGCTTTGGCCCAGGGACTTGCCCGGGAGCTTAAGAAGGGCGATTGCCAGGTACAGCTCATGGAGGCGGAGCCCCAGGGATCCACTCCCATTTCGGGAGCACCCTACGATTTGGTCATCTTGGGTAGTCCCACCTTGGGGTTTTTCGGCGGCAAAATTGCAGAAGACTTGTCTTTGACCGTTCCCCGATTTACCAGGCTAGAGGGTAAGATGGCAGCCGCCTTCGTCTCTCACAAGTTGTTTGGGGCCAGCAAATCCTTAAAGGCGGTTATGGCCCTCTTGGAGAAACAGGGAGCCATGGTGGAGGATTTCGCCACTTTGCAGAGTCAGTCAGATATCGAGGCTTTTGGTCGCCGGCTCCTTAGGCTGGGCAGGCGATAAGTTTGCCACCAAGTATGCAGATCCCCACTGTGAGCGGGGAGTCTCACTACACGTTGGAAGGAGGCAGTCCTGCCACCATATTGGTCAGGCGTTTTCATGAGAAGCGATTTAGTAAAGAAGGGGTTGGAAAGGGCACCCCACAGATCACTCTTTAAAGCCATGGGATATACCGATGCAGAGCTAGAGCGACCGCTCATCGGTATCGCCAATGCTACCAATTCCATCGTACCGGGTCATATGGGCCTGGATAAGATTACTGCCGCAGTGGAGGCGGGGATCCGAATGGCTGGTGGTACCCCGGTAAATTTCGGTGTTATCGGGGTGTGTGATGGTATAGCTATGGGGCACGCCGGCATGCGGTATTCCCTAGCCAGCAGGGAGCTGATTGCCGATTCGGTGGAAGTAATGGCTGAAGCCCACGCCTTCGATGGCCTTGTTTTGGTCCCCAATTGTGACAAGATAGTCCCAGGCATGCTTATGGCTGCCGCCCGGATCAACATTCCCTCCATATTGATTAGTGGTGGCCCGATGTTAGCCGGAAGATATCAGGGAAAGGCTGTCGATCTAAACACTGTATTCGAAGGCATCGGTGCTGTGCAGGCTGGGAAGATGACCTCCCTTGAGCTGGCGGCAATTGAAGAAGCTGCGTGCCCGGGCTGTGGCAGTTGTTCAGGGATGTTTACTGCCAATTCCATGAATTGCATGGCAGAAGTTTTGGGCCTTGCTCTACCGGGAAATGGTACTATCCCTGCCGTTAGTGCTGCCCGCATTCGCCTCGCCAAGGAGGCGGGGATGCAGATAGTGAGGTTGGTAGAAGCGGAGCTAAAACCTCGGGACATTCTCACCCTGGCGGCCTTTCGCAATGCTCTTACCGTGGATATGGCTCTAGGCTGTTCCACCAATACAGTGTTGCATCTGCCTGCCATCGCCCACGAGACCGGGCTCAAGCTTTCCTTGGAGATGATTAACAACATCAGCGATAATACTCCCCATTTATGCCACTTAAGGCCCGGAGGACCTCATCATGTGGAGGATCTGGATGAAGCCGGCGGCGTTGCTGCACTCATGCGGGAATTGGCTAAGGGGGAGCTTTTGGATCTATCTGCACTAACGGTCAATCTAAAGTCGGTGGGCGAGAATATCAAAAAGGCAGTAAACAGGCGATCCGATGTGATCCGCTCTCTGGAGGCACCATATCATCAAAAAGGTGGCCTGGCTATTCTTTGGGGCAATTTAGCGCCCCAAGGTGCGGTGGTAAAGCAGGGAGCAGTATTGCCTGCAATGCTTTCTCATACCGGACCGGCTAGGGTCTTCGACTCCGAAGAGGCTGCAGTGAATGTGATCTTGAGCGGTGGGATCAATGCCGGTGACGTCATCGTAATTCGCTATGAAGGCCCGAAGGGAGGGCCGGGCATGCGGGAGATGCTAACACCTACTTCAGCAGTGGTGGGAATGGGACTAGATGACTCCGTAGCTTTGGTTACAGATGGACGCTTTTCCGGTGCGACTCGGGGGGCGGCTATTGGACATATTTCGCCGGAAGCTGCGGAAGGTGGCCCCATCGCATTGGTTAAGGAAGGCGATGAGGTTCGCATCGACATTCCGGGCCAAAAGATAGAGCTTTTGGTATCAGAGGATGAGCTAGCTGCCCGGAAGGTCGCCTGGCAGCCCAAAGGGCGCACGGTAACTGGCTATTTGAGTCGCTATGCTAAGCTAGTCACCTCGGCAGCCACCGGGGCAATATTAGAGGATTGATACGGTCCCGTGACCGGCTTTGGCGAGCTCAGGTGGAAGTGACAGGCAGCCGCATCAAAAGAAGGGAGCCACAATCTATGGGAGATCTGGTGGAAGTAGGCCGGTTTGATAGTATCATCGAGGCTGAATTGGCCAAAGCCAGATTGGAGTCTTGCGGCATCGCGGCCTTATTGATCAATAAGGGGATAGCCCAAGTGTACCCCGGTGCTGCTTATGCTTTTGGGGGCATAAAGCTCCTGGTACAGACGGAGTATGCCCAGGAGGCTTTGGAGATCCTGAGTCTTCCCGATGAAGACGAGGTATAGCAGGGGGCGATTCATCTTTTGGCCCGGTAGGCTATCATACTTGTATCCTAATCATACCCAGAGTGAGCAGTTTAACAAAAAAACTGTTGACAGCTGGGTATTTTATCCCTTATAGTATAAAGAAATTACCCAAATACATAAGAGGCGATGCAGGGGAAAAGTAGGTAAAGAGAACGACTACAGAGAATCGGCGGATGGTGCAAGCCGGTGCGTGACCTTTACCGAATCTCGCCCCGAAGCCGTTGGCCGAAATCCTAGAGTAGGCTTGACCGGGGTTACACCCGTTAGCGTGTAAGGCACGGAGGAGAGAATCCTCTGGCGGTTGAGGCTGAACTTAAGCAGTGCAGATGGTTCAGCGAAAAAGGGTGGTACCACGAGGAAGATACCTTTCGTCCCTTTAGGGCGGAAGGTTTTTTGCTACCTAGACAAACCTATGGAAGGGAGATGAGAGACTTGGCAGCTATGGAAGCTACTAGACAGAGCATCTATACAGGGGGTGACGCCGCTATCGTAGGCAGGGAGCCGGTAGTCACTGGGGCAGAGGCATTGATCCGGAGTTTGCAGGCTGAAGGAGTAGAGGTTGTTTTCGGTTATCCCGGAGGAGCGGTGCTATCTATCTACGACGAGTTGTATCGTTCATCATTGCGCCACATTCTCACCCGCCATGAGCAAGGTGCTGCCCATGCCGCGGATGCCTACGCTCGGGCAACGGGTAAGCCGGGGGTTTGTATTGCAACTAGCGGGCCCGGGGCCACCAACCTGGTCACTGGCCTAGCAACTGCTTATATGGATTCTGTACCAGTGATTGCCATCACTGGACAGGTAGCTACCTTCTTGGTTGGAAAAGACGCCTTTCAGGAAGCAGATATTACCGGTATTACCATGCCCATTACCAAGCACAACTACTTGGTTACCGATGCCAGGGAACTTCCGAGGATTATCAAGGAAGCCTTTCATGTGGCTGCTACGGGAAGGCCCGGTCCAGTTCTAATCGACATACCGAGGGATGTTGCCACGGCTAAAGTTTCTTATTCCCATCCGGACCGAGTAGATCTGCGGACATATAAGCCAACCTATATCGGTCACGCTAAGCAGATTAGTGCTGCTATGGAGGCTATAGACAAGGCAGAGCGTCCCCTTCTTTACGTAGGCGGCGGTGCTGTGGCAGCGGGGGCCCAAAATGAGATTCGGCTCCTGGCGGAAAAGGCAGGTATTCCCGTTACTATGACTTTGATGGGGTTGGGGGCTTTCCCCGGGGAGCATCCTCTTTTCTTGGGGATGTTGGGGATGCACGGCACTGCATATGCCAATCTTGCAGTTAGTCATTGTGATCTGCTCATCGCTGTAGGTGCTCGGTTTGACGATCGAGTGACGGGGGCTATCGGGAAATTCGCCCCCAAGGCTCGGATCATCCATATTGATATTGATCCAGCGGAAATCGGTAAGAACATATCACCAGATATCCCCATAGTGGGCGATGCCCGGAACGTTTTGTTGGAGCTTTTGCAGCGAGTATCTGACAAGGAACATTCAGAGTGGATGAAGCAGCTGGATGCCTGGAAAAACAGGCACCCACTGAAATCTCAGCATATGTGGGAGCAATTGCTTGACGACGATGGACCTATCCACCCCCAAGTGGTCATTGATCAGCTATATGAGCTTTCCGGAGGCAAGGCAGTGGTAACCACCGATGTAGGCCAGCACCAGATGTGGACGGCGCAGTTCTTTCATTTTCAATCACCTCGACAGCTCATCACCTCCGGAGGTCTGGGGACCATGGGCTTTGGTTTGCCGGCTGCAATAGGAGCCCAAGTGGGTCGCCCCGAAGAGCTGGTGATTTGCATTGCCGGAGACGGCAGTATCCAAATGAACATCCAGGAGCTAGCTACTGTTGTACAGGAGCAGTTGCCCATCAAGATTTTTATCATTAACAATCAGTATCTCGGCATGGTTCGCCAGTGGCAGGAGCTTTTCTACGAGAAGCGTTACTCCCATACAGCGCTCAACTGTAGTCCCGATTTTGTCAAACTAGCGGAAGCCTATGGCATCAAGGGGATGCGGGCAAAAAGACAAGGTGAGCTCTCCGCCGTTTTGGAGGCAGCATTAAATCACCCTGGACCTGTAGTAGTAGATTGTTCGGTTGTAGCTTCCGAAAACGTTTTTCCCATGGTGCCGGCGGGCAAGGGTCTCGATGAAATGCTAGGACTGGGGGATGAGTAGGTATGCATCACGTACTATCGGTACTAGTGGAAAATCGATCCGGCGTTCTATCCCGGGTGGCGGGGCTGTTTAGTCGCCGCGGATATAGCATTGACTCCATAGCTGTAGGCCCTACGGAAGATCCGGCTATCTCAAGGATGGTAATAGTGGTCGAGGCTGATGAAGAGGGTTTGGAACAGATTACGAAGCAATTGCACAAGCTCATTGATGTTTTCAAGATCCAAGATATTACCAAGGAGGCTCGGGTTGAGCGGGAGTTGGCTCTGATCAAAGTTCAAGCTGATGCTCAAACCCGGGGAGACATCCTTCAAATAGTAGATATTTTCCGGGCGAAGAT
>JAAYRF010000151.1 GCA_012518905.1 Bacillota bacterium | reverse complement strand
TCCACTCGCAGCGCCTCTGCGAGATGCCAGGCTATGGCCTCACCTTCCCGATCTGGGTCACTGGCAAAGAAAATGCGATCTGCCTTCTTGGCGGCTTCTCGCAATTCCTTAAGAACAGGTCCTTTTCCTCTGATTGTGATGTATTTTGGCTCAAAACCATTGTCTATATCGACACCGAACTGGCTCTTGGGTAGATCCCGCACATGGCCGATGGAGGCTTTGACAGTGTAGTTTTTGCCTAGAAATCTACTAATAGTCCTCGCCTTGGCTGGGGACTCCACAATCACCAAAGATTTACCCACATTACTGCCCTCCCACTGTTATTCGTCATGAAGGCTAACCCCCTCCGAAAGGGGAAGGTTAGCCCTCACTAGCATATCTCAATCTACCCCAAATGGCTGTTGAGATACTATCTCCTAATTCCACCAACTGGTCGCCTTTTTGTCGGCTGAAGATAACGGGGCCGTGGACAAAAGAAAAGAACGTATATCGTCTTCTACGACTCGCCCTACGATCCACTGCAGCTCCGGGATGCCTACCTGAGATACCTGCAAAGCGACGGCTTCTCCCAGCACGTGTTCCAACTCAGCATGATCCAACAGATCAGCCGCTACTAGGCCTAGTAGATAGTTCTGGGCCTCCAAATCCAGCTTGAAGCGTTCCTCTGGTGTAAATACCCGCATTGAGTTCTGCCAAGCTGGGTATCTAACGTCTTCAGTTCCAGCCTGCATAATATCGGGCAGGGAAAAGACCAGAGACAGGGCTTGCTCGATCTCATCAGAATCATAGCCTTCACTTATCAACATCTTAACCAACTGGGGACCATCGATGGATTCCTTATCGTTGTGCAATATCTCCGAGACGAGTTTCTGAATAATGGCCATAACCCGTTGCACTGATCTGCCCCCTCTTCCAATGAACTTGCCTCTATTATATTAGCTAGGGCAGACCTTGTAAACATCATCCTCCGTCGGACCTTTCTAAACTACTCAGCTTACCCTCTGAAATACGCCCGCCGACAACTCCTCTACCAGGCCTATTAGCTGCAGGCGAAGCAATGAACTGTTCACCTTGGAAACGGATAGACCCGTCCGCAATGCCAGCTCATCCACGTGTAACGGTTCACCCAAGTGGCTGAGCAAGTCGCCCAGCGGGCCTACAGCCTTTCCTGCTTCTTCTCCCGGAAAACCTTCAAGGGTCGGCAGTGGTAACTGGCGAGCAAGCCGCATCTCATCTAGGACGTCTTCGGCCCCCCGAATTAGCTTAGCTCCTTCTTGAATCAATCGGTTGGGACCGGCGGCCCCGCTGTCAAGGGGATCGCCGGGTACAGCATATACATCCCGATCTTGATCTAGAGCCATAGAAGCTGTTATCAGGGCGCCGCTCCGCTTTCCAGCTTCCACCACAATCACACCAACGCTAAGCCCGCTAATCACACGATTGCGGGCAGGAAAATTCCCCCGCAAGGGCGGCGTACCCGGTGGAAACGGAGTAATAAGTACCCCCGAGTGGGCGATGTCCTTTGCTAGCTGTCTATTTCTTTTCGGGTAATTCACATCCAATCCTGTCCCTAGGACAGCGGCAGTCTTACCGGTCATTAGACTACCTTCGTGGGCTGCAGTATCTATTCCCAAAGCTAGTCCGCTAACAACAGTAAGGCCTGCTTGAGCCAATTCACGTCCTAGCCTGCGAGCCCAACCAAGACCCCGATTGCTAGCCCGGCGACGGCCTACGATGGCTACAGTAGGACCCTGAACACATGCCAAATCTCCCTGACAGTATATCACAGGGGGCGGGTCTGCAATCTGCTGCAAACGGTAAGGATAGTCTGTGTCTAGCCAGGTGACTATTTCCATGCCCTCCGTTGCGTTTAGATCATGCCACTTCTTTTCAATATCCATAGCTGATCTTGCATCGATAATTGCCCGAGCATGGTTTGAATTCATGCCTAAAGTTGTCTGCAACTGCCTTTGGGTGGCATGGAATGCGGCAGACTCGCTGCCTAAGGCGTGGACTAAGCGTTTGATCCTTATGCTACCCAGATAAGGCAAGAGGCTTAAGCCCCAAAGATACATCCGCAACGCCCTACTCTCCTCCTATATGCGAATCTGATACCCCGTTTTAATCAGGGTATTTGTCATCGTCTACACCATGTTCCAAAGTCCCCAGTATCTGTCGCAGCTCTTCTTCCCAGTGCAACTGATACAGACAAAGCTCGTCACTTTGCACTAAAGAACCAGTGCTGCAGTTACTGCACAATAGAGCAAGAGTTTCTCCTTTTTGCCCCCTAATGATATGGGGAGTGTCAGCTTGACAGGTGGGGCAGCTGAAGATCTTCATTTTCCCCACGTTCTGGTCACGTTCCAAAAGTTGTCCGTCCTTTCACCGGAGTTAGAAGCTTGCTCCGTCACCCGGTCTGCATTCAGTTAGTAGCACCATCGGCATTAGCATGGCTTAAAGCCCAAGTTCATATCCCCATATCGGACGCAGCAGATAAACGGCAACCAGGCTAAAACTTAGCCTGTAGCTAGAGAGAAAGGCGGTAGCTTAAGGCCTCGGCCATGTGCTCAAGGCCAACGCAATCAGAGTCATGCAGTGCAGCGATGGTGCCGGCTACCCTTTGAACCTTGGCCACTACCCTCGCCGATAGCCCAAAACGCTCTATGGCGCTCTCCAAAACTGTGACGGCCTCTTTAGTCATGGGCAAAGGCGCTCCATTCAAAGATTTCATTGATTCCCACGCCCGTAGTACTCTCTCTCTAGCCAAAGCAGAAGGCTCCCCAGGCTCTAGATAATCTGTTTTCTCTAAGGGCCCCATCCACACTTGCAGATCGATTCTATCTAGCAGAGGGCCCGATAGACGTCGCCGGTAAGCAGCGATCTCCTGGCTACTGCAGTGACATTCTTTAGTATTTGAGCCCAGAAAACCACATGGGCAGGGATTAGCTGCCATGACTAGCTGACAACGAGAGGGATACGCGACACTATAGCCATGGCGAACCAATGATACTACCCCATCTTCCAAAGGTTGCCTCAATACGTCTAGGACGGAGCGGCGAAATTCCCCGGCTTCATCCAGAAACAACACGCCTCGATGGGCTAGGGTTACCTCGCCAGGGCGGGGCCAGCTTCCACCTCCGATCATCCCAGCGATGGTCGAGGAATGATGAGGGCTGCGAAATGGCCGGCTTCGACTAATCCTAAGCGGAGTTGAACCTTGGGACGCTACAGAGTAGATACGAGCTACTTCTATGGACTCATCTAAGGACAAGGGTGGCAAAATGCCCGGCAAGCAGCGGGCGAGCATCGTTTTTCCGCAACCCGGGGGACCCAGCAAGAGGAGGTTGTGCCCTCCTGCTGCCGCGATCTCCAATGCTCGCTTGGCGGATGACTGTCCCTTTACATCCTGTAGATCCGTCTCCTCTGCTGGTTCCATACTATAATTGACCGGCCTTGGTCTTCGTCCTTGGCCTCCGCTTTCTAACGTCGTAATGGCTTCCTGCAGGCTGCTGATAATGCTCGTGTGCACATCGGGTACTAGAGCAGCTTCCCGTTCATTATCAGCGGGCACTAAAGCCCTGGAAATACCCCTGCCTGCCGCCGCGATAATCATCGGCAGCACCCCGGGAACTCCCCGTACACTGCCATCTAGGGATAGCTCTCCTACCAACAGGACATCCTGCACTTTCGTTGCTTCCAGAATTCCATCTGCGGCTAGAATACCCAAAGCTATAGCCAGATCGAAGGCGGAACCAGCTTTGCGAAGGTCACTGGGAGCCAAGTTAACCGTAAGTCGTTTTAGGGGAAAACCATACCCTGAATTTTTTAGAGCGGCCCTTACCCGTTGACGACTCTCCCTAACTGCCACACCCGGCAAACCTACAATCTCAAAGCCAGGCAAACCTCTGGCTAAGTCTACTTCCACGTCGACGAGGAAACCATCCACTCCGAGAACCGTAGCTGACTTTACTACTGCAAACATGAAAAAAGTCACCCTTCTTTGACACAACCCCTTCAGGTCAAAGAACTGGTGACATCCTCTCACTTATTCTGTGTTCTCTCACAGGCAAGGCAGATCCTGCTAAAATGCTAAAACGGCCTTCAGTGTCAGCCAAAGGCTCCCACAACATGCTGGATACAGTGTCTATCTGGGCCTTTAGTATAAATGGCCACAACATCGAAGCGGCAAAGGGCGTCATGCAGGCGATTAACCCAAAGAAAATGCCGGGCGGTCATGTACAGACGTCGTTGCTTTCGCCAGTCAACAGCTTCTGCAGGAGTTCCGAAGCGGTTCGTTCTGCGGCCCTTCACTTCGACAAAAACAATATACTCACCATGGGCAGCGACGAGATCAATCTCCCCTCTATGGCATCGGTACTGCTTGGCTAGGATCTGGTAACCCTTTTTCTCCAAGTACTTCGCGGCAAGCTCCTCATAGTGTGCACCAACTTGCCTTAGGTTCATTATTACCTCCTTACCCTTGAGGCTTCTCTTCCTTAGCAAACTGACCTCATGCGTCGGCACCTTATGTCGGCTCGATCAAAGCTAAACGCTATACAATCCGGGCAATCTGTTTCTCAGGGTGTTGGCTCAAGGAAAGCTCTTTCGGGGCCAGCAAAGGCTGACCATTGCCATCTCTTTCTATCTGCACGATGGGCTGGTTCGAATCGCAGCTACCAACAATAGTGCCCACCTCTCCGCTTGTTAGCTCTACCTTACATCCGGGAGGATACGGGACAACAGAAGCAAGAAAAGCATCGGCAACTGCTGGATCAAACTGCCGCCGGCGAAGCTCCTTAATGGTCTCTAGGGCGACAAAGGGAGACACTCCCTTGCGGTAGATACGATCAGAAGTCATGGCATCGTAGGTGTCTGCTATGGCCACAATCTTGGCAAAAGGATGTATCCCGTCAATATCCAGGCCTCGCGGGTAACCACTGCCATTAGCCCGCTCATGGTGTTGATAAGCCACATGGGCTACCCTCGCCGGAATACCTGGGCACCTTCTAAGTACATTAAAACCGTGGCGAGGGTGCCTTTTCATTTCATCCCATTCCTCGGCGTTTAGCCTAGTCGCCTTGAGCAAGATGCTGTCCGGTATCATGACCTTACCAACATCATGAAGAATAGCCCCCATGGCCAGTTCTTGTAGCTTCAGTTGATCAAAACCCAAAGCTAACCCCATCACCACAGAAAGAAGACAGACATTGACACAATGGCCAAAGGTATAGTCATCATGACGACGTATGTCGGTAAGGTGGACAGCAACATCCCGATTGATAGTCACCTCATCTATGATGGTATTCACCACATCGATGATTGGATCGATGTTTAATGTTCCAGCGATTTTCACCGAAGTAAAGGTTTCTTGCAGAACGTTCATGGCTTGGTACCTAGTGGTATCAGAGATAGCCTCAGGTACACTGGAAGCTGATTTCGGATCTCCCACATAAACAGCGGGAAAGCCTAATTCCCTTAGACGATGTATGTAAGGCTCCTTGAGAACAACTCCTGCATTGAGCAACACGATACCTTCAGTGCTATAGACAGGTTTGGCTAGCTGCATACCGGGCTTGAGGTCATCAAGCCGTACGATCTTCATGGCCGGAATCACCCCTTCCCGACGAGCAATCTCTAGAGTATAACCTGACAGGAGCAAAGGAAGATCGATGGATAGAACACGGGCCATACGTCTTCAGTGCTTCCAAATGCTGATTGGTAGGATAGCCTTTGTGCTCCGCAAAGCCATATTGTGGGTAACGACTATCCATCTTTACCATTATTCGGTCCCGAATGACTTTGGCGACAATAGAAGCTGCCGCTATCACGTCGACGCGGCGATCACCGGACACAACAGGCCGCTGCAATAAAGAAAGGTCCTTAATAGTAAATCTTCCATCAATGAGGCAAACATCCGGTGGGGGCTCAAGGGTAGCTATTGCTTTGCCCATGGCCTCTAGCGCGGCGTGATGAATATTTAACTCATCAATACGACGAGGTTCCACAATTCCGATTCCCACGGCTATAGCTGTTTTCTCAATCTCAGAATACAAGTGCTCTCGCTGGGCCTCACTAAGCTGCTTAGAATCACGAATGCCCAAACAAGCCATACCAGGGGGCAAGATAACCGCAGCAGCAACCACGGGGCCGGCCAATGGGCCTCTACCAGCTTCGTCGATACCCGCTATTTGCCGATAACCCCTTTGATACAGTAGGTCCCTAACCCGATATAGACGCCTTTGGTTGAAGGATTTCTGTGCCAATACCCTTTGCCTGCGGTGAACGGAACTTCCCAATCTTTGCACTGATATCCGCTCATCAGCCATCAAAGCTGTTATCTCTTCATCAGTAAGTGTATCTGTCTCTTCCACAAGGCTTCTTATCTGTACTACTGTTAACTTCTCCAAATCCCACATGATACCACCCGGCAGAATCAATTAATTCATTTCTCCTATATAGTTCGGGTATATCCTACATATCCCTGCCAGGACTGGTATATTTATACTAAACATTGGGGATATCTGGGGGGTCCTCCAAAGTAACAGCCCCCAAGAGGCCTTGTCTGAATTCCCGGAGCAAAAGCAGAGCGGCTTTCTCCAAATCTACTCTACCCCCCGCTAGCAGGAATCCCCGCCGCCGACCTATGGCGTCTAGGAGCTCCTCGCCTTCTTCGAGATCGAGGTCTATTCCATATCTATCCACCAAAGCCTGGGGTTTAGTCTTGGTCATATACTCTGCCAAGACCGCACCTACCTGAACATAATCAAAAACATCATCGCTAATAGCCCCAGTCACAGCTAGGTTGAAGCCCACCTTAGGATCGTCGAACTTGGGCCACAAGACTCCTGGCACGTCCAGTAGCTGCAAGAACCTACTTACTCTTACCCATTGCCTGCCCCGGGTTACACCGGGTTTCGCTCCGGTTCGAGCAGCTGAGCGCCTAGCTAACCGATTTATCAGCGTAGACTTGCCAACGTTAGGCACACCCAGAACCACTCCCCTTAGGACTTGATCTTGCCTGCCCCGCTTGCGCAAATGCTCAATGTGGCTTTGATGTACTGATCGGATCATGGCCTCTAGACCCCGCAGGCCTCGACCAGACAGAAAATCCACAGCTACTGCCGCTAGCCCCTGATCTTCTAGTGCCTTGATCCAGGCCTCCGTCTGCGCTCGTTCTGCCAGATCCTCTTTAGCCAAAATGGTTATCACTGGTTTACCGCTAACCAGCTTGGCAAGATCGGCGTTATGACTGCTCCTAGGTATACGGGCATCCCGTATTTCCAGGACAACATCTACCACTGCTAAACTCTTCTCCAACTCTCGCATGGCTCTTGCCATGTGTCCTGGATACCATTGTATGTTGACTCGCATTCACCCCAATCCCTTTCTCCATCACCATATTTACTTAGAGAAAACGTTCGGTACCCGCACAACACCGATGCTTCCCACCGGCCAATAGCTGGCAACGGCTCGCCCCATGAGCATTTTCCGCTCGACAAACCCAACATCTGGAAATCGGCTGTCATCGCTGTTGTTGCGGTTATCGCCCAACACGAAGTAGCGCCCCGGTGGGACCTTCCGAGGACCCCAATCACCATAGGTAGGCCCATAGATGTAGTCCTCCTCCAGGGCTCTGCCATTGACGTATACCACCGTATCTCGAATCATGATCTCGTCACCAGGTACTCCGATGATCCTCTTGATGAACTTACGCCTGGGATCAGCCGGATAGCGAAACACTACAATCTCCCCTGCAGCAGGCGCGCGAAATCTGTAACTTAGTTTGTCTACTATGAGGCGCTCCCGATGATGTAAGGTTGGCTCCATGGAACGACCCTGTACCACGAAGGACTGGGCGATAAAGGTAATAATGAACAAAGCTAGTACGATAGCAATTGCAAATGCTTCTAGATACTCCCTCAGTTCAGATTTGTGTCCACTCATGCCAAGCGCTCCCTTCGGCAACACTCTAGTGCAAAAAAGGGACTAAAGTAGTCCCTTTTTCTGATCTCTCTTAATCACAGCTACCAGGTACGGCGCTCCCTAATCCTGGCTGCCCTACCTACTCGCTGTCGCAAGTAATATAGTTTAGCACGGCGCACTTTCCCCCGTCTGATTACCTCAATGTTTGCCACACGAGGAGAGTGGACCGGAAAAACTCTCTCCACACCTACACCTTGGGTTACCTTACGAACGGTAAAGGTTTCCCGTATACCACCGCCAGATCGGGCGATGACTACTCCTTCGAAAATCTGGATTCGCTCCCGCTCTGCCTCCACGACCCGGACATGCACTCGCACGGTATCGCCTGGTCTGAAGTCGGGAACATCCTTCTTGAGCTGTTCGTTTTCAATCAATTGGAGAAGATCCATGGCCTGCCGCCTCCCTTCTATACTATGCTAGGACTGGCCGAGTTCGGCCCTTATAGCTTTCAATATCTCAATATCCCGAGGAGCCAGTGCAAGTTTATCCAATAGATCTGGCCGCCTCAGCAAAGTGCGACGCAAAGCCTCGCAATGCCGCCAATCGGCAATCCGTTGATGGTCACCGGAAAGAAGTACTTCCGGCACCTCCATATCTTCGTAGACCCTGGGTCGCGTATAATGGGGGTACTCCAAAAGTCCCTGGGCGAAGGAGTCTGTATGCACAGCGCTAGCTTCTCCCAAGACCCCCGGCAAGAACCGCACAACGGCATCAATAACCACCATGGCGGGCAGCTCTCCTCCGGTCAGGACGTAATCACCTATGGAGATCTCCCTAGTTACCAAAGATTGCCTGATTCGCTCATCAATGCCCTCGTAGTGGCCACAGAGCAAAATCAGCCGGTCTTCTTGCGATAGCTCTTCGGCCAAGGCATGGTCAAACGTCTCGCCTTGAGGAGTCATCAGCACCACAGGTGCATCGTCTCCTCCCAATACATGACGAACAGCGGCAAATACTGGCTCTGGCTTCATCACCATACCGGCGCCGCCGCCAAAGGGATAGTCGTCTACCTGACGGTGCTTGTCTTCGGTGAAATCCCTTATATCCCACAGATGCACTTCAATTATCTGTGCTGTCTGTGCCCGGCCGACAATGCTAGTTTGAAGAGGCCCATTGAACATTTCAGGAAATAACGTAAGGACATCAATCCGCAAAGCTCAATACCTCCCGACCCTAATCCAACAGCCCAGGCAACAGCCTTACTACCATATTACCTTGCTTAAGATCCACATTTAAAATCACTTCAGCGATGGCTGGCAGCAAGATTTCGTTACCGGATGTTTTGGATTCAACTACATACACATCGTTGGCACCGGGCCGGAGCACATCCTTTAGCTGACCTAGGTGCTTTCCATCTTCAGTATAGACCTGCAACCCAATGAGCTCAAAGATATAAAACTCTCCTAATGGCAACTCTACCGCTTCGTCCCTAGGCACCACCAAAAGCGCCCCTCGCAGTGTCCCTGCGGCTTCTCGGGATTCAATGCCACCGATGCGACAGATAAGCTGATCGCCATGCCGGCTGAGAAGAGTAAAACTCCGAAGCTCAGGCTGCACACCTTCTATCTGCAGATAAACCTCATCTAGGGACTCAAACCTGTGGGGATAATCGGTATGCACCATCACTTTCACATCGCCCCGTACACCGTGGGGCCTAGTGATCTCCCCGATAACAACCCAAGGTTGAGAGCATCTCACAACGTTGGCCTTCCTTTCCGCAACGCAACCACTATGTCGTCTTTGGTAACTATCTCGACGTAGAGTATATCATTAAGATCATCTCCGATGGAAACTTCGGCAAAGCTCTCTAGAGTACCCCGGGTAATCTCCTCTCCGTTAGCCAGATCTGCTATCTCTTGCAGCTGGGCAGAAAGCCGGTCTAGATTCTGTCTACGCTTCTGCTTCTCATCTTCAATCTGTTGGCGAAGCTCCATCGCCCGTTTCAAGTTTTGCCTTTCCAGATCAGACAGGATTCGCTTCCCTTGAAACTCCAGTTGCTGAATCTCCATATCGAGACGATTGATGGCTCGTTCTAGTTCTAGCCTCAGTTCCTCTTTCAGCCTATCCGTAACTATAGCCTTCCAAATTACCGGTCGATTGATGGTGAGCGTGTCCGTACCATCACCTCCCTAGAAAGAGCAGGGGCCAGTCTAGAAGCCCACACTACAGGTACCTAATCAATGATCTCCACATGCACCATTTTGCCTTCCTTTGTCGCCGCGGCCTTAACCACGGTGCGCAGAGCCTTAGCAATCCGTCCTTGCTTGCCGATGACTTTCCCCATATCATCAGGAGCCACTCGCAGTTCCAAGATTAGGGATCTCTCGCCTTCCACTTGACTGACTTGCACAGCTTCGGGATCGTCAACTAACGCCTTCGCAAGGAATTCTACAAGCTCTTTCATCTGGTTGCCCTCCTACTGCGCGCTTTTGCGCAATGCCACGAACTTATCCATGACGCCTACCTTTGTCAGCAAGTACCTGGCGGTATCCGAAGGCTGTGCACCTTTTTGTAGCCAGTCAATGGCCTTGTCTTCATCAACAACGATCTTTACTGGCTCTTCTAGTGGATCATAGTATCCGAGAATATCAATAAATCGACCGTTACGGGCTGTCCGTGAGTCGGCCACCACCAAACGGTAAAAAGGGCGTTTCTTGGCACCCATTCTTCTCAGTCGAATTCTTACAGCCATAGCGTAAACCTCCTCCCTTGTTGTCATTATCTATGCCAATGGGTCCTTAAACCACATACAGTTGGATCCCATCAGTCACTAATCTACAACCGCGCTAGGTTATTGAGCCTAGTCACGATCTTGGCTTATCAACCAAGACACGCTACTCTAAGAAACTAAACACTCCAGCCCGGCGTCTTCGCCTTTTCTTATCTAGGGCCCCTACCTGCTTTAGCATCTGTTTCGTCTGGGTAAATTGCTTAAGAAGCCTGTTGACATCTTGTACCCTGGTCCCGCTGCCTGCGGCAATGCGTCGCTTCCTGCTACCATCGATAATCTCGGGGCGCAGTCGCTCTGCCTTCGTCATAGAATGTACAATAGCTTCCACTTGGTGGAATTGCTTCTCGTCTACTTCAAGACCCTGTAACCCTTTCATCCCCGGGATTCCTGGCAGCATATCCATTAGCTGCTGCAATGGACCCATCTGCTTAATCTGCTGCAACTGGTCCAGAAAATCCTCGAAAGTGAAATCAGCAGTGCGCAGCTTATCAGCCATTTCTCGGGCCTTAGATTCATCTATCTGGGCTTCGGCTCGCTCGATCAAGGTCAGAACATCGCCCATCCCTAAGATACGCGAAGCCATTCGCTCCGGGTAAAAAGGCTCCAAGCCGTCGAGCTTCTCGCTGGTCGCTGCGAACTTGATGGGCTTACCAGTAACAGCTTTGATGGACAGGGCAGCCCCCCCTCGAGCATCGCCATCGAGTTTGGTTAATATGATTCCATCAATATCTAGGCTCTCATTAAAGCTATTAGCCACATTGACTGCATCCTGTCCTGTCATAGCATCTACTACCAGAAGTATCTGATGTGGCGACACAGCTTCATCGATGGCACGGAGTTCGGCCATGAGTTCCTCATCGACATGGAGCCGACCAGCGGTATCCAGAAGAACGACATCATTGGCGTGGCGATGAGCATGCTCTACCGCAGCCTTGGCAATATCCACCGGGCTTATTTGATCTCCCAGACTAAAAACGGGAATCTGAAGCTGATCACCTAAAACCTGCAGTTGCTTAATAGCCGCTGGTCGGTATACGTCAGCAGCCACCAGAAGAGGCCGATGTCCCTGTTTCCGTAGCAGGTTAGCCAACTTCGCCGAACTGGTAGTTTTGCCCGCTCCCTGTAAGCCCGCCAACATCACTATGGTAGGAGGCCTGGAAGCCAGTTCTAGCTTACTTCGGCTGCCACCCATGAGCTCAGCTAGCTCTTCATATACGATTTTGATCACCTGATGGGCAGGTGTAAGTGAAGCCATAACTTCCTGCCCGACGGCCCGCTCCCTGACTCGGGCAGTGAATTCGCTTACTACTTTGTAGTTCACGTCTGCCTCTAGAAGAGCCAGGCGAACTTCCCGTAGAGCCTCTTTGACGTCCTGCTCTGTTAGCTTTCCTCTGCCACGAAGTTTTCCTAGGGTTCTTTGAAGTTTTTCGGCCAAGTTCCCGAACACAGCCATGTGGGGCCCTCCTTTGGTGTCACCCGTCTAGGTCAAGGCTCTAAGTGAGTCCACTCGCGGAACGCTCAAAACTCCTGAATAACTTCGGCTATCAGCTGCTCTAGCGCCATCAGTTCATCGGCAGCCCTGCCTGTGATTTCGCCTAACTGTCCTTCTGCCAGCGCTTCGAGCCGGGTTTGGACTGTCTCCAACTTTTCCCGCTGCTTAGCATAGCGCTTCTCTAGTCCCAGCTTTGCCTCCAAATCCAAAAGAATGTTTTCTGAGCGCCGAATGATATCATAGACGGCTTGCCGGGTTATCCCGTATTGCTCAGCGATCTCACCCAAAGAGAGATCATCTTGATGGTACAAGGCAAAATACAGCCGCTGTTTTTCGGTAAGCAGCTGTCCGTAGAAGTCCAAAAGCAAGCCCATGTGCACAGTTTTATCAATCATGTCTACCGCCTCTGTTAAGCAAAAATGCTTTACAGCAGTAGTATACTAGTGTGATCATGGTTTGTCAACTAGTGTGGCTGGGCTCGCTACGCATCAAATAAAGCTGCTGCAAACTCATCGGCATCGAAATCCCGCAAGTCTTCGTAAGCCTCGCCAATGCCAATAAACTTGACCGGCAGCTCTAGCTCAGCAGCGATAGCGATAATGATACCTCCTTTGGCAGTGCCATCTAACTTCGCCAAAACCAGACCGGATACATCCACTGCCTCGCTAAACAACTTAGCTTGTGACAGCGCATTCTGTCCAGTGGTAGCATCTACCACCAGCAGCACTTCTGCCCCTTCTTCACCTACCTCCCTCTCTACTACGCGCCCGATCTTTTCCAGTTCCCGCATGAGGTTGGTTTTGGTCTGCAGGCGACCCGCGGTATCTATGATGACTACGTCACATTGACGAGCCCGCCCGGCCTGGATGGCATCGTAAGCCACCGCTGCAGGGTCGGCGCCCGGCTGGTGTTTAACAATATCAACCCCTACCCTTTCTGCCCAGATCTCCAGCTGCTCAATGGCTGCTGCCCGGAAGGTGTCACCGGCACCCAAGATTACTTTATGCCCTTCTGATTTGAAGCGATGGGCCAGCTTTCCGATGGTGGTTGTTTTGCCAGCACCATTAACCCCTACCACCAATATCACCGCAGGGGAGGTCTTGGGAAGCTCGAAAACGGAGCTGTGAGTAGTTAGAATCTCATGGATTTTTGTCTGGAGAATAGGTCTAACTAGACTGGAATCGGTAATTCCTTTGGTTCTTACCTCATCTTTTACGTCATCTACCAACCGCAGTGTCGTGTCGACCCCTACATCGGCCTGGATAAGCAGCTCCTCTAGCCTTTCAAATAGCTCTTCATCTATGGCCTTATGGCTGGATAAGAGTGTGTCTATCTTGGCCACGAAGGAATCCCTAGTTTTAGCCAAACCATCCTTTAGACGATCAAAGAACCCTGCTCCATGTTCCACCGGCTGCGATGGAGGCTTTTTGGTCTCAGCCTTTTCGGGGCTTACCCCTTCGGATTCCTTCAAAATCTCCTTGACCGTCGACTCATTATGGTCTTTTCCGTTCTTCGCCTTGCGCTTAAACCACTTAGGAAACGCCATGGTATTCTCCTTTCTCAACATAGGACCGCTTCCCTAAAAATCACCAGCTCCAATAGCCTTTCAAGCATGGGAGTCTAGCGCGACGGCAGCATCAAGCTGAACCGATACTAGCTGAGAGATATTGGCCCTATTCATGGTAACACCATATAGAGTGTCCGCGACTTCCATAGACGCTGGACGATGGGTAATTAAGATAAACTGGGTCTTTCGGGAAAAGTCCTGAAGGAGCTTAGCAAATCTCTCTTGGTTGTTTTCATCTAAAGCTGCATCGATTTCGTCCAAGACACAGAAGGGACTTGGCTTGACCCTAAGCAAAGCAAATAACAAACTGATAGCTGTCAGAGCCCGCTCACCACCGGAAAGGAGGTTCATGTTCTGAAGTCTTTTGCCCGGAGGTCTAGCGACGATGTCCAGCCCAACTGCTTCTGGCTCCGGGGCTGGTGTCAGCACGAGCTCAGCCGTACCGCCGCCAAACAGTCTGGAGAAAATCGCCTGGAATTCTTCTTGAACAACACGGAACGTTTCACGAAACCTCTCTTGGCTGACGGCATCCATCTCCTTAATCACTTGGGTGAGCTGCTCCCGGGCTTGCAGCAAATCCTCTTGTTGATCTTTAAGAAACGAGTAGCGCTCCTGTACTGCTTGATGTTCATCGATGGATTCAATGCTAACCGAGCCTAAAGCCCGTAATCGGTTCTTCAGGGAATGCACCTCAGCTTTGAGCTCACTGATATCGCCTTCCGGAACGAA
Source organism: Bacillota bacterium (assembly GCA_012518905.1). Lineage (GTDB taxonomy): Bacteria > Bacillota > Limnochordia > DTU087 > DTU087 > JAAYRF01. The sequence continues at coordinate 12,625 of JAAYRF010000151.1, read as the reverse complement.
CACGGAAGTTAAGCTCTCGAGGTTTATCTCATATTCATCTTCCATGGTTTCCACCATTCGAGCCCGCCTGATTTCGATTCTATCGAGCTCCCGCTCCATGGCGGCCATTTCCATTTGCAGTGTTTCCCTTTTTTCCTGTCGGGCCTTCTGGGCTGATTCCTTGGCAGCTAGGGCGTCCTTTTTCTCCATGCGAAGCCTTGTGGCCCTTGAGGACTCCCTTTCTATATCCTTCAGGCGAGTTTCTAACTGGTCAAGTTCTATTGCGAGATTCTCCCCATCTTGCCTGAGAACTGCTTCTTCACCTTCTACCATCTTTCGAGACGCCTCTAGTTTCCGACGTAGATCGGCAAGCTCTCGGAGGAGCGCCCGATATCTAGCTTCTTCTTGCTCCATGGCTTCGATCTGACTTTCTCTGGTAGCTACCCCTACCCTGTAAGCAGTGAAGTCCTCTTGTAGCCTGATCTGGTCTTGATCTAGAACACTTAGTTCTTCTTCCACTGCCAGAAATTGAGTTTGCCACTGAGCTTCTTCTGCTGTTAGCCCATCTAGCCTTAGCGTCGCCTCTCGCTTCTTTCTTGCCTCTTGTTCTACCTTGATCTTTAGCTCGCTAATCTCTCCTGCAATCTGAGTTTGCTCACGCTGCCATCGGGCAGCCTCGTTCTTTCCTAGCTCTACTTGTTTTTCCTGCTCCTTGATGGTCAGTGCCTGCTCATGCAACCTGTCTGTGAGGGCTGTTATCTCTAGCTCCATATTTCGCAGCTCCTCGGCCATGGCTGTTGCTTTGCGCCGTTCAGCTACGAGGACATCCTTCTTTGTCTGCACTGCTTCGGTCAGACGAGCTAACTCCTGGCGCCTTTGCAAAAGTCCACTACGTTCTCCCGTAGGCAAGCTACCACCGGTGATGGCTCCCCCGGGGGATACCGTATCCCCTTCTAAGGTTACGATGCGGCTATAGCCACGAAGATTCCTGCCCAAGGCTACCGCGGTATCCAGATCCCGCGTTATCACAACTCTACCCAAGAGATAGTCTACCAATCTATTATATTTCGCTTCATGCTTAACTAACTCCGAGGCAAGGCCAACGATGTTTTTTGCTTGCAGCAAGGAGACATCCCGTCGTGGAAAGGCAGCAGGGCGGAGCCCATCAAGGGGCAGGAAAGTGGCTCGGCCTGCATTGCTAGCTTTAAGGAAGCCAACTGCCTGACGGGCATCGCCATCGGTCTCGGTCACGATATTCTGCAGCCCGCCTCCTAAGGCTATCTCGATGGCCACTTCCAGCTCCTTTGGAGTCTCGATTAGCTCAGCAACTACCCCACAAATACCTGGCAGACGGTGTCGGTTCCGTAGAACGGCCCTAACCCCTTGATAGTATCCCACATACTCCTTCTCCATCCCAGACAGAGCCTCTAGACGGGATGCCTCAACCTGCAGTCTTTCCTCGTGGGCGTTTACTACCTGTTCCTGTTTGGAAAAATCGGTCCTCAGCTGCTTGGCCAGCTCTTCCACGGATCTGAGTTTGTCCTGTTTTGCCAACCAATCCTCCTGCATTTGGTGGAGAATCGATGTGCGCTGCGCTACGCCGGCATCGATCTTCTGCAGTTGCCTGGTGATCTCCTCGAGGCGACGGGATAAGACCCTACTCTGGTCTTCCCACAGCGCCTGCCGCCCTATGCTGCTTTGCAGGTCGGCCTGTATGGAGGCTATGCTGTGCCGTATTTGCTCTTTCTTTGTGCTAATGCTTTCGAGCTGAGCCAAGAAGGCTTGCCGCTTTCTCTGTCCCTCTTTCTGCACCTCGGCTAACCCTGCAATGTTTTGCAGCTCCTGATTCCACTCCCGACGCAAGTGTCGAAGGCGCCAAAGGCATCTTGCCAGGTCTCGTCTATGGTTCTGTCGACGAAGTATGTACTCTCTATCTTGCTCCAGCATGCGCATACCTTCAGCCTCAACATGCCTAAGTCGTTCCCTGACAAGGGCTTGGCTCCGCCGGACTTCACCCATCTCTTGCATAGAAGCTTCCTTGCGATACTGAAGGTCACTAATCCTCTGCTCCAGCTCAGCTATCTCAGTACTCAAAGCTGCAATGGCCAGATCTTCTTGCCTGAGATCATTGCCAACTTCCTCTAACGTTGCCTCCTGGTCTCTTTGCTTTGTCAGAACTTGTTGGGCATCTTTCTCCAGCTTCGCCCACTCGTAAGCACACAATGCTTGTCCCTTTGCTCTATACTCCTCGGATATCTGCACATACTGCCGTGCTCTACTAGCTGCCCGGGCCAAAGGCCTCAGTTGCCTTTCCAGTTCGGCGATGATATCAGCTAAGCGCAGAAGCTTCCCCTCGGTATCAGCAAGTCTCCGATTGGCTTCTGTTTTGCGGGCTCTATATTTACCGATGCCAGCAGCTTCTTCGATAATCAAGCGACGTTCTTCGGGCCGGGCCAGCAAAATCCTGTCGATCTGTCCCTGTCCGATCAGCGAATACCCTTCACGACCTAGACCTGTATCCAAGAAGAGATCCTGGATATCCCGTAGGCGGCATGGTGCCTTGTTAATCAAAAACTGGCTTTCTCCGGAGCGGTACACACGCCTTGTCACCGTAACCTCGTCGAAGTCGAGGCCTAGGCTTCCTTGGCAGTCTCCTAAGGTGAGGGATACTGAAGCCATCCCCAAAGGTCGCTTACCGTCACTACCGGCAAAGATGATATCCTGCATAGTATCCCCCCGCAGGCTTCTAGCGCTCTGTTCTCCCAGAACCCAGCGGATGCCGTCCGCGATATTGCTTTTGCCACTACCGTTGGGGCCTACAATAGCCGTAATACCTCTGCCGAATTCTAGTGCAGTCTTCTCTCCAAAAGACTTGAATCCGTGGATTTCCAACCGTTTCAAAAACATGAGGCCCCTCCTCTCTTCCAGTGGTTCGCGAATCAGCAAAAAGCCCGGCATTGATGCCGGACCTATAATATTCTCTAAAGTCAGCAGCCATCCCTTTTTGCCGTTAGGGTCTTCCTGCTCTACTCGGCTATTAGCTGAGGAGTGCGGATGTGCAAGTACAAGTCCTTTCGTCGACGGATTTTGGCTGGCACTTTCGGGCTGAGCAACGAACCGTGCTCGACCAAAATGCGCCTTAGCTTTAGCCTAACCCGAGTCCGGGCATTATCTACAGTCTTGCCGTTTACGCCGATGGCTGCCTCAATTTCAGCACTTGAATAACCCCTTAGAATCAGTGTAATCACCGTATATTCCAGAATGGATAGATGATCCTCCAGCACGGCATCGAGTTTTTGTTTAACAAGCTTTTCCTCGATAACTTCCTCAGGATCGGCAAAGGCTTCGCAGACCACGTAGTCCAACAATGTGCGGGTCTCTTCACTATTGGTAAAGGCATGGATAGATACGGCATCGTTTAGTGCTTTGTGCTTATTACCATTTGTCTGCTTGATCACATTGTAGATCTTGCGGATAATGCAGATATAGGCAAAAGATGAGAATTTCACCTTTTTCTCAGGTTTGTATTCCTCAATAGCATTGAGTAAGCCAATCAAGCCCTCCTGGAGCAAATCCTCAAACTCAAAAAAACTGGCATAATGATTGCGAACTATGTGCTTAACCAAAGGCACATATTTTTGCACGAGTTCCTCCCGGGCCCCCGCATCCCCTTGCCTAATGCGCCCAATCAGCTCCAAGTCCCGCTTTTGATTCTTCTCGGCCAATGGCAGCCCCTCCTTGTCCATCGGTAGACTCGTATCATATATATCGCTTGTCTACTATAAATAGAACCGAAGGGTCTAAAAAACCACTCAAACAGAGTAGAGACGTGATTGGACGACTAGGATGTCACCAGTCTTGCCTTCTCGACAAGGTCTGGAGAGCACGGCGGGCAGCAGCCTGTTCCGCATCTTTCTTACTTTTGCCTCTGCCTTTGCCCAGGATGTCTCCTTGCCACCTTACAGCCACGTGGAAGATTTTGTCGTGATCAGGGCCTTGCTCAAGAAACACATCATAAATAGGTGTAGAATGGGAATACTGCTGCACTTTCTCTTGCAGAGCACTCTTTGGGTCAATGAAATCTTTACTATCCCAAAGTATCTGCACTTCTTCGCCGAGTAAATCCAGTAGAAAATCTCGGCAAGTGCCATATCCAACTTGTAAGTACATGGCCCCAATGACCGCCTCCAAGGCATCGCTAAGCAAGGAATCTAAGGTGCGGCCACCGGCGTGTTCCTCTCCATGGGCCAAGAGGAGATACTTGCCCAAACCTAGGCTACGAGCCTTATCAGCTAGGGCGTGTTCAGACACTACGGCGGAACGCAGCCGGGCTAGCTCTCCCTCCTGTGCGTCGGTGTAGCGACTATAAAGATATTCGCTGATTACCAGCTCCAAAACGGCATCCCCCAGGAACTCCAACCGCTCATTATCAAATCCCCGGAGGTGTTGCTCATTGGCAAAAGACTTGTGGATCAGTGCCTGATGCAAAAGCTCGTACCGGGGGAAGGCAACACCCAGACGCCTCTCGAGTTCCTTGAGAGCTTCTATCCTCTGGGAATCCAAAGTTCTACCCATGACGCTCATGCATCTAATCTCCTTACCACCAGCACAGCGTTGTGTCCCCCGAAACCAAAGGAATTGCTCATAGCCACATCTATCCTGCCTGCTCGTGCCACATTCGGTACGTAGTCCAGATCACAGCGGGGATCTGGCTCCTCGTAGTTGAGCGTCGGTGGAATCAGGTCATGCTCCATGGCTAGAAGGCAAGCGATCAGTTCAGCACCTCCCGCGGCTCCCAGCAAGTGGCCAATCATGGATTTCGTCGAACTGATGGGAACCTTATAGGCTCTCTCTCCGAACACTCTCTTGATGGCCACAGTCTCGAAATAATCATTGTACTCTGTGGACGTGCCGTGGGCATTGATGTAATCCACATCCTCTGGGCCAATGCCAGCATCTACCAAAGCGGCCTGCATAGCCCGGGCAGCCCCGTCACCCTCAGGGGCCGGTGTCGTAATGTGATAAGCATCGCCCGTCGCTCCATAGCCAACTATCTCACCATAGATCTTAGCGCCTCGAGCTAGGGCATGATCCAATTCCTCCAAGATCACGATGCCACTGCCCTCGCCCATGACAAACCCATCTCGTCCTGCATCAAAGGGGCGACATGCCCTCTCTGGTTCGTCGTTGCGAGTGGAAAGTGTCTTGGCGGAGCAGAACCCAGCCAGGGCCAACCTGCCAATGGGGGCTTCTGCGCCTCCACTGATCATAGCATCAGCCTCGCCTCGTTGGATGACACGGAAAGCATCACCTATGGAGTGGCTCCCAGAACAGCACGCAGTCACAGTGCAGGCATTATGCCCCTTTGCACCAAACTGAATAGAGACTTGGCCTGCCGCCATATCAGCTATCATCATGGGGACAAAAAAGGGACTGACCCGATTAACCCCTTTGGTAATCAGTGTGACGCACTGTTCCTCTAGGGTTTCTATGCCTCCCACACCAGAGCCGATGAGAACGCCTACCCGATCCCCCAGGGGAACCTTCTTGTCTAGACCAGCATCAGCTAGCGCAAGAGCCGCAGCGGCCACAGCAAACTGGGTAAAGCGGTCCATGCGACGGGCGTCTTTCCTGTCCATAAACTGTAGGGGATCAAAATCCGGTACTTCTCCAGCAATCTGAGCAGTCAGTTCACTGGCATCAAACCGGGTGATCCGCCTTACACCGGAACGGGCATTGGCTATACCTTGCCAGAAAGCATCCTTCCCCATGCCAAAGGGGGTAACGGCTCCTATTCCGGTTATCACAACTCGCCTCATTAACGTCTCACCTCAAAACTTGGGTCATCCCCAAGGGGGATGAGTCCCGCGGATGCGGGACTCAAAACCACAGCTTATTCAGTCTTTGACTTGATATAACTCACAGCATCCCCCACAGTGCCGATTTTCTCAGCATCCTCATCGGGGATCTCGAGCTCGAATTCTTCTTCAAAAGCCATTACCAATTCCACTATGTCCAGGGAATCGGCACCTAGATCATCGACGAAGGAAGCTTCGTTGGTGACTTCCTCTAGGTCAACACCCAACTGTTCAACGACGATCTCTTTAACACGCTCTAGAACACTCATCCTGTCCAGTCACCTCCTTAACTACTCCACAAAGTCACCATAGAAACTAGCTATAGGGACTGATTGCCGCCATGGGCAGGCACAGTAACAGTCTATGGAATCAGTCCATAACCAACCCACCGTCAACGTTTACAGTTTGGCCTGTCACGTATCGGGCATCATCGCTGGCGAGAAAGGCCGCAACCGCTGCCACGTCCTCAGGGAGTCCAATTTCACCCAAAGGCACTTGGTCCATTAGAGCCTTCCTTTGTGCCTCGCTCAGTACATCGGTCATATCCGATGCGATGAATCCCGGAGCGATACTGTTGACGGTTATGCCCCGACTGGCCACCTCCCTAGCCAAGCTCTTCGTAAATCCAATCAGTCCGGCCTTTGACGCAGCGTAGTTAGTTTGGCCCGGATTACCCATGAGGCCAACAACAGAGGCTATGTTGATAATCCTGCCCTGCCGAGCCCTAATCATAGGGCGAAGCACTGCCTGGCTAAACAAAAAAGCCCCTTTGAGATTAACATCGAGTACCAAATCCCAATCAGATTCCTTCATGCGTAAGAGGAGGTTATCTCTGGTTATGCCTGCGTTGTTAACCAGAACGTCAATCCTACCCCATTTGGCCATGATCTCATCGACAGCTTCCTTAACCTGGGATTCCTTTGTGATATCAACCTTAAGGGCCAATGCCGCTTGGCCATGCTCTTCTATGAGGGCCACTGTATCGGTACTAGGCTGGACATCACATATGGCAATATGTGCGCCTTCTTTAGCCAGACGCAGGGCAATAGCTTGGCCTATGCCCCGAGCACCACCAGTAACTATGGCCACCTTGTTTGCTAGTCTCATAGTACTATATCCCCTTTCCCCATTTCAAGTACTTTTTCCAGGCTTTCCATGTCTCCACAGGTAACTACACTCACCTTAGGAGAGATGCGCTTAATCAAGCCTGCAAGCACTTTGCCAGGGCCAATCTCTACAAAATGCTCTACCCCGCCATCAACTAACCTAAGGACTGTCTCTTCCCAGCGCACAGGCATGTAAAGCTGTTGAGTCAGAAGACGCGGAATATCATCAGCTCCGGTAACATATCCAGCAGTTACATTGGCCACCAATGGAACAAGAGGGTTAACCCATTGGATTTTTCGCAAATCACCGGCAAACCTCTCGGCAGCTGGGCGCATCAACGAAGAGTGAAAGGGGCCACTAACCGCGAGCTCCAGTACGCGCCTGGCTCCTCGTTCTCGGCCAAGTGCCATTGCTCTTTCCACAGCAGACCGGGTTCCGGAGATCACCACTTGCTGGCTGCTGTTTAGATTAGCAGGTTCAACCACCTCTCCCTGGGCAGCCTCAGCGCAGATTTTAAGGGTAGTTTCATAATCTAGTCCCAGAAGTACGCCCATAGCGCCTTGACCATAGGGGACTGCTTCCTGCATCAATTGGCCGCGGCGTGCCACCAAAGCCACCGCCTCAGCAAAAGGTAAGCTACCTGCAGCAACCAAAGCCGAATACTCGCCCAAGCTATGCCCGGCTACTGCATGGGGCTTAAGGCCATGGGAGCGGAGTATATGAGCCAACATGCTGCTGACAACCAACAGTGCCGGTTGTGTATACTTTGTCTGCCGCAATCTCTCTTCCGGTCCTTCCCAGCAGAGACGGGCTAAATCATATCCCAAGATGTCGCTGCCAGTAGCAAAAAACTCTTTGGCTCCGGGCATGTTCTCCACTACATCCCGGCCCATACCCAAGCGTTGACTGCCTTGTCCGGGGAAAACCCACGCAACCTTACCCATGCTATCTACCCCATTTGAGAATTGCTGATGCCCATGTCAGACCGGCTCCAAAGCCCACCAAGGCAACAATGTCGCCTGGTTCGATCATGCCGCCACGCATGGCCTCATCTAGAGCAATGGGGATAGATGCGGCAGACGTATTGCCATATAGCTGGACGTTAATAAACACCTTGTCTTCAGAGATATCAAGGCGTCTGCGTGCTGCCTCGATAATCCTGATATTTGCCTGGTGAGGTATGAAAACATCGATATCCTCAGGCTTAAGTCCACACTTGGCCAGACTTCTCTTAGTAGTCTCCCCCATGATACGCACCGCGAACTTGAACACTTCATTTCCCTGCATATGGATGTAGTGCTCTCCGCCTTCTATGGTCTCTAGGGACGGCGGTCTGCGGGATCCACCAGCAGGCATAGTCAGATAGTGTCCTTGAGCACCCACTGCTCCTAAATCAGTGGCCAAAAGTCCACGACCCTCGCCTACTGGGCCAACGACAGCAGCCCCTGCTCCGTCACCAAACAGCACACAAGTACTTCTATCAGTCCAATCAGTAATGCGGCTTAACACATCCGCGCCAATGACCAAAACTCTATCATAAGCTCCGCTCTCCACCGCTCGTACCGCCACATCCAAGGCATATACGAAGCCCGAACAACCAGCGGACAAATCGAAGGTAGCGGCGTTGTCAGCCCCAAGTTGCATCTGTACTATACAAGAAGTTGCTGGAAAACTAACATCCGGAGTCACTGTAGCCACAATGACCAAATCCAACTCCAGCGGATCGACCCTCGCTGCCAGCAAAGCCTTCCTGCCGGCTTCAGCCGCCAAATCGCTAGTCGCCTGATCAATAGCTACAATGCGTCTCTCCTTGATACCGGTACGAGTAGTAATCCACTCATCGCTGGTATCTACCATTTTCTCCAAATCGGCATTGGTTAGGATCTTCTCAGGCACTGACATTCCCGTGCCCCAGATCCCTGCTGGCCGAAGCTGTCTCATCACGATTCTTCACCGCCTAGTCTCACTGCAATACTAGCAATTCTATCTGTAAGGCTGGCCTGCACGGCATCCTGAGCAACACTGAGTGCATTGCGGATCGCAATGGCGTCCGAGCTGCCATGACCTATGATGACAACCCCGTTTACTCCCAAGAGAGGAGCACCTCCATATTCTGTATAGTCCAGACGCCGCCTTACCCGCTGAAACACAGGTCTAGACAAAAGTCCGCCCACCTTTGCCACTCTACTGGAGGCATACTCGGTTTTCATGGTATCGAATATCATGGACGCTAGACCTTCAGCCACTTTCAGGACAACGTTGCCGACAAAGCCATCACAGACCATTACATTGGCCTGCCCGCTAAACACCTCCCTGCCCTCTATGTTCCCAACGAAATTCCAGCCACTTTCCTTAAGTAGTTTGTAAGTCTTGGTAGTCAAGTCATTACCTTTAGATACCTCTGTGCCTATATTTAGAAGCCCAATGGTTGGATTAACAACACCCCTAACTTCCTGCATATAGGCACAACCCATACCGGCAAACTGAAGCAGATGCTGAGGCCTGCAATCGGCATTGGCACCTACATCCAACAGGATAGCTTCGCCTTTTTTCACCGGCACAGGGCAGGCGATTGCCGGCCGCTCAATACCGGGGATCCTTCCCATGTGAAGCAAAGCTGACGTCATAGTGGCTCCAGTATTACCAGCACTGACGAAGGCATCTGCTTCACCATCGCGTACCAACTTGGTCCCTACAACCACCGAAGAATCGACCTTCTGACGTACGGCTTGGACAGGATGATCATCCATTCCGATAGTCTCCGTGGCAGGCACAATTATCAATCTATCAGTGTCATGTTGCCGCACCAGCGGTGATATTTTGTGGGGATCACCCACCAGGAGCACTGCAGTCTCATTTGTCTTGACAAAATCAGCGGCACCCCCTATGGTGACCTCCAGACCCAAATCACCGCCCATTGCATCTAGTGCAATTCTCATGCATGTTGGGTCACAAAGCTCCCCACCTAGGTGGGGCAACACAGACCCTTCGCCTCCTTAACGTGCAAAATGGCCGACATAGCCACAGTAGCCCCTTCTATGGCCGTTATTATTTCATCTACCGGTGATCGAATGCTTCTACCGCTGCCACCTCAAAGGTGCCCGAAAACACCTCTTTCCCGCTTACTTTACTCACAATAGCGACGGTGGTGCGGTTGCCTTTGACTGCCTCAACAATGGCCTGGCTAAAAATGGTTTCCCCAACATATACAGGTCGCCGAAAATGCACCTTGGCGTTAACGGTAAGGACCACCGGATGGTCCACTAAGGCAACAGCTAGTGAGTTAGCTTGTGCAAAAATATGATGCCCACGAACCACCTTTGTCTTGCTAAAACCCATGTCTTCAGAGGTTTCCAGAAGAGAGCTGCCCTGCTTACCAAGTTCAACGTCGAGAAGCTGACCGACCAACTCCTGATCGCTCATGGCCTTGAGCCGCCCATATGCCGTTTCTGCAAGGGCTTTCGTCCTTTCCCGCATCTCCGGAATGGATAGCTCTAGCCGATCGAGGCGAATTGTCTGCACACTCACCCCAAATGCTTGAGCTAGTTCATCATCGGTGAGAAAAGGCTCTTCTTTGATAAGCTCCAACAACCTCTGTTGGCGCCTCAACTTGCCCCGCGTTCGCCCCATAGATAGCTTCCCTTTCCACTTGAATGCTATGAGTCGGCAAGATCATTCCCAGAACTAGTCCATAAGAATGTATCCAAATAAGTCTGGTAAGGGTTCATCATAGGACCTGGTCATAATCACACTTGTAGTTTATCCTATCTTCTTCCATTTGGCAAGCCCACAAAAAAAGACTGAGTGGACCTTAGGTCTCTCAGCCTTTCTTATATGTGAAAAGACATTAGTACCGCTACCGCTGCTAATGCTACTCTTCCACCGCTAAGACTCTGCGGCCCTTGTAGTAGCCACAATTCCGGCATACCCTGTGGGGCAGCCTCGGCTCATGGCACTGGGAGCACTCCACAGTCCCGGGAACCTCAATAGTCCAATTAGCTCTGCGCTTGCGGCTTCTACTCTTTGAATGTCGACGCTTAGGAACTGCCATAGATTCTGTCACCTCCTGGAAGCTGTTGCCAAATGCCTATTGCCTACCATCGGAATCCAACAGCCGTTTCAGTACACTCATCCGGGGATTTATATCATCAATCTCGCATCCGCATTCCCCTTCGTTCAAGTCCTGGCCACACATGGGACACAAGCCTGGGCAGTCCTTGCGACAGAGGGGTTTTATTGGAATAGATACGATTAGGTTCTCGGCAACCACCTCATCCAGATCAATAGTCAATCCCCGAAACTCCTGGAAGTCTTCATCATCCCATTCTTCTGTCACATCCGGCTCATCTTCCAGATACCCATCGTCCATCACCCGGGACGCCCTGCGAAATCGCTCGTCTATCTCAACCTTAATTGGCAACTTTCCCGGTTTTAGGCATCGGGCGCAAGATATCTCGATTTTAGTTTCAACAGCGCCTCTTACAAGGAAATACTCGCCGGTCCACGTGACTTTACCAATGAAAACAACAGGATCGATTGTCTTCAGCGTGGTCTCATTTATCTTGAGGTCGGACCAGTCCTCTACGAGGCGGAATTTGAGTTGTCCGCCTTTCTGATCTTTAATGGAGCTTATGTTAACCTCCACTAGGTCTCACCTCGTCAATTATAATGACCTTGGATCTAGCTGTCAAGAAGGCTGTGATGCCATCGATGGTATTCGATATCTTTGTTTGTTAGCGCACAGGGGTCAACCTATCCATATCGTCACCATATCCTACAGCTTGCAGCACCGCTGCTTGATGGTCCTTATCCACCCGGTTGCCTGCATGTAAGCGGCTCCCAAGAAAGTGTATACAGAAGTGCCCCGGAAATCCATTGTCTATGCTACTTTGCCCATGGGGGAAGCCGTTCATCGAAGCTGCGATCCTATAGCCGCCCACTTCGATGGCGATTGGCCTTCTATTCCATGACCATTTCCCACCGATGGCCTTTTTCATTATCCGAGTGTCCGCTGCAGTCAAAGGCTCCACATCGGCATGGTTGGTCCCAAACAACCGCCTTACCTCAAAACGCAACCCTGATTTTAGGTCGATGATGGTCGCCTTTTGCCCCTTAGCAAAGATGCGTTGTACATCGTTCCAATGCATCAACCGAATGGCAGGGGTAGTGCTCTTTTTCCCTGGGACGCGGCCCCTGGGAACGACAAGCTTCTCTCCTACCGCTAATCGATCGGGGTTATGAATCCCATTGGCATCCACCAGAGCCGATACCGTTGTATCCAAGCGTTTAGCAATGCTCCAGAGGGTCTCCCCCGGCTGAACTACATATATAGATTGCACTGCCGCCAACATGTCCTCAATTGCTTGCCAGGTAGCACCGCCAACGATTCCGTCGGCCGCCAAGCCGGCATCCTTTTGCAACCTGATAACAGCTGTTTTGGTGGCGGGTCCAAAGACACCATCAATGGTGGCATTCAAATAACCTGCTTGGCCCAAGCAGTATTGGAGATACTCAACATCCGGCCCAACCATACTGATTCTTAGTTGGGCCCGCTTATCTCTGGCAGCATACGCATACAAACCTTCCATGGAAGTGCAAGAGAGAACAATCATAAGACCTATCAAGAACGATTTTACACCTAGTCCAAGCCTGAATTTTTCTTGCAGCACCGTCTTCCCCCC
>JAAYRF010000150.1 GCA_012518905.1 Bacillota bacterium | reverse complement strand
TCCCAGTCATAACCAACAGCTGCCAATTCTGAACTCGATTCTTTGGCAGTACTCCTGATAATCGCCATCTCCAGGGGCAACCATGTAGGTGACATCCACCTCATGTCAGCTGTAGCGCGGGCCAACTCCTCAATAAAGTGCAGTATCTCTTCCAGCTCCAAAGAGGCAAGCCCAGGCCATTTGCCCTCATCAGTTGACAAAGCTAACCCAGTGTACCCGGCTCTATCTAGCATCAACTCCCGCAGAAAACTAATACAATCCTTTGCCAATTGGGCCGGATCGGCTCCTTTGTCAACTAGTTGATGCAAGTCGGTAATGGCAGTCTGTCTCTGCCCCCTTGCCAAGCAATCTATGAGGTGCCAGATGGCATCTTCAGGCACAACTCCCAAAAGCTCTGCGACATGGCTTTCCTCCAGCCGCCCAGTTTGAAAGGAGACGGCTTGGTCAAGTAAAGCCAAAGCATCTCTCATGCCACCAGCGGCATGGCGGCCTATCAATCTCAAGGCCGCCGGCGCTACATCCAACCCCTCCGCTTCAACCACCTGCTGCAACCTCAACATTAGCTGCTCAGGGGTGAAATTGCGGAACTCAAATCTCTGACAACGAGACGCTATGGTCTCAGGTACTTTGTGGGACTCGGTGGTCGCTAACACAAATACTACATGATCGGGAGGCTCTTCCAGTGTCTTAAGCAGCGCATTAAAAGCATCTGTTGTGAGCATATGAACTTCATCAATGATGTATACCTTATGGCCGCCTTCAGTAGGTGCAAAACGCACGTTCTCTCGGAGATCACGGATCTCGTCGATTCCCCTGTTAGAAGCTCCGTCTATCTCAATAACGTCCATGGCAGACCCATCGTTGATCCGCTGGCAATTGGGGCATGAGTTGCAGGGTTCGACCGCCGGACCTTTTTGGCAGTTCAGACCTTTGGCTAAAAGACGCGCCAAAGTGGTCTTCCCTGTTCCTCGAGGGCCCGAAAACATGTAGGCATGGCTAACCCTGCCCCGTTCCAGGGCGTTCTGCAAAGTACGAACAATAGCCTCTTGGCCTACTACATCGGCAAATCTCTGTGGCCGGTATTTCCGGTAAAGGGAAAGGTATGACAAACTACCACCTCCCGCATGGCCGTTCCTCTCATACTTTCTTACACAATACCTGATTTCCTGCTGAATGAGATATCCCGACACTCGTATGTCAAGTAATCAAAAAGGCCGGACCTAAGAAGATCCGGCCATAAACTGCCGTGCACCCACAATCGAATCGGCACCTCCAGGCGGCACCCAGGTAGTTAACTCAGATTAGGCACCCTCGCGGCACATGAGGTTATCCACTTACCGCTGCTTCCTCCCAGACCTGACGGGGTTCATGAAGCCTCATTGCGCAAGACCCAATCGTCAACGCCACTTGCCCAGACCAGGCCCCACAGGCCCAACCCTCAAGTGGGAATTCGACCCCGCTATAGCGGATTGCAGGTTCAGGGCACCGCTACCTCCCCATCTAGCACGGCAAATTCACATTCCCATTGTCGACCCTAAACTAGCAGCTTCTAGCCAATGACGCCCGTTCTCTCGTTCCGAAGGCGCAAATCCGGGCAGGCGTGGTGCCTGGCCGGATTCGCACTGGCGGAGAGGGTGGGATTCGAACCCACGGTAGAGTTGCCCCTACACTGCATTTCCAGTGCAGCCTGTTCGTCCACTCCAGCACCTCTCCTCAGCAAATAGAGCAATATCACTTCTCTTTTGTACAGGCTTCCCTTCCAGTCTCGCTGTCGGTCATCGGACACATGGCGGAGAGGGTGGGATTCGAACCCACGGGGCGCTAATGCGCCCAACGGTTTTCGAGACCGCCACGTTCAACCGCTCCGTCACCTCTCCCGTCGCTACTAATCCTGGCTACGCAGCTCCCGAAAGAACTCCTGAATAGTGGCTCGACATTCTTCTTTCATAACACCTTCGGTGACTTCCACCCTATGGTTAAGTTCTTCCCGCCGAACCAAATCAAACAGCGAATCAACCGCTCCCGCCTTCGGATCCCGGGCTCCATATACCAGCCGCGGTATCCGAGCCAGGACTATGGCTCCAGCACACATGGGGCAGGGCTCTATTGTAACATATAGGGTGCATTCAGTCAATCGCCATCCGCCTAGCCGCTGGCAAGCATCCCGGATAGCCAGAATCTCCGCATGGGCTGTGGGATCTTGCCATGTCTCCCGCCGATTATGACCCCTGCCAACTATCTCGCCCATTCGTACAACAACGGCACCTATTGGTACTTCACGTAGTTCGTAAGCACGGCGAGCCTCGTCGAGAGCAGCCTCCATATGAGTTCTATCGGTATCATGCATTTTGTGCATTCCTCTGTCACTGGCAGACCGTTGCTCATCTGCAAATATCATACCACATAGAGACTCCTACCTGCAATCTCACTCTTCTGCTAGGGCCCTCCCTTCCATACTCACATGTACTAGCACCTATCTTAGCTGCCCCCAGCCGATGTTGGGAAATACTCTGATCAACTGATCGGTCCTAGCCAACAGACGAATTGCCGCCACAGTCCGATGATACGTGGCCCTAGCTTGTTGAGCCTTAGCTTCCCGCAACTGGTTGAGCGAATCCATCATCTCTAGCTCGGTTGCCATCCGCAATCCGTAGCGCTGCCGGGTAATATCTAGCATTTCCTCCACTCTGGCCAGGTGTAGCTCTGCCAGCTCCACCCGCTCCTCCGCAGTCAAGTATTCGTAGTATTCCTGCCGAATGGCGAGTTTGGTATCTTCTGTCATTGTTTCTAACCGAGTAGTAACCTTTTGCAGCTCTAGAGCAGCAGCTTCGCCACGCTGTTTGGCGGCATGCCCATCCCAAAAGGACCAGGTGACCTCCACACCTATACGCCAGGCACCGCTTTGGTCCACCGCCACACTAGTATCCACGCTAGGCCTGGTCTCTGCCTGGGCCCTTTTCCAGGATCGTCTGGCAGCATTCAACTCTATCTCCTGCGCCTTCAGTGCCGCGGAGTCATTCAATGCCCTGGCAATGGTTGCATCAAGGGGGGTATCATACATCACCGGCGGCGGAGGCAATAGCCTGCTCATGTTCCCCAAGCTAAGTCCCGTTGCGTGGGAAAGTTGGCGTCGGGCCAGGTCTAAAGAACGACGGCTCTCTGCCACCCCATTCCGGGCCGAAGTCAGTTCGATTTCCGCCACTCTAAGATCCAATGGACCACCTATCCCTCGACTGACCTTGCTCTCCACTACTCTGCTCTGCTCCTGAATTGACTCCAGAATTTCCAAAGCAATCTCCAATTGCTCTTGGGCCTCCACAGCTTTGAAGAATAGGTCGGTTACTGTGATGATGACACTTCTCACAGTCGCCTCCCGAGTAAGCTCGGCCTTCTCATATGCATCCTCGGCAGTCTTAATAGTCCACCATGGCTCAGCCGAATCTGGTGATTTCAGGAAAGGCTGTTTCCAGGACAACTCACTTCTAAGCTCCGATGTGTATACTTCACTCTCTAGCACATCACTATCTAGTCCCCCACCAGTTCCGATACTCATGCTAAGGGAAAAAGCACCGCCTGTATTAAGGAATTTGCTAAAACCAACCCGCAATCCGCCTTCCCAAGCGAATTCATCCTGGGACATATCCCAAAGACGCTCATCAGTACCCTTAACCGCTCTTTCAGCCCATTCTAGTTTGTGTAACGAACCAGCACCAAGTACTGGTGAAATAAAGCCCTGCAATTCTGTGGTACCCCGGGCAGCTATTAGATTTGCTTGGGCTTGGCTAACTTGTGTCTTGGCTTCCCTGAGCAAGGGGTTCTGCTGTAAACCCGCTACAACTACTTCCTCTAGGGTATATGTATGCAGCGTTACCGGCGCCTTGTTTACCTCCTCCTGGGCAAAAACCGGCTGAGTATATGCCGGCCCAATGAGTAAGGCGAAGATAAGCCATATTGTCCAGATCTCTTTTGGAAATCCTTTCCCTTTACCCACTGCCATGGTCCCTCGAGGAACGCTCATCTTGCCACTTCCCCCTATTATTCACCCATCAAGTTCAACACCCGGATATGAGCCAAGTTGTACTCGAAAATGGCGTTCACAAGCCCATACTGAGCTGACGTCAAGCTGATCTGGGCACGTAGGAGATTGTTGGGGATCTCCAAACCACCGTCAAACCGAACTTTCGTAATCCGGTAGTTTTCCTCCGCTGCTTCCAGCTCCTTCTTAGCCAAAGCCACCCTGTTTTCAGCCTGCTTTAGACTGTTCCACATCTGCTTGGCCTGGATGAAGGCGATACGATTGCCATCCTTTAGATCCAGTTCAGCCTTCATTCGGCGATTGGTATACATATCCTTGATGAGGGGAGCAGTGTATTCGTTTTTTGCACTTTCCTCCTGCATCTGGCTGATTTCTAAAGCCCACTGCAAACGAACAAGCTCTGGGTCATTCTTTAGGACCTTTTCAATTACTTGCTCCGAGCTAAAGTCGATGGGCTCGATCTGTACATCAGAAGGCTCAATCCTGATTTCTTCAGTATAGGGCAATCCTAACACTCGCTTGAACTCTAGCAAAGCTAACTCCTCTTCTGCCTGCGCTGCTTCTAGAGAGCCTTGGGCCTCAAGGAGGGCTTTCTCAGAGTTCAAAAGGTCAAGCTTGGTGGCTAGACCTTCGCTATACTTGACTCTTATGATTCTCAGCTGCTCTTCTACTTGCTCGTGATTTTTCGCAGCCACTGCTCTTTGCTGCATCTTACTAGTAAGACCAAAGTAAGCATTCTTGACCTGTAGTTCAACCTGTCGTTGGGTTTTTTCAAGCACCAGTCTTTGACTCTCTACAGCAAATTCTGCTTGGCGCATAGCTACCGGTGATGGCGCAATTGCAGCGTCGGCCTGAGCCTTTGCCAACTGCTTTTGGGCATACTCCATCTCTAGTCGAGCAGTTGCTAGTGACAGACTGTGATCCATCGCCAGTTCCAGCGCTGTCTCGATACTAATGACATCTGCCTCTGTCGCCGGGGCCTCCTGACCAAAAACTGTCATCGGCATCAAAGCCAATATTGCAGTAATCCAGCAGCATATCAGCTGTGCGGCAGTCTTACGTCCTCGCCTTGCTTGCCTCACTATGCTTTCCCCTTTCATGGCGCCACTCCCCACAACAGACAACGCCAGCATACACCGCCGGCGGTTGCCTTCATTGTCACCAAGGGCTTCTCGCCCAGATCCCTTTGAGACTTCTGCAAAGATACAGGACTTCCTCCCTAGTGGGATCTGATAAGTGCAACCACCGGGGGCATTATTGAGCTCAGTACCTGCTATAATCGCATGTTGCGGAAAGCATGCAATAGCGGCAGAGCCAGGATTACGCTTCCCAGGCCCTGAATGAGATTACCTGGAACACTTGCCAATGCAGTCTTGAACCCGACCATCAAACCGCCGACAATGTAGTATCCCAATACCATCCAGAGCGCTGAAACGATTAGGGCACCAATCACACGAGCACTGATTTTCTTGCTCTGTCTATATAAACGGTAGCCTAGTACCGCTGCGATATATCCCTCTAAGGCTTTAATCAGCAAAGTCCAGGGAGCCCAATGAGTGTAGCCTAGCAAAAGGTCGGCTAAAGCGGATCCTAGACCCCCTGCCAAAGCTCCTACCCGAGGTCCCATGAGAAGGGCACTGAGGAAAATCACAGTATCACCCACATTGATGAAGCCTTGGGTAGCCACCATTGGCACATTAATAACCATGGTGGCCACAGCAACTAAAGCAATAAACAAAGCGATGAGGACTAAAAGACGCAGGTTGCTGCTCTTTGACACAAATACCACTCCTTACGTTATGAACCTCAGTAGCAGACACTCCGATGCGATCCATACCGGGCTGCGTACTAGGTTGCTTTTCTGATAAGATATATATAACCCCAAAAAAGATAGGAGCGAGGGATGTGGCCGCAGGCAGAAAACGGCGACCTAATTCCATACCCTACGAGTATAAAGGGTTTACTTTAGATGAATTTCAACAACAAGCCATCTGGTACCTGCAACGGAACACTTCTGTTCTTGTGTCAGCCCCGACCGGTACAGGAAAAACTCTCATAGCCGATTTCCTAGTGGAAATGGCAATTAATGACAATCAGAGGTTGGTCTACACTGCTCCCATCAAGGCGTTGGTTAACCAGAAATACCGGGAGTTCTCCCGACACTATGGGGGACAGAGTATCGGTATCGTCACCGGTGATGTCTCTCACAAGCAAGACGCCCCGGTAGTTGTGATGACCACCGAAATACTTCGCAACATGCTGATTACCAACGACCATCGCCTTGCCGGTACAGGCTGGGTAGTGTTTGACGAAATCCATTATCTGAACCATCCAGAGCGTGGCACGGTCTGGGAAGAAGCTATTCTCTTTTTGCCCCAAGATATTCATATTCTGGGGTTGTCCGCCACTATTCCCAACGCTAAGGAAATAGGGGCATGGATCGAGTCCATCCACCAGCCTATGGCTATTGTTAACCACCAGGAACGGGCAGTCCCTCTACACCACATGTATTTTAACAACCATTGCCAGGCTGTGGAATGCCATGCTTTCCTCCACGCCATGGCTGAGGCCCCCACCCTAGGAGTTGACACTAAGGGTGGTACGCTAAGACCCCAAGAAATTGCTATAGATCGCCGGCTAGCAATTAGATCAAGCCGAAGCGAACAGACAAGTCACTTGGATCTCGTAAACTATGTTGCCAGAAATGGTCTGTTTCCCTGTCTCTACTTCGTATTCAGCCGCGAAGGATGTGAAGCAAAGGCAAAGGAGCTAGCGTCCTTCGCGAACTATCTTTCCTCTCGGCAGAAGGAAGCAGTCCGGGTAACCGTCCGCCGCGCCCTCAGTTCAGCAGGACTTACCAGCCATGACATCCCCAGATACGAGACATGGTACAAGCAATGGCAAAGGGGAATTGGAGTGCATCATGCCGGGCTCTTGCCCTTTGTTAGGGAGGTTACGGAAAACCTCCTGGAAAGGCGGCTGCTCAAGGTTATCTATACCACCGAAACCTTTGCTGTGGGCGTTAATATGCCCGTTAGGACAGTTTGTTTCGATACCTTACTTAAGCACGACGGCCAAAGACTTCGACCCCTTGCCCAGCAGGAGTATTTCCAGATGGCAGGCAGAGCGGGCCGCAGAGGCCAGGATCGTCAAGGTACCGTCATATCTCGCATAGATCAAATTCATCCCGGCAAGCTGCCCATCTGGGACGAGCAAAAACTAGAACCAATCGAGAGCCGCATCAGCATATCCTTTAATCTCGTCGTGAACCTGTTGGCCCGCTTTAGCACTAACCAAATTGAGGCCCTCCTATCCAGCACTCTGGCAAGTTTCCAGGAAAAAGGAAACTCTGGGCAAACACGAGGTTTCTCAGATCTCGTAGCGGATTTTCAGGAGAAAGCGGACCTTTTGGAGCAACTTGGCTATGTAAGAGGGCATCTCGTACTTCCCAAGGGCCACATTTGTCGCAAAGTCTATGTACAGGAGATCCTGGTCACCGAGCTAATAACCAGTGGCCTCATAGCCGAGCTCCAGCCGGCGGAACTAGCGGGACTGGCGGCAACCATCGTCCATTCCCCCAGATCCGATGATCCTCAAACCACCCTTGCCCCCCCTAAGTGGATGCCCGCAATAGATCTGATACATGAAAAGCTGCGCAGAGTCGATAGCAAATTGGCCGACCCCAAGGCCTTGTATCCACCGATTGCCTGGCCGATCACAGCTTGGGCAAAGGGAGTTGGTCTAGCAAACATCATGAAAGAATACCCTTTAGCACCGGGGGATTTCGTTAGCGTCTGCCGGCAATCCATTGACCTTTTGAGACAGATCATGGCAGCCAGCCAGCTAGATACGGTTTGCAGTCACATCCGAAAGGCCATAACCATGCTCGATCGGGGAGTGGTAAGGGTGAATATGGATTAGCGGCAGGAATTGATTGTGCCAGATGCGAATAAGTCTACCCGTGGCGTTTAATCCTAAAAGGTGATAGTCACAAGGGAGGTCTTTCCGTGGGCGAAGCCAAACGGTTATTTTCCGTAGAAGATGTACGTGGATTTTCTCAGCAAGATGTTCGTAATCTAGTCAAGGACTATATGAATCCCGGCCTGGCCCAGATGATGGGGCTGCTTGACTTCGATAAGCGATTTGTCAAAGCCGAGGGTATGCGAGTCTGGGATGATGAGGGTAACACTTATCTGGATTTTCTCGGGGCATACGGGGCGTTGAATCTCGGCCATAACCCCTCAGTTGTGCTCAAGGCTTTGGACGAAGTTGCAGAACTGCCAAACCTTCTCCAGGCGAGTTTGAACGGCATGACGGCGGCGCTAGCCCATAATTTGGCCCAGGTGACTCCGGGCAAGCTGCAAAGGACCTTCTTCTGTAACAGTGGTGCTGAAGCAGTAGAGGGTGCTCTTAAAATTGCCCGCATAGCTACGGGTCGAGAACGAATCTTGTATTGCGAAGGTGCTTTCCACGGCAAAACCTTCGGCGCGTTATCAGTGACCGGGCGAAGCAAGTATCAGAAGCCCTTTGCTCCACTTTTGCCCGGTTGTAAGAGTATACCCTATGGTGACGCCATAGCTTTGGAAAACGAGCTGTCCAACAAAGACGTGGCAGCCTTTATCGTGGAACCCATTCAAGGCGAAGGCGGAGTCATCGTGCCACCGGAGGGCTATCTAGCTAAAGCCAGGGAGCTTTGCTCGCAGCATGGAACTTTGCTCATCGCCGATGAGATCCAAACTGGCTTCGGCCGTACCGGCAAGTTGTTCGCCTGCGAACACGAGGACGTTACCCCCGACATTCTCTGCTTAGCGAAATCCCTAGGCGGAGGGCTAATGCCCATTGGAGCTACCATGACCACTGCCGAGATCTGGGATCTAGCATATGGTGGCATGGACAAAGCTTTACTTCATACATCTACCTTTGGGGGCAATACCCGGGCTGTTGCCGCTGGTATCGCTGCACTAAATGCTATCCTTCAAGAAGACCTGCCACGCCAAGCAGCAGAGAAAGGCCAATACCTCCTAGAGAAGATTCGCGAGCTCGGGAGAAAGCACGAGCTCATTACCGATATTCGGGGCAGGGGTTTGATCATCGGGATTGAGTTCAAAAAACCAGGCGGCCTCATGGATAAGCTGACGGGGGGAGCTGTAAGCAAACTCTCAGAGGAGTATCTTGGAGCCATGGTGGCCGGAGAATTGCTAAATCGTCACCGGATTATTACTGCCTATACCCTAAATAATCCTAACGTGATACGTTTGGAGCCTCCCCTGATTGTAACATACGAAGAGATGGATGAGCTGACCCAGGCTCTAGACGAAATATTCACCCGCAACCGAAGCCACATCAGGATGGCTCTTGCCAGCACAAAGACGGTTGTAAGTAGCCTGCTGAGCAAAAAACATTAGGAGTTCTTCTAGGCATGCACTGAAAACGGAACTCACAGCCTACAGCAAAAGCAAGGCTGTGAGTTCCTATTTCAGTCCGTATCACTTAGTGGCTTCTTAGAAATCCTGACCCACATTCTCCGACCAAAGGCCCAAAAACTCCATAAGCTCGTTTAGGTTGGGGCTGCGCATGTTGCGCACATAAAATCCTGAAGTACCTGTACCGGTTATGAGACACTGTTGTGGCGCTAGACCAAGAACTTGGCCCAAGCAGAAGCCGGCATTGAAGTTGTCACCAGCGCCTGTTGTCAGTCTCGGGTTAGCTGTATATGGTCCATCGATGTGGAAATATTCTCCACCTACCACTGTTCCTGCCTCAGCAACAGGGTGAACAACGAGACAATAAATGCCCAACGCATCGGCTACAGCCCGGGTTATCTCTTCCAGGGAGACATTTTCCGGTTTGTCACTGAGCTCGACGTTGAGAACGGTAGCGATTTCCGATGCTTCCTTCCGGTTGAGGCCGAGAATGACTCGATAATACTCTTCAAAGCGCTGAAGCACTTCCATGGCTTCGGCTATGTCATCAGTGCTCCGCTTTTCTGGATCACATAAGTCAAAGAAAGCCACAGCCTTGCCATCAGTCTTGATCTTAGGTAACACATTGTCCAGCATCTTTTCCCAAATGTCAGTCATATAAGGAATCATGGTCCAGTTTAGCATGCTAACCAGATCTGAGCGGGAAAAGATCTCGACGAGTTTCTCCAAAGGAATCCGATCCAGAATATTATCCCAGTTAACCTCTTTGAGAATCTCAATCTTTCCTAGCATGAGTTTACCATCAGTAAACTCCAAGGCGTCAGTATGCCCTGGATCACAGATAGAATAGGTCTCGCAAGCATCAGCCAACTCCCGGAACACAGGATGAATATCCGGATAACCTAAGCACCCGGAATATGTCAGCTGCACACCGAAGTTACGCAGAGCATTGGCCATAATCGGACCGTTGCCACCGAGCTTTATCTGTTTTGGAATGAGTTCAATGTTGGTGCTCAATCCAGCAGCCCGCCCAATGCGATCGGCTAAGGCGGCGATTGTCTCAACGCGGGTATATGTCTCGAAATCCACCCGCTTATCAACTACGTGGATTATCTCGTCGACAAACCCATCAAACCCTACGAAGAAATGCAGGTCCTTGGTCTTCGTCTCCACTTCCTCGAGGCCTTGTACAGTCTGTAGAATCAGTTCCTTGTCCTTCGCTCCGGCCATAGGTTCTTAACCTCCCCGTGTCAATTGGTCCCACCGTATCATTTTCTTCTTCGCCATAGACCTCGGCGATCCTGCTCAAACCCCATCCTACACAGGGACGACAAGCACTAATCATGCTTCGGGATCGGGATCCAAGCTCATGATATGATGAGATCTCGTCTTAGTAAAGCCTTACAATCAGCTCCATGGGCCATGGCGGCCTGAATTTCCAGTCTGGACTTACCCCTGTTTCTTAACTTGATTCTGATTGTCTTGTCGTCAAACTCCACTTTAAGCCCTTCTACGACACCACTGCTACCTCGATCAAGGCTCTTGGCCAGCCGCAAAATAAGTGATAGCAGCATAATCCGCCGGTAATCCTCCTGATGGAGTGGACCAGCTGGGATCAAATAATCCCTCGCTCCCTGCAAGTAGTACCGCTCATGGGAGGCAGCCACGAATGCACAAGTAACCAATTCTCTATGGGTTAGACCGTTTATTCTGGCGTTGAGCATCATGTAGAATGTGTGCTTGTGGTGATTTTCCTGGTTTACAGCATAGCCAATATCATGCAGTAAAGAAGCGACAATCAGCAACCGGCGCTCATAGGTGCCAAGCCCATGCAAAGGACGCAGCTGGTCAAATAAGGATAGCGCTAGATTACTCACATGGCGCACGTGGGCCTCTTCAAGATTATAGTAACGGATCAGGTTATCAACACTATGCATTAACACACTAGGAAGAATTGGATCTCCGGTATTACGGGTCAGATATTCAAAGAGTAGACCGTCCCTAATACCACTTCTGCTGGTGATAACTCGGTCGATACCGCTTGCTTGAAGCAGCTGGCTGATCACCCCTATCCCAGCCACAATCACATCGGCTCGCTCCAGTGACATGCCGGGCACACGCCACCGGCTCTGCAGGTCTAATCCTGCCAAACGTTGATATATGGCAAAGACCGATTCTGCATCCAGTTCATAGCCGTGGGTAATATCAGGCTTGTACCCTCGCCTTCGTCGGTCTATCCTAGCTAAGGTACGAGCGGTACCCCCCAAGGCTATTAGGGTACCATACCCAGATAGCCAGCTTAAGCTCTCAAATTCCTCAAAGAGAGCTTTTTCCAGAGCTTGCAGTGTAGCATCCGCGATTTTATCATCCAAGCCGAATTCTTGGGTCAAGGTTACTATTCCAAAAGGTAATGTAACAGACTCTTCCTTCAATCGATTACGGTAGCCTACGATCTTAGTACTGCCACCACCCACATCGACAATCAAGCCAGTTTCCGGGGCAACGCTGTTGACTATCCCCACATAATCGAGATGAGCCTCCTCGTCTCCCGACAAGACCTTGACCTGTATGCCTGTCTCCCGATGTATTGTTGCGAGCACCTCGTCACGATTGGGTGCACGCCGGACCGCAGCTGTGGCCACGGCGATGATCTCATCAACTTTACGTACTTTACACAACCGGGCAAAGAAAGATAAGGTTTCCAATGCATGTTCTTGCGTTTTGGGGTCGATGGACCCATCGGGCCCAACGCCCTCAACTAACCGTACTGTCTCTTTGATGTTTTCCATCTGGTGGTATTCACCCTCCGGCCCG
The DNA here is from genome assembly GCA_012518905.1 of Bacillota bacterium. Classification (GTDB taxonomy): domain Bacteria; phylum Bacillota; class Limnochordia; order DTU087; family DTU087; genus JAAYRF01. The sequence continues at coordinate 820 of JAAYRF010000150.1, read as the reverse complement.
ATATCCATGATAACCAGGCGAACGGAGTTGGAGCCCAGATCAACAATACCGATTCTCTTCATGCTAATCTTCTCCACATCATCATGTTGCACCACATGCAGCCTGCCAGTCAACATGCCCATGCAAAAATCCTACAAGTCTTTCCAAAAACTCTTGATCCAGCGATGAGAAACGCCCCTTAAAGGGCGAGTCTAGATCCAGCACACCCCAGACTCTTCCATCACCGATGATCGGTACCACAATCTCCGAATTCGATGCAGGGTCACAAGCTATATGTCCCGGAAATAAGTGTACATCGGGCACAACCATGGTTTTCCTCTGGGCAGCCGCAGTGCCGCAAACCCCGTTACCCCACCGAATGCGGACACAGGCTGGTTTCCCCTGAAACGGGCCTAAGACGAGCTCCTCCTGTTTGTGCAGGTAAAATCCCGCCCAGTTGAGATCCGGAAGTGTGTTGTAGATAACAGCAGCTGTGTTGGACAAGTTGGCCAGCCAGTCAGATTCCGGTGCGACCAAAGCCTCTAACTGCTCAAGCAACGTCTCATAAATGGCCTGAGCGGTGGTACCCGCCCATGATGCATTGTTATACAACTATCTCCCACCTTTGTTGCGATTCCATGGCCAAAACCGCTTAGGCGAACTCCCATCGACCTGCCACACTTAACTCTGTGCATCATGACTTGGATGCCCTCTGCCACTACGTGGGCGCAGCGCACTTTTGCCAATTGGCGTTCTCTATTGTTTTCTAACTTTTCTCTAAGGGTTCTACCGGCATAGGGTGTGTATCCTCGCGAGAAATGCGCCAGGTGGAATGCAATAT
>JAAYRF010000149.1 GCA_012518905.1 Bacillota bacterium | reverse complement strand
TAGGCTTTTCATAATCGGCAATGTATGTTACCCTGTCTAACACACCGATAACTACGTGGTCTGTATCGCATTCTAGACAGCGCAGCATCGGTGGTTGAACTTGGACAACTGAGTTACACTCAAGACAGTAAGTGCGATGGTACTTCCCGAGCCGCGGGTCTAGACCATAGTTGGCTATAATCTGGTTATCATTATCGCCTTGAAGGGCTTTGGCAAGGTGATCAAAATCGGGCTTAGCAAGGCGGAAAGCGTTGTACTCTCGGGCTATCTTCGGAAGAGAGTGAGCATCGGAATTGCTTAAGAAGCTGATTTTGTTAAGTTCTTGGAGTCTATCGGCCAGAAAGGTGTCTGCACTAAGGCCCAGTTCTAGAGCCGGGAAATTGAGTCCTAGCTCTTCCAAGCGCTCAACACAGTTGCCATAAACGCTCTTAAAGGGGGTAAATGCATGGGCAGGCAGGAAGATACCCTGTAGCTTGTTGGTCACAAAATCGAAGGTCTCTTCAATACTAAATTGAGCCCGCTGGGAGCTAAGGGAAATGTTGGTTATTCCCTTGGCCAGGTAGTTGCTGAGCTCCTCCATGGCTTCCAGAGTAGGAACATATGCGAGGAAATGAGCACTGCCGCCCCGGGGGCCTGCTAGCTCTATCTCTGCCCCCAATATGATCGTAAGGGCATTTTCATACACAAGGCCTCCACCCTCTAAAGGAGTTAGGTGGCCTTGTCCTATGAGGGCGCCAATATCTTTAAGCACCGGCGGTGAGGCACAATCGACAATCCCTGCAATATGCACACCTTTGCGGTCGCGACACTCCTTCAAAATTGCAGACAAGGTTAGCCCCTTGGAAGCGGTGATTTTCACTGGTGCTCCCGATGCTGACCTGCCAATATGAATATGCAAATCTCCGAAAAAATCCAACAGCAAAATACCTCCCGGTCGTTTTCAGTACTAGTTCTAGTCTACCATAGGAGGTATTCCGTCACCAAGCTGGGCTTTCGGCTCCCATTTTTCGGCGCTAAGGATCCATTCCGCTGCCAGTCTGCCAGCGGCTCCTCCAGCTCGAAAAAAGGCAGGATCTTCCTGGGCCGTACGGCCCATGGACGTGACATGTAAATCATAGTCTTGAAGCAATTGCAGAGTATTGTCTTCAGTAGTAAAAGATAGGTGATGCCGGTCCAAAGCAGCAATCTGACACTGCTGCCTCAAAAGCTCATCTTCTTCAGGATGTAGCTGGGGAAAGGGAATAAAGCAACGGCTGTGGCATAGCTTGCCAAGGGCTGTTAGAGTATGGTGGCTGATTCCATAATGGCGGGGTCTTTCATCTGCGAAGCTAATCCGAGGAATGGCAACAGCTCTACCTCCTAGAGCGTTCACGCCGTCAAGTATACCTGCAATTTCCATTGCAGTGGTACCAAAGGGAGTACCGGTACCGACCACTCCTGGTCCCATAGCAACTATGCAGGCATCGGCCTTCAAAACATGTCGACCAGCCAGTAAGGCAGAATAGATGTTCACAGCTTCTAGATCGCCACCGAAGGCGTGACCAATTGTAATAGTCGCTGAGATCAGGCCTTGATTTTGCAAAGATGCTACCAATCGACTAAAACCCAATGGTAACGCTGCCCCGTCGGTCATGACATATACCAATCGCGCGGATCTATTAGTATTCTGTTGTAGGACCGCTGCAGCCGGGGCAATAAGGCTATGTAAACTGCCTACCAATACAGGCATGCCTTCGAGGGAGTCTACTTCCTGCAAAATCCCATGGTACAAGCTGCTCTCCTCTTCCACCGAAAGGGTGCTTAGCTGTAGAGGCGTGTAGCGCAGCTTCATGATGTGGCCAGTTTCTTTTGGGGATGACTGGGAGGTGGTACTGGACATATCATGATCAGAATCTATGCGGCTAATGAGAAAATGGGTGCCCCCGGTCCCTAGGCCAAGATCAACGGCGGTGGTGTTTACTTCGATCAAGTCACCGGGATGAACATCGGCAGCCAGAACACGGTAGTTGACAGTAGGCACCAATTCCCCATCAATTTCCACTAAGAGTCTTTGTATGTGAGTAGATACACCTTGAACGCTTCTTACTCTACCCCGCCGTCGGTTGAGCATGGCGTCCTTCAAGTCTCCTTAGACATAATCAGATTGAGATCAATCAGCCAAGGAAGGAGGTAGCTCGCTTTGCAGACCTCCTTACCCCGTGTGATTCTATCAGAACTTATGAGCGGGAGCGACGTCCCCGGCTGTTGCGGCCAGAGCCTTTGCCATCGTCACCTTCTAAGGCCTCAAGTGTAGCTAAGTTGATCCGTCCCATGCGGTCGATTTCGATGACCTTAACGGTTATGGTATCTCCAACTTGTACTACATCCTCAACTTTTCCGACTCTGCCTTTGGCCAGCTTAGAGATATGGACCAAACCCTCTTTGCCAGGGAGCACTTCTACAAAGGCGCCAAAATCCACTATGCGCTTGACAGTCCCCAAATAAGTCTCCCCTACCTCCACATCTTTAACCAGAGTGCGGATAATATCTTGGGCCCTGACGCCTGCCTCCTGATTAGTCGAAGCCACGTATACACGGCCATCGTCTTCGATATCGATGGAGACACCGGTCTCGTCAATGATCTTACGGATAGTCTTCCCGCCTGGGCCAATGACATCCCTGATCTTATCTACAGGTATCTCCATAGTGAAGATCCGAGGTGCATAGGGAGAGAGTCCCTCTCTAGGTGCAGGAATGGTCTCGAGCATCTTCTCCAGGATGAACAAACGTGCTTCTCGTGCCTGAGCCAAAGCCATGCCGAGAATGTCTCGGGTTACACCTTCAATCTTAATGTCCATCTGTAAAGCTGTTACACCTTCTGTCGTCCCTGCTACTTTGAAATCCATGTCACCTAGTGCATCCTCCATACCTAGAATATCCGTCAGGATGGAGAATTCTTGACCCTCTTTTACAAGTCCCATGGCAATACCAGCTACCGGGCGCTTAATGGGCACACCAGCATCCATTAGGGCCAATGTACTGCCACAGATACTGGCTTGTGATGAGGAGCCGTTGGATTCTAGTACTTCCGAAACCAGTCTAATGGTATAAGGAAATTCCTCCTCCGCGGGGATCACGGGCAACAGAGCCCGCTCAGCCAATGCACCATGACCTATCTCTCTACGTCCTGGGCCTCGTATAGGTCTAGTTTCACCGACGCTATATGGTGGGAAATTGTAGTGATGTATATAGCGCTTGCGATCCTCATCACTTAGATCGTCTAAAAGCTGCTCGTCGGACTTAACACCTAGGGTGCAAGCAGTTAGTACCTGGGTTTGGCCCCGGGTAAATACGGCAGATCCATGGGCCCTTGGTAGAAGACCAACTTCACAGCTGATCAATCGAATATCCCGTGGGCCACGGCCGTCTGTACGCTTCCTATCGTGGGTGATCATGTTGCGGACCAGCTCTCTGGTTAGAGATGCAATCGCCTGGCTCAGCTCGGGTTCGTCCTGGGCAAGAGTCTCCTCGCCGAATTCCCTGGCATACTCCTCGAGTAGTGCAGTGTGGACATCATCCTCCGCAGCTTCTCTGCTCTGTTTGTCGGCGATGCGCAAAGCGTCCCCAAGAGGCTGGGTTCCTTTACTCTTGACCCATTCAACCAAATGTGGCGGAGGGATACACGCAGGTACCTCCATTTTCGGCCGGCCCAGTTTCTTGACAAGTTCTTCCTGGAAAGCAACAATGCGTTTGACCTCTTCATGTCCAAACATAATGGCATCGAGCAGTACATCCTCTGCCACTTCGTTGGCACCGGCTTCCACCATGGTCACAGCTGCCTTCGTACCGGCTACCACCAAGTGGAGTTCACTTTTTTCTTGCTGCTCTAAGGTGGGATTGATGACGAACTCGCCGTCGACCCGACCAACTATAACGCCACCCACAGGTCCCTCAAAGGGTATATCAGAGAGGGAAAGGGCGGTTGATGCTCCGACCAACGCTGTGATATCAGGTGCGTTATCTTGGTCTACCGATAGTACCGTGACTACTATCTGTACATCGTTGCGGAGTCCCTCAGGGAACAAAGGTCGTAAAGGACGATCAATCATCCTGGCTGCTAAAATAGCTGCTTCCCCCGGCCTGCCTTCGCGGCGACCCCAGCCTCCTGGCACCTTACCGACAGCATACATGCGTTCTTCGTAGTCAACCATGAGTGGGAAGAAATCAATCCCTTCCCGGGGCTCTTTGGAGATGGTAGCAGTAATCAAAGCCACCGTATCACCGTAGCGCATCAGCACGCTGCCGTTAGCTTGTTGGGCTAGGCCGCCGGTTTCAACGACTAGTGGTCTCCCCCCTATTTCTAATCTAAATTCCTCTTTCATCCTGTTTACCTCCTTGGCGTGTCCTAAGATACTCTTGACACGTCTTCGTGCAATCCGCGTAGAGCCTGATGCAACTTATCCTCCTGAATAGAGCATACCAGGCAGTACTATAGTATCTTCTCCATATTGCGGGGTCATTCTCGCCTAGCAAGTAAAGCTAGTCATGTGAAGAAGGAGCGGGGGTTACCGCTCCTTCTGACCAGCTTAGCCTCGAAGGCCGAGTTTGGCAACAATGGCACGATATCGCTCGATATCTGTATCTCGAAGATAATCGAGCAGCCCTTTTCTCTGTCCAATCATTTTCAGCATGCCCCGTCGAGAATGGTAGTCTCTCTTGTGTACCTTGAGATGCTCAGTCAAATCACCAATCCTCTTAGTGAGGATGGCTATTTGAACCTCTGGTGAGCCTGTATCTGTCTCATGGATTTTGAAATCATCAATGATGTCACGCTTAGTCTCTTTATCTAGAGCCACCGATTTCACCTCCCCACTTTCAAGATCCCCCCAGCCCAGAAAAACGTCGGAGGAGCTCGTTTATCCGAGTCAAGGGTTCCAATCCATCCCCACTATATCATAAAGCTCTGTGGGTGTAAATCTCTCCAGGCATGATGGTATGCTTCATTGTAAACAGCTGTCTGGTTGCCTTTATGTCCTGATCAACTTGGTGTTTGAGCTCTCCAGCACTGCCAAACCTTTGGGTAGGACGGAGCCACTTATGCAAAGATACCTCAAGCTTCTGACTATAATAGTTTTCGTTTTTGTCCAATATGTGGACCTCGATGGTTTGGCCACTCCCTGCAAAGGTGGGTTTATCACCAATACTCAAGACACCTATCATTGCCTTTTGCTCATGGTCATCATGCTTCATATCACCACTTGAACCATCTGCGGCGCGACGCACTGTGACAGCGTATACACCATCCTTGGGTATGAGGCGATCACTCGGCACAGCCAGATTAGCAGTGGGAAACCCTAGCGCCCGCCCCCTACCTTCTCCAGTGATGACCGGACCGGCTAATCGATAGGGGCGTCCCAGACATTCTCTAGCCTCCTCGACCTTGCCCTCTCTTAGAAGGTTGCGGATCCTGGTGCTTGAGACCTTGGATTCTTTGACAAAAAGTGGTTCCACAATATCAACCGTATCAATGCCCCATTGATGGCCTTCTTGGCGCAAGAGACTCACGCCTCCCTGTCCCCGGTGCCCGAAGCTAAAGTCCTCGCCTGCGACAACTGAGATCACGCCTAAGCGGTTGGCCAATATGTCGCTGGCAAATCGCTCGGCGTCCATGGTCGCCAGATTTTCATCGAAAACTAGCTCCGCGACAGCGGTAATGCCAAGATCCCAGGCATAGACGCGCCTCTCAGTAGGACTTGTCAGCAACTTTGGCACTGTGTCAGGACTCAATATCGATAAAGGATGCCGATCAAATGTAATCATCAAGGGAATAGCACCGCTTTTGGTCGCGAGCTCTTCCACCCGATGCAAAATCGCTTGGTGCCCAAGATGTACACCATCAAAGAAGCCCAAACCTGCAACTACTCTCTTATCTATTGCTTCACGTGTGATGCTACCATCACGCCAGTAGATATGCAAAACGTCTTCACCTCTGGCTCGTTGCTCATCCTGATACTAACTAAGAAGGTAACATGCGAACGGGCCGTATCTTCCAGATTTGGTCCGCGCCCCTTTGCCTTTGGCCGATACCCAAGAACTGACCCTTTACATTATATAGTCGCAGCAACGATTCTTCGGTGGCAGTAGTACCTGTTGCCGCGAATAGATCAGAATCAGGAGCGCAAAAAGACAGAACCTGATCTTCCCGCAACCGTCCTCCTTGACGCAGACGTTTAGCGTCAGGCAAATCAAATATCGCTCCAGGCAAATGCCCTACACCCCGATCCACGGGAAAGAAACCGGGAAGAGGTGGGCAACCCTCAAAGGGAGGTTGATTCTCATCGGCCTGCAATTTAGCCATACCCGCGGTGAATTCTTCCAATGTTACGGCATGCTCCAATCTCCAAGGCCCCACTTGTGTTCGAAGCAGAAACGACATGTGGGTTGGTACGCCTAAATACTCACCGATATCCTCGCAAAGAGTACGTATATATGTACCTTTAGAGCAGAGGGTATCATACATCAGGGTGTGTCCAAATCGCCATGCAGGTTTCTGCCAGTTACCTACTGGTATCAATCGATAAATATGGATGGAGCGGGGTTTTCTGTCAACAACCTGGCCCCGTCTTGCCAGCTGATACAATCGCTGACCTTTGTGTTTTAGGGCAGATACCATGGGAGGAATCTGCTGGATTTCACCCTGAAAAGCCTGGAACGCTTCGAGCATGTCCGAATCGGTTAGTGCGAACTCTCGTTTTTCTGCGAGGGTCTGGCCTCCCGCATCTTGGGTATCAGTGGAACGGCCCAAAAACAGTTCTGCCCTGTAGCCCTTTACGTATTCTTCCATAAATGGGATGAACCGCGTGGCATCGCCCATACAAAGGACCAAAACCCCCGCAGCTCCCGGGTCCAAAGTTCCAGTATGTCCTACCCGCCGTTGATTGGTGCAGCGCCTTACAGCGACAACAACATCGTGGGAGGTCATCCCCGGCGGTTTCAGTATTACCAAAATACCATGCATTTTTCGATCAGCGCCCTTGCATTTTTGCTCACCTGTATGTGCCAGTTCTTATATCGATGGATTTAACTCCCGGGTAACAGCGTATAGTACTTGCGCCCTTGCTTCTGCTAATGGGGCATCGATGGTGCAGCCTGCAGCCCGGACATGCCCTCCCCCACCAAACTGTTTGGCGATGGCACTTACGTCTATATCTTTTCGGGAGCGGAAACTGACCTTAGTACTTCCCTGGTCCACTTCCCGAAAGAGCATAGCTACTTGTACTGTCTCAATCATGCGAGGAAACTGGATGATGTCCTCAGAATGCTGTCCTATCCACTGTTGACCATCGAGCATCTCCATGGTGAGATTCAGCCAGGCTGCCCGACCATCAGCACTTATTTCCAGAGTATTGAGTGCCTGACGCATGAGATCAATTGCTTCATAGGGGCGGTTTTCGTAGAGATGGACAGCTATCTCGGCAGGCTGTGCGCCAGCCTCCACCAGTCTGCTGGCTATTCGCAGGGTGGAAGCAGTGGTATTGCTGAAACGAAAGGTTCCCGTGTCACCGGCAAGAGCTGCATAGAGATTGGTTGCGATATCTTGGCTTAGCGGGCTCTGCCAATGATCTCGCAGGGCATAGATGAGCTCGCCAGTAGCAGCGGCTGCCGGATCTACGTAGAACGCTACGCCCGAACCAGGATTGGTTCCATGGTGATCGATATTGATCACCGGCAACCCTGACATCAGATACTCTGATAATCCCCCACATCGGCTCGCTTCACAGTCCACCACAATGGCTGCTGAGAAATCCAGGGGGATTTTGAGAGAATAGACCTTGCATCTATGAGCTCCCGGTAAGAAAGAATACCAATCCCCCAAGGGATCGGGAGAAATGCATGTTACTTCCTTGCCCATGGCCTCCAGAATCATCTGCAAGGCCAACCCAGACCCAACGCAATCAGGGTCTGGGTCCACATGCCAAGTGATCAGAATTCGGTGATATTCCTCGATGGCCCGAGCAACTTGTTCAATCGATCCCCGTGGCACTATATGTCTTCACCTGCACCTTCCGAAGACGAGGAGGATGACGGATTCTCATCTTCACCATCATCTTTAGCATCGGTATCGCTACCTTTCTCCTCTGCCTTGAGCTCCTGGAGGATTTGGTCGATACGCGCTCCCCTCTCTAAAGAGCCATCCCATCGGAACACAATTTCTGGAGTGTATCTGAGGCGCACACGTTGGCCGATCTCGGTGCGGATATAACCGGTTGCCCGTTCCAGCCCCTCTAGAGAACTGCGCTTACTCTCTTCGTCTCCCAGCACACTGACATAGATCTTAACATGACGAAGGTCCCTGGATACCTCAGCATCCGTGACAGTTACAAAACCAATGCGAGGGTCCTTCATATTTCGAATAATATCGCTGGCTTCCTGCTTAATGGCTTCTCGAATCTTCTCTACTCGCTGCTGGGTGGCCATTTCCTCAACCCCTTTATAACAATGTACGTCGACCTTAGAGGGTCCTCTTGATTGCCTTCATGATGAAAGCCTCGAGTTCATCGCCTTCTTTGATGTCATTGTATCGCTCTATGCCTATTCCGCATTCATATCCCTGCACAACTTCCCTCACGTCATCCTTGAAACGTTTGAGGGACGAGATAAGACCTTCGTGGATCACAATACTATCTCGAAGTAACCGGACGTGGGCATTCCGGGTGATTTTCCCGTCAGTTACATAGCTGCCGGCAATGGTTCCAACGTTGGGCACCTTGAAAGTTGCTCGCACTTCCGCCCTGCCAATGACCTCTTCCACATAGTCTGGCTCAAGGAGCCCTTCCATGGCAGATTTGACCTCATCAATGGCATTGTAAATTACTCTGTAAGTGCGAATCTCTACGTTTTCCCATTCAGCCACTCGACCGGCGTTGGCATCGGGCCGGACGTTAAAGCCTATGATGACAGCATTGGAGGCGGCCGCTAGGTTGACATCTGTTTCTGTTATCCCGCCTGCAGCACCATGAATGACATTGACCCGCACTTCCTCAGTACTTAGGCCTTCCAAAGCTTGACGGACAGCTTCCACCGAACCTTGTACATCAGCCTTGATAATTATGTTGAGCTCTCTTACTTCGCCCTCTTTGATGCGTTCAAAAAGATCATCTAGCGAGATCGGCGCAACACGTTTCAATTCTGCGGCCCGCTTGGTTTCCTGTCTTTCGGCCGCGATCTGGCGAGCCAGTTTCTCATCCTCCAAAGCCACCATTAGATCACCGGCTTCTGGTACATCGGACAGGCCAATAACTTCTACAGGCGTAGCCGGTCCTGCTTTCTCAAGCCTCTTCCCAAGGGCATCGTGCATCGCCCGTACTCTCCCACATACAGAACCAGCTACAATGGCGTCTCCGGTTCGAAGTGTGCCGTTGCGAACCAATACCGTGGCTACCGGTCCTCGGCCTTTGTCTAGCTTGGCTTCAACAATGGTACCTCTGGCCATGCGGTCGGGATTAGCCTTGAGCTCCCTGAGATCTGCCACCAGAAGAATCATCTCCAGAAGATCGTCGATGCCTTCCTTGCGGAGGGCGGATATGTTGACGCATACAGTGTCCCCACCCCATTCTTCCGGTATGAGGCCTAGCTCAGCCAAGCTCTGCTTAATCCGATCTGGATTTGCATTAGGACGGTCCATTTTGTTTATGGCTACTATGATGGGTACCTCCGCAGCTTGGGCATGGCTAATGGCTTCCCTGGTTTGAGGCATGACTCCATCGTCTGCTGCCACGACCAGAACGGCAATATCTGTCACTTGAGCACCTCGGGAACGCATGGCTGTAAAGGCCTCGTGGCCCGGTGTATCAAGGAAGGTAATTCGTCTGCCATGGCATTCCACTTGATATGCACCGATATGCTGAGTAATCCCACCAGCCTCTTGTTCTGTTATTTTGCTCTCACGAATCGCATCCAATAAGGTGGTTTTCCCGTGGTCAACGTGGCCCATAATGGTGACTATGGGGGGACGTGGCTGCAATTTCTCCTCAGGATCGTCAAAATCAGCTAGAGGATCTACCGTTTTGATCTCCTGTAGCTTCACCTCATACCCAAGATCCTCTGCTACCGATGCTGCAGCTTCCCAACTGATGCTTTGCGGAACAGTAGCTAAGATCCCCATTCCCATTAGCTTCTTGATTATGGTGGTGGCTGGGATACTCATCCGCGCCGCTAGTTCCCTGACTGTAATGTTTTCAGGAATCTCTACTTCCTTCGGCTTTTGTTTTTGACTAGTCTTCGTCTTGCCCGCCCCCCGACGATGACTTTGAGCCTTGCGGGAGCTAGGTTGCCGTTGCTTCCTGGACTTCGCTGGGCCGGTATCCTCTTTCAAATCGTCTTCAGCCGATTCAGCATCTGCTCTCCGATTGGTTTGTGGCGAACGTTTCTTGGGGGCTTCTGCCGCCTTAGGACCTTGATCAGCAGTTGGCTCCACAGGTTCTGTCTCCTTTGCTTGCTCTTTTTGACTGGCAAAATGCTCTTTAACCAAAATGGCTATATCATCGTCTATTGTACTCATGTGATTTTTGACGTCGGCGCCGAGGTCCTGCAAAAACTCAACTAAGTGCTTACTCTTTATCCCCAATTCCCTGGCTAGTTCATAAACTCGAACTCTCACCATATACCATCACCCCTACCTATCATCCTGTCTTATCTCACTTCTCCATGGGCACCCTCTGCCTCCGCTATATTCATGTTCACAGCTTCCTTGATTGCTTGAGCCATCTGGGGATTCTGCACACAAAGCACAGCCGTAGGCGGCTTGCCAATTGCGTTGCCTAGTGCTTCTTTGTTGGCAAATATGATCACAGGAATTTCCCTGGCTGCCCGGAGAAATGTCTCCTGGGTACCCGGGCTAGCATCGGTAGCTAAAACCACCAAGTTGGCTCGCCTCCGTCGCAACACAGCCAGACAGCCATTATAACCTGATACTAGCTGGCCGGCCGCCTGGGCGAATCCCAGTAAACTCAAAGCTTTCACTGCAGCTTCGCCACCTCGCCTCGCAGACGCTCAATCGTTTCCGTATCGATGCTTGTCTCTAGTGCCTTTTCCAACAGCTTGCGTTTGAAGGCCTGTTCAATGCAGGCTCGGGATGGACATATATACGCGCCTCGCCCGGACTGTTTCCCTGTTACATCGAGCTGAATTACTCCTTGGGGGGTACGCACGATCCGAACCAAATCCCTCTTGGGGCGAACGGTGCGACAGCCGATACATGTCCTTTGGGGTACCCTTCGCTGTTTCCGCACCTGACAATCACTCCTTTATGGACCATATGGGCAGATAGACTACTCGTCGAATTCGAAATCCACAAGACCTAGCTCGGAAAGGTCTTTAATCACCTTCTTAGGGGATTGCTTCTTGCCTTTTTTCTCTGCCTTTTGCTCAGTATCTAGTCCTAAGCGACTAGCCAGAGTTAAGCCTTCCTCGCCCTCATCAGCCCCGATTACATAGTGTCTTGCCGTTCCATCCTTTTTTGGCCCTCCTGAGAACAAGGTGGGTAGCGGCTCCGACTCAATCAGTTCTTCTTCCAGTAAAGACTCCAACTCTTGCTTCCTGGTCTTCCGACTTTTGACCTTAGGAGTTCCTGCTGCTACTCTAGGTTCTCTTCGACGTCTTATTTCTTCCTCTGATAGTTCTAGGTCAGCTGCTCCAGAGGCATCATCTTCGTCTGTCTCATCTAATGCAATGGGTTCTTCCTGGGGCAATTGTTCTATCTTTTCTATTTCCTCTTCCCCGTCTGTCTCTTCACGTTCCACTACGGCTTCTGCTACGGTTTCTGCTAAGGGAGCGTCTCCCAGTTCATCTTCAGTAACCGATTTCCCATCGGCTAATGGTTGTGCCAAAGCATCGTCTTCCAAACCCTTAGAGGCTCGATCACCAGCGGCTACCTCATCTTGGGAATCATCCGTAGGCGTTGGCTCCATCTCCTCTGGTGATTCAGCCGAGAGAACCGGTTCCTCTTCCACGGACAACTCTTCTTCTAAAGGAACCTCTTCCTCCGATTCTGATTCCTCGGGAGTCGCTCTTTCGAAAGCTTCCCGGGCCAGAATCTGGGCCATCTGCTCCTGGCTCTTAATGTCTATTCTCCATCCAGTGAGACGAGCCGCCAAACGGGCATTCTGCCCTTCCTTACCAATCGCCAAAGACAGGTGATTATCCGGTACGACAGCCCGAGCAGTCTTGCTATCTTCATCAAGATAGACCCGGATTACTTTTGCCGGACTTAGAGCGTTCCCGACAAAATCCTCCGGGAGAGCCGACCAGGGGATGACATCGATCTTCTCACCACGCAGCTCATTGACAACCGCCTGAACCCTTGATCCCCTGGGCCCAACACAGGCTCCTACAGGATCAACGTTTTCATCTCGAGACGATACTGCCAGCTTGGAACGGGCTCCAGCCTCCCGAGCGACTGCCCTAATCTCAACGATCCCATCGTGGATCTCGGGCACTTCCATTTCAAAGAGCCGACTTACCAGACCGGGGTGGGTGCGGGAGACGTATATTTGTGGCCCCTTATTGGTTTGTCTGACTTCTGAAACGTAAACCTTCAGTCTTGCCCCTTGAGAGTGGAACTCGCCTGGCATCTGATCGCTCGGTCCCAAGATTGCTTCTGCTTTACCTAGATCTATGATGACATTCCTATGATCCGAGCGCTGTACAATACCGGTGATGACTTCTCCTTCACGGCTGCTAAACTCATCGTAGACTAGGGCCCGCTCTGCCTCACGGATTCTTTGAATAACTACTTGTTTTGCGGTTTGAGCGGCTATGCGGCCAAAGTCACTGGGAGTAACTTCAATCTCCACTATGTCATCGAGCACATAGTTCGGATCAGTCTCTTTGGCTTCCGAGAGGCTAATCTCGCTGGCCTCATCGGTTACCTCCTCAACAACTGCTTTCCGGGCGTAGACCCCGATGTTTCCGGTTTTGCTATCAATCTCCACCCTAACATTCTGCGAAGTACCGTAATTGCGCTTGTAGGCAGAGGTAATCGCAGCCTCAATGGCTTCCAGTATTATTTCTTTAGCGATGCCCCGCTCTTTTTCCAGTTCGTTTAGAGCGCTCACTACATCGAGATTCATCTAAAGTGCCCTCCTGTTTTCACCTAAAACTCTATAGCCAGGTTGGCCTTGGCGACCTGGTCTCGAGGAATCTTAATAACTTCGCCATCGACCTCTACGGTGATGGCGCCATCGACCAAACCCATTAAGCGTCCTTTCCATTGTTTGCTGCCTTGGAACGGAGCATAGGTTCTAACTGAAACCAGCTTTCCGGCAAACCTCTGAAAGTGAGCGTCCTTGGTAAGAGGCCTTTCCAGTCCCGGTGATGATACCTCCAGAGAATAGCTGCCGGGTATAGGGTCTACCTCGTCTAGGCTTGCACTCAGTCGACGACTTACTTTTTCACAGTCTTCCAAGTCTACACCGGCTTCCTTATCAATAAACACTCGCAGAACCCAGGTAGCACCTTCCTTAGCATAATTTACATCTACCAATTCGAGCTCTGGGTAATCAGCCATGATCTCCTCCGCTAACTGAGTCACAATAGCTTCTGTACTTTGACGCCCCATAGTCTATCCCCCGTTTCTCAAAAAGACTAATCTATTCACTAGTCTCCTTCGCCGATATCATTCACATGCTAGATCTATGTAATGGTCCTACTACCAGGTACCTATAGATCACCACACTCCTTTGAAGCCATAACTTAAGGTTTCCCTTCTAGTACGAAAGAGTGGGTATGACCCACTCTTTCCACGAGACAAATCATTGACAAAAGCAAGGCCGCGCCAGGTCCCGTCCATCACGACAAAGAATGCAGCGCGGACTTCTCCATTCACAGTATACCACGTTCGCAATGCCTTGACAAGACTTGTTCCAAGGCCAAAAGCTAAAGGCCAAAAGACCTAGAATAGGGAGAGTTGCGATGACTCTGGCAATCCATCCAAAGCTCCATGGGCGGCCAACGCTTCGATTACCGCTCTGCTTACCCCACACCTTAGCCTTAAGTCTTCCCAGGAGGCGAATTCCCCTTCCTGTCGACCAGTGGTTATGGTCAATGCAGCTGTTCGCCCTACCCCAGGCACCGCGGCCAGTGGTGGAAGCAGTTTGCTGTCCCGCTGAAGAAAATTGGTGGGGTGAGATTCATAGATGTCTACTGGTAAGAACTCAATCCCCCGGAGCATTGCTTCCAGGATCACCTCGGCAACAGTCAGTACATTCCTCTCCTTGGCACTGGCGGAACTGCCCTTTTCAATTATGGCAGCAATTGCCTTTCTGACTCCAGGGATGCCTTCTCTTGTCAGCTGTACGTCAAAATCATCGGCGCGAATTGTGAAGAAGGCTTCATAGAATGCCAACGGGTGATGGACTTTGAAGTATGCTATGCGAAAGGCCATGGTTACATAGGCCACTGCATGGGCCTTGGGGAAAAGGTAGCTGATCTTCCTGCATGACTCAAGATACCAGGTTGGCACGCCGGCCTCTTGCATAGCCTGCTCGTCCTCTGGCCTTAGGCCTCTACCTTTGCGTACCCTCTCCATGATCTGGAAAGCTGTCTGGGGTTCCATGCCCAGCTGAATGAGATAATTCATGATATCATCTCTGGTGGCGATGGCATGCTCCAGATCTGTTATGCCGCTTCGAATTAAATCCTGAGCATTATTTGCCCAAACATTGGTTCCGTGGGAAAGTCCCGAGATACGAACCAGCTGCCCAAAGGTATTGGGCCGAGTGTCCTCTAGCATCTGCCGGACAAACCGTGTGCCGAACTCCGGTATCCCTAAAGTACCGACAGTGGTACCAAGCTCCTCCGGGGTCAATCCCAGAGACTCCAATGAAGAAAACAACGCCATTGTAGGAGGATCATTTAAAGGGATGCTCAGTGCATCTATGCCAGTAGCGTCTTCCAGCATTCTGATCATGGTGGGGTCATCATGGCCTAGAATATCTAGCTTGACTAATTGTTCGCTAATAGCATTGTAATCAAAATGTGTGGTAATGATTCCCGATTTGCCATCATTGGCAGGATGTTGCACAGGCGTAAACTCATGGATATCGTGGCCTTCCGGTACAACGATCATCCCACCAGGGTGCTGCCCGGTAGTACGACGGACACCGGTACAGCCCCGTACTAATCGGTTGATCTCCGCAGTTCTTGAAGTTTGCCCCTTGCTCTCCAAGTATTTTAGCACAAAGCCATAGCTCGTTTTCTCGGCAAGAGTACCTATCGTACCTGCTCGAAAAACGTGTTCCGAACCGAAGAGCTCCTCTGTATACTTATGAACAACGCTCTGATATTCCCCGGAGAAGTTAAGATCAATGTCAGGAACTTTCTCCCCGTGGAACCCCATGAAGACTTCAAAAGGTATGTCAAACCCGTGTTTTTCGTATATTTCGCCACATTCACACCAGCGATCCTCTAGATCGACACCCGCCTCTACAGAGCCGTCTAAAACGAAATGACTGGCATGACAACGGGGACATACATAATGGGGAGGCAATGGGTTGACCTCTGTAACTCCGCTCAAAGTAGCAACGAGGGAAGAGCCTACCGATCCCCGGGAGCCCACTAGATAACCATCATCCAGCGATTTCTTAACTAGCTTGTGGGCAATTAGGTAAAGAACGGCAAAGCCATTCCCTATTATGGCACTTAGTTCTTTTGCGATCCGCTCTTCAACGATTTCCGGTAGTGGATTACCGTAGATCTCTTTGGCTCTTTCATACGTCATGGCTAGTACCCGGTCATCGGCTCCTTCGATTTGAGGGGCGTAGAGACCGTCGGGAACCGGCTGCAAATCTTCAATCATTTCGTTGACGCGATTGGGGCCATTAATGACTACTTCTTGGGCTGTTTCTTTGCCTAGGTAGGCAAACTCTTCTAGCATCTCACCGGTCGTGCGGAGAAACAGCGGAGCTTGTCTTTCAGCATCTTCGTATCCCTGCCCCGCCATAAGGATGCGTCGGTAGACCTCGTCCCAGGGATGTAAGAAATGGGTATCACCGGTAGCCACCACTGCTTTGCCGAGCTTAGTTCCTAAAGCTACTATGCGGCGATTTATGTCTTCTAGCTCTCGTTCTGATTCGACTCTACTGCCCACCAAGAACGCGTTGTTCTTAAGGGGCTGGATCTCGAGGTAGTCGTAAAATCGAGCAATCTTTACCAGCTCTTCTTCACTTGCTCCTTTGAGGCAAGCTTGGTAGATTTCACCGGCTTCACATGCAGAGCCGATCAAGAGTCCCTCTCGATAATCTGCAATCAGCCGACGGGGCAAACGTGGTCGGCGATAGAAATACTTGAGGTGGGAAAGGGAGACTAACTTATAAAGATTTCTCAATCCTCTTTGATTACGCGCCAACAAGACTATGTGGTAGGAAGGTCCCCGAAGGTCATCCTCATCCACAAGGTATCCTTCCATGCCGTAGATCACCTTTATACCTGCTCTTTTACCCGCCATATGGGCTTCTGGGAATCCCTGAACAACACCGTGGTCTGTAATGGCAATAGCCTTGTGCCCCCAGTCAGCCGCTAGTTTGATCGCCTCAGTTATCTCTAACGTTCCGTCCATGGCTGACATCTTGCTATGCAGATGCAGTTCTATCCGCTTCTTTTGAGCAGTATCTTGACGCACGAGATATTCTGGAGTCTTCTGTGTCTGGATGTCGTTGGGTAGCATAGAAAGCTCCTGGGTATATCTATCCCACTGAATAGGTCCCCGAGCTTTTATCCAACGGCCTTTAGTTAGACTATCAACGAGTCGAGGGGCATCTTGTTCTTCGAAAATTTTTAGGGTGAGGGAATCACTGTAATCAGTGACATCGATTTGCAGCAAACGCCTACCGCTTCGCAGTTCCCGTTCGTCTATGGAGGCAATCTCACCCGCCAATACGTAGGAGCGTTCTTCATCGATGATTTCACAAATCGGCCGAGATTCTTCTCTGATGGGACGGCCCTTTAAGACAACGGGGCCATTTACATTAGCCTGGGATTTAGCCTCGATGGGGTCCGCATCTATAGTTCGGGCCGCTTGCTCCATTATATAGGCCATATAAGTAGCTTCATCGGCAGAGAGAAAATCATATCCACCTTGATTGTCTGAATCGGCCATTTCTTTAGGTTCACCGGCAGAGTCGATCTCAGAGTCTGCCTCGATCTTGAATTGGACAGAGCAGACCTCCGGAACAGCTTCAACCAAAGCTGCGCCCAATTCATTTAGATCCTGAGGGCGTAGGTCATTACCATTGGCCAGGCAAATCCTCCACGCTTGACGCTTGGCGTGAACCAGGATTCGGCTTACAATGGCTCGGGCGGCTATACTTTCACAGTCTAGAGAAAGCTGGGCCGCCCGAAAAAAATCTAGCAAACACTGACCCCTGGTTTGGGGAATAACCTCGTAAATAACTACATCACTAGCCACATCAAGGGTCCTTTCCAATACTATTGCCATCCAAGATCTCACTTAGTGCGCAGTACCTTGAGGATCTCCCAGTACATCATCATGCGATTCTTCGCTCCGGTGACGAAACCTTGTTTTTCTTCCTTCATGATTTGGGATACATCCTGTAGCGGTACCTTCTCCACCCGAATACTCTTAGATGCAGCATATCGGGAAATCGCAATATCCACGCCATAGCCACTGTCATCTAGCTCGGGCATGTCTTCGATGATCTCTCGACGAAGAGCCCTCTGACCAGAAAGAAATGGCGCTACTTTCTGTGCGAGGGTTGTCGCGGGCCGCCCTCCTTCAAACAATCCCACAGTCATATCTGCCACATCCTGCAGCACTGGCTCTAGCAAAGCATGACAGTGTGCATGGGTAAGCCCTATCAGATCGGCATCAATGAATAAGATTATGTCTGCGGATGAAGCTTTCACCCCAGCCCGCATGGCGCCTCCTTTGCCTCGGTTGGGATACAAGTTTACTACACGGATCCCCAACTCAGCGGCTTTCTCCGCAGTGTCGTCGGTAGATCCATCGTTAACTACAATGATTTCGTCTATTTCGGGGCACTGCTGCAACACCTCAAGCACATGGCTTATGGTCTGTGCTTCGTTATAGGCGGGTACAACCGCTGCAACTTGCTGACCCATACTAGACATCTTATCTTCCTCGACGGCTATCCGGTAGTTCTGCTTCGATAGCTCTTCTGATTCGTTCTTTAGCATTGGTCACCACTTCACTTAAAGGGATTACGTATTCCTCGCCAGTGCTACGGAGACGAACTTCTGCTTCTTTGTTTTCAAGGGTTCTGGGGCCTACCGTGATACGGATAGGAAACCCTATTAGATCGGCATCTTTGAACTTCACGCCTGGTCGTTCATTACGGTCATCGAGCACTACTTCTATGCCAGCCATGGTGAGGTCTTCGTACAGCGCATCCACCACCGCTTTCTGGGACTCGTCTCGATAGTTAATCGGTACAACGATTACATGATAAGGTGCGAGGCTCATGGGCCAGATTATGCCGTCATCGTCGTGGCACTGTTCCACCACCGCCGCCATAGTCCTGGTTACACCTATCCCATAGCAGCCCATAATCAGAAGATTTTCCTCGCCTGCCTCATCCAGGAATGTGGCTCCCAGAGCCTGGCTATACTTAGTTCCAAGCTTAAAGACTTGTCCTACTTCAATGCCCCGAGCCCCGATCAGGGTACCCTGACCACAGGGACAAGAGTCACCGGGCTGTGCAGTGCGAATATCGATTACCAGATCCGGTTTGAAATCCCGGCCCGGGTTGACGCCAGTCATGTGCACATCTACTGCATTACCGCCGCTAATCGCGTTTTCCATCTCCATTACTGTAGGGTCGGCGATGATACGACAGCCTTTGAGACCAACGGGACCGGCAAATCCCATGGGAGCACCGGTAACTTCCTCGATGGTGGCTTGGTCAGCCAATTCCAGCTCCATTACCCCCACTGCTCTAGCCAGTTTGATGTCATTGACTGCATGATCCCCCCTGACCAGAGCTGCTACCACCATATCGCTGTTGTGATAGAGCATGGTCTTGATCATATCACTGGCAGGGCGGCCCAAGAACTCGCCTAACTCCTCTACCGTGCGGATATTGGGAGTAGATACCTTGGCAAGTCCCTCCAGTACTCCTGTTTTCTTGCCCGAAGAGATAACACTCTGGGCTTTTTCCACATTAGCTGCATAGTCACAATGTGAACAATAGACGATCTCCGCCTCGCCTGCTTCGGCTAGGGCCATAAACTCATGGGTCATGTTGCCCCCGATGGCGCCGGGATCGGCCTCTACAGGCCTAGTTTTTAGGCCACAGCGGGCAAATACTCGCTCATAGGCATGATACATTTTCCAGTAGTTCTTATCGAGTCCTTGGGCATCCCGGTCAAAGGAATAGAGATCCTTCATGATAAATTCTCTACCCCGCATTATGCCAAACCGAGGTCGGATCTCATCACGGTATTTGTTTTGAATTTGATATAAAAGCAACGGCAATTGCCGATACGATCTAATCTCTGTTCGCACTAAGGCGGTTATGATCTCTTCATGGGTAGGGCCTAAGCAAAACTGCCTCCCATTACGGTCTTTGAGCTTAAACATCTCTTCACCATAGTCGTCCCACCGGTTGGATTCGTGCCATAGCTCAGCGGGCTGAAGTATGGGGAGCAAAACCTCCTGGCCGTCAGCTGCGTTCATTTCTTCTCTGATTATCGCTTCAATTTTCTGCAGTGTCCGATACCCCAAGGGCAGATACGTATAAATCCCCGCTGCGGCTTTCCGCATCAAACCTGCCCTTAGCATCAATTTATGACTGGCGATCTCCGCCTCTGCCGGAACCTCCCGGAGAGTCGGTGCCAGGAGCATGGACATTCTCATTACAGCACCCCCGAAAATCAAACCCATTGTACCAAAGGGTTCAAATCACTGTCAATAAGAGCCAGAGCTTCCAGTTATTCTTCTGGCAACTTAGATATCTCGTTTGCCAATTCCTCTACAGCTTTTACCAAAATATCGACTGATTCCTCTGCAGGATACTGACCCACCAGCTTTCCTTGGCGAAAAAGGACAACTCGGTCTCTACCTCCAGCAATACCTATATCGGCATCTTTGGCTTCCCCTGGGCCATTGACTACACAGCCCATAACCGCCACCTTAAGTGGAACCTTCACATGACGCAGGCGAGTTTCCACTGCTTCAGCTATGCTAATCAGATCAATTTGGCAGCGGCCGCACGTAGGGCAGGAGATTATCTCAACTCCTTCTTGCCTTAGGCCAAGGGCCTGCAAGATTCCATAAGCTACTTCTACTTCCTTGACAGGATCACCTGTCAAAGATACCCGCAAAGTATCCCCTAGCCCCATGGACAGCAAAATTCCTAGGCCCACCGCTGACTTTATGGTACCATGAAAATAAGTGCCCGCCTCTGTGATACCTAAATGCAAAGGATATTGAACTCTCCGAGCCATGAGTCTATAGGCTTCCACCGTAGTGGCCACATCTGATGCCTTAAGGGAGATCACAATATCGTAGAAGCCCAGATCCTCCAAAATACGTACATGATCTAATGCACTTTCTACTAGAGCCTGGGGGACCCGCCCACCGTATTTTTCCAGCAGTGGGCGGGCCAAGGAACCGGCATTTACCCCAATCCGAATCGGTACCCCGTGTTCCTTTGCCGCTGCTACCACCATTTCTACTCGATCGCGACCGCCGATATTTCCTGGGTTAATCCGGAGCTTATTGATACCGGCTTGCACAGCGTGTATGGCCAATCTATAGTCAAAATGGATATCGGCTACCAATGGTACATCGACTTCTCTGCAAATATCACCCAACGCTGAAGCTGCCTGCTCATTGGGAACAGCGACTCTTACCAACTGGCAGCCAGCATCTGTCAAGCTCTGTATCTGAGATACCGTCGATTCTATATCGGCAGTATCTGTATTTGTCATAGATTGCACAACGATGGGGGCACCTCCACCAAGGGCCAATCCCTTTACTCTCACCGGCCTTGTATTGGATCGAAGAGTGACCTTAGGGTCCAAAGTGATTAAAGTTCTGCTTTTTTCAGTATCTCGCTCCTTAGACATCGGCATCGGTCCCCTTTCGCGAAAATCTAGCTCACGAAGACATCTAGAGAATGTCTAAGCGCAGCAGATCTTTATATGTCGCAAACAGCATCAAGAGCAAGAGAAAACCTAGACCTATGAACTGGACTAGGCCTCTTTGCTCAGGCTCCAAGGGACGACCTCGTATAGCCTCCCAAATGAGTAGCAAGAGCCAGCCACCGTCCAAAACTGGGATGGGTAAGAAGTTAAACAAGCCCAAATTGACACTTAAGATGCCAGCGATGAACAGTACGAAGAAGAAGCCACGATTGGCCGATTCCCCCACCAACTGGAAAATCCCAATTGGGCCAGCAATATCCGGCTCCATGCGCCCAGTGACCATTCGCACAATCGAGGCAATAATGTCTCTCGAGATCACATAGGTTCTTTCAATGCCTAGAATCACTGCCCGACCCAATGATTCCCTAGGCTTCTCAACCATAGTCACGCCCAGCCGCGCCCGGCCCAGCTTAGGATCTAGTCTAGGCACAATGACCAACTGCTTAGATCTGCCGTCTCGGGCAACAGCCACACTAATCTCCTGATCCAGATAGGCTCCTACTATTCGATTGATATCTTGTACCGAATCGATCTCTTGCCCTGCTACATGGGTGATTTCATCGCCTGGCAGAAGACCTGCTATTTCCGCCGGAGAACCCGGCTCTACCCCCTGCACAGTAGGTGGAATAACTACCAGTCCCATGTATAGTGCAAATAAGACCGTAGCCAGAATCAGGTTCATAACGGGTCCAGCGGCAATTACTGCTAACCGTTGCCCTAAGGATTTGCTGTTGAAACTCGCAGCATCACTATCATCTACAATATCAGCCTCATCTTCGGGCAAGTCCATACCTGCCAGCTTGACAAATCCACCTAGAGGCAGGCCCCGAACAGAATACACCGTATCCCCTTTCTTTTTATTCCAAAGGGTAGGGCCAAAACCCAAGGAAAACTCGTGCACCCTCACCCCGACAGCCTTAGCTACCAGAAAGTGGCCCAGCTCGTGGAAGAAAATCGTGGGCCCAAGGACGATTACGAAGGCTATGAAAAGATTCAAACTGATCATCCTCTCAGCTACGTCGTTGCCTTAGATAGGTGGCGCAGTCCCTTCGGACAGCTGCATCTGCCGCCAGAATTTCGTGAATACTCGGACTAGACACCCCTTGATGGTTATCAAGGGCATCCCTCACTAACCGAGGAATATCCAGAAAACCTATTTCACCATTGACAAAGGCTTCAACAGCTACCTCATTAGATGCATTCAAGACAGTGGGATAGGTTCCCCCCATCTTTAGAGCGTCATACGCCAGCTCTAGACACGGAAACCTCTTTGTATCCGGTGCTTCAAATTCCAGTTTGCCAATGGTTGCCAAGTCCAAAGGAGCCACCGACGAAGGCAGCCTTTCTGGATAGGTGAGTGCGTACTGAATTGGAAGACGCATATCTGCCACGCCAAGCTGAGCCAACACGCTGCCATCGGTAAGCTCCACAAGGGAGTGAATGATGCTTTGTGGGTGGACTACCACATCGATTTGCTCGCCGGGTACACCAAAAAGCCAATGGGCTTCGATAACTTCCAGGCCCTTATTCATCAGGGTTGCGGAATCGATGGTAATCTTACCTCCCATGTCCCACGTAGGGTGGTTTAAAGCCTCGCTTACGGAGACCTGTCGCAACTTTTCTAGACTGCTTTGGCGGAATGGGCCTCCGGAGGCAGTCAAAATGATCTTATGCAGATGCTTGTCATTGGCACCCTGCAGACACTGGAAAATCGCGCTGTGTTCGCTGTCCACCGGTAGTAGTCGCACCCCATATCTATCCACCGCCGCCATGATGACACTGCCAGCTGCCACTAGTGTCTCCTTGTTAGCTAAAGCTATATCCTTACCGGCTTCAATCGCCGCGAGGGTAGGCCGTATGCCTTCTGCACCTACTATAGCATTCAGAACGATATCGACATCGTCCCTTTGGACCATTTCAAGGATTCCCCGTTGTCCTGATAGGATTGTCGTTCCTTCTAGTCCCCTACTGCCCAACCGGTTGGCGGCCGCGGTATCCGCCAAACTAGCAACGGTTGGCTTGAACTCCCTGATTTGCCTTTCCAAACGGTCAACATTGCTCCCTGCCGCCAAACCCACTACCTGAAAACGCTCTGGCATGCTCATGATGACATCCAGAGTCTGCGTACCAATGGATCCAGTGGATCCAAGAATCACCACTCCCAGCACTAATCATCCACCTCACTAATCTAATCTTCACTCCACGCTGGAATAAAGATTACTACCATGATTGCCTTTAAAACCACCATTACAATGGGCCCTAAGATGAAGCCGCTTACACCCAAGAACTGAACCCCTAGGTAGATGGCCATCAATGAAGTAAGAGGGTGTAGCCCCAACTGGGCTCCCATGATCCGGGGCTCAGCTAACCGCCGAGTGACGAGGATAATTCCCAATATAATGGTCAGCCAAGCTGCGTAAGCGATATTGCCAATGATTATGTGGTAGAAAACCAGGGGGACGAAAACAGCGCTCGGTCCAGTCATGGGAATGAAATCCAAAATAGCTACCAATAGTCCCAAGAGCCATGCATATCGGATCCGAAGGGCAGTCAGCCCGATCACCGCCAGAGAACCGGATAGGGAGATCAGCATCAGTTGTGACCGGAAGACGCCGAAAATGCCGTTGGCCACCTCGCTCTTGATGTGCTCAGCCTGAGGTCGCCAGCGTTTTGGGACCAGCCCCATGAAGAATGAGGTGAATAAGCGCCGATCTCGACTAATGAAGAAGGTGGCAATACTGGCGATTATTAGAGTAAACATGAAAGCTGGCAACCGACTTAGACTTCCCAAAAAACGAGCGGTTAGCATACGAATCGTGTCAACTACTCGATCGAAATCCAGCCGCACGATCTCTACCATGGGGGTTGGAATCTGCTCGAAGATTGCGACATAAAGATGCTCCAACCAGACAATCAGATCGCTGATCCACGCCTCCCAATGACTCCGGTATCTAGGCAACAGTGATACTAAGTGGGTAAGCTCAGCCGTCAGATTGGTCACCATGATTGTAAGCAATAGGATTACCAAGGCAAGAAAGAAGAGCAGAACAATGAGGGTAGCCCATCCCCTAGAGAGCTTCAAGCGCCCTTCCAGCAAGTTAACGAAAGGGTCAATAACTGCGGCGATGAGGATCGCCAACATGAAGGGACCACAGTATTCCAAAAGATACTTGGTTCCGATAAACACTAAGGCTACTACCGCCAAAGCTGCCAAGACTATCTTCAGACGCCGCTCCATACTGCTATCACTTCCCTGCAAACTAACTAGCTAATCGGCTGAGGCCTGTCACTGAATATATTCCCAGATCCAACCTGCTAGCACCTGCTATCCCAGCCATCGGACCAAGTAGTAGATGGCAGGAGCAGCAAAGAGAAGACTATCGATGCGGTCCAGCACTCCTCCGTGACCAGGTAGAATCCATCCGGAATCCTTGACTCCTGCTTCCCGTTTCAAGGCTGACTCGAAAAGATCTCCTGTCATAGCGGCCAGCGCAATAAGTAGGCCCAAGATCCAACCGGGAACAAGCCCTATCTGCAACCGACTATCGAGATAGCCTGTCACCAAAGCCGCTGCTACAAGCCCACCTAATGCGCCTTCCACTGATTTGTTGGGACTAATGCGAGGGGCTAGTTTGTGTTTACCCCATCGCATTCCGACAAAATACGCCCCAGTATCTGCAGCCCAAGTCCCCAGCAATACCAAAAGCACGTATGCTAATCCTTGGGGGTGGCGACGGAGCAGCAGAAAGTGACTCGGTAGAAAAGCTCCATAGAATAGAGACAATAGCATAAGCCCTCCCCGACGGAAGGGTTGGGCCAATGGAGAAACGAGCTCACCTATGGCCACCGCCAGGAAAGCGGCACACATTACTGGGGAAACCCATAGCTCTCCATGCAAATGGATTGCTCCGAGGAGACATACGCTAGCTACATATAGCAGCGGTCTGAAGACGGGCTCTTTCATAGAATCCAGCATCTCTTGCAGCTCAAATATGGCAACGAGACTTACCGTCAAAGTCAAAGCGAAAAAGGCCCACCCGCCCCTCCAGAGGCACCAAAGCACTATGGGAATAAACACTAGTGCAGTCAATATTCTCTTCGTTAAGGAAGACATATGCCTTAGTCCCTTTCCGTTACTTTCTCCGTATCCCACCAAATCTACGATCTCTCTTCCCGTACTCCACCAAAGCCTGTCGCAAATGGTCGGGGGTGAAATCCGGCCACATGACATCGGAGAAATACAGCTCAGCATAGGCACTTTGCCACAGCAGGAAATTGCTTAGGCGGCGTTCTCCACCGGTGCGGATGATTAGATCCGGGTCCGGATCCCCGGCGGTATATAGACATTGAGATAGTAGTTCTTCATCGGCAATGACTGGCTCGCCGGTGGCGGCTTTAGTCAGAAGCTTTTGGACAGCATCAACAATCTCCAGACGACCTCCATAGCTAATGGCCATATTCAGTTTTAGGGACAAGTTGTCGGCCGTCAACCGGGCTGCTTCATCTACTTTTGATCTTACCTGCTTCGGTAGATCGTCCAACCTGCCTATAGGTACGATCCGCACCCCTTCCTTATGCAAAGTCTCCAGCTCGTTCCGGAGCACCTCTGCCAAGAGGTCCATGAGAAAATCAACTTCCTCCTGGGGGCGGCGCCAGTTCTCGGTAGAAAAAGCGTAGACAGTTAGAATGGGAATACCCCACTCCCCACAGGCCTTCACTATCTCCTTAAGAGATTCAGTGCCTTGCCTGTGGCCGACAGAGCGAGGTAGCCCTCTGGCCTCCGCCCACCGTCCGTTACCGTCCATGATAATGGCTACATGCACCGGTAATCGCTCCGGTGCAGGAATAGAGGCGGTGCCGAGGTTTTCCTGTACCATATGGATGTTCGCTGCTTTACGCCCTAGCCAAGGCAATAGTCTATCTATCCACAATTCTACGTCTACCCTTTCACCTGCATTCTCAAAAAAGCACCCCCTCTGCTCTCGAGGGGGTTGCCGTGCCCGCAGTCGTTATCAAGGCAAGCCTGGCAGGAGCTACCAGTACTCCCGGGCCAGAACAACTTGCCAGCGACTACTGAGGTCCAGCATTCTGACGTCGACAACCCGCCATGGACCGGGTGAACCAGCTCGGGCAGAAGGCAATGGCGCTGTCAGCATTGTGCTAACGTGATCTACAAGCACTGGCCAACGCAAAACCACCTCATCCCACTTTAGCCCGAGGATCTCGTGAACAGACGGAAAACCGTCCTCCGCAGTCTTCATGCTGGGCACACCTTGTTGCTCTGTGATGTGTCATACCTCCATTATTTCGTTCTCTTTGGCTTCTAGAAGTTCGTTAATCTTCTCAATGTACTTGTCTGTCAGCTGTTGTACTTGATCTTCCGCTCGATGTCTCTCATCTTCGGAGATGGTACCATCTTTCTCAAGCGTCCGCAAGCTCTCGTTGGCATCCCGCCGAATGTTGCGAATGCCAATCCGATTATCCTCAGCACCTTTGCGGACCAAGCGCACTAGGTCTTTGCGGCGCTCCTCTGTCAAAGGCGGAATAGGAATTCGGATGACCGAACCATCAGAGTTTGGAGTTAGGCCTAGGTCCGATTTCAAAATAGCTCTTTCAATGTCCTTGACCACATTCTTGTCCCACGGCTGAATCAACAGCAGCCGGGCCTCGGGTACCGATATGTTTGCCATCTGATTTAGGGGAGTCAATGTGCCGTAGTACTCAACTTGGATACGATCAAGCAATGCTGGATTGGCTCTTCCAGTCCTGACAGTGGAAAAATCGTACTTGGTTGCCTCGATGACTCCCTGCATCTTGCGTTCGGCATCTTTAAGTACTTCCTTTGTCACTCTGCTTCCCTCCCACGATGGTTCCGATACTCTCACCATATACGACTCTAAGTATGCTGTCTTGTTCAGCAATGTCAAATATTATGATAGGAATCTCATTGTCCATGCACAGAGACGTAGCAGTGGAATCCATTACCCGCAGACCCCTCTGCAGAACTTCAATATAATCAAGGCTATCAAATCGACGGGCATCGGCATTAATGCGAGGGTCATCATCATAGACCCCGTCCACCCCTCGCTTGGCCATTAAGATCACTTCGGCTTCGATCTCCGCTGCTCTTAGCGCCGCTGTGGTATCAGTGGAGAAATACGGATTGCCAGTTCCCGAGGCAAAAATAACGACTCTGCCCTTTTCCAAGTGTCGCATGGCTCGCCGGCGAATATATGGCTCTGCTATCTCCCGCATCTCAATGGCGGTCATAACCCGTGTCTCCACACCCAACCGCTCCAGTGAGTCTTGAAACGCCAGAGAGTTGATTACCGTTGCCAGCATTCCCATGTAATCGGCCGTAGCTCGGTCCATGCCCTGAGCGCTGGCCACAGCCCCCCGCCAGATGTTACCGCCTCCAACAACGGTGGCTACCTCTACGCCGAGTCGGACGATATCGGCGATTGATTGGCCAATAGCCTTGACTACTCCCAAGTCTACTCCAAAGCCCTTTTCACCGGCGAGTGCCTCTCCACTCAGTTTTAGAACAATCCGCTTATATTTTGGCTTAACCATCTCCATCCCCCTACTATTTCGCCCTCGGCCATTAGGTTCCTTCCTACAGAAAGGAACCCAGTTAGAGAAAGAGAACACTATAGTGTTCTCTTGTCTGTCTATTTATTCAATTCGGCCATGACCTCTGTGGCAAAATCGTCGTCTCCGCTTTTTTCTATGCCTTCACCGCGCTCGAAGCGGGCAAAGCGGCGGATGGCCATGTTCTCACCTAGCTGAGCAATGAGTTCTTGCAGCACCTGCTGCACAGTCTTATCGGTATCTTTAATGAAGGGCTGTTCCAGCAAGCAGGTCTCCTGAAAATACTTTTCCATGCGGCCGGTGACAATTCGCTCAATGATTTGCTCGGGCTTGCCTTCATTTCTCGCTGCTGCCCGATAAATCTCCTTCTCCTGCTCGATTATATGAGCAGGTACATCCTCTCGGGAGACGTACTCTGGTTTAGCGGCGGCCACCTGCATGGCCATATCCTTAACGAAATCCTTAAAGGCATCCGTCTTTGCCACAAAATCTGTCTCACAATTGACTTCGATTAGGACCCCTACTCGACCGCCCAGATGTATGTAGGCATCTACCAGGCCTTCAGCGGCAATACGTCCCGCCTTTTTTGCAGCGGCTGCTAGTCCCTTTTCCCGAAGATAGGCAATGGCCTTGTCTATATCACCCTTTGTCTCTTCCAGGGCTTTCTTGCAATCTAGGATACCAGCGCCAGTCCGCTCTCGTAGCTCTTTCACCATAGCAGCTGTAACCTCTGCCATAGGAAACCCTCCTTTTGCTCTTCAGAATACAGAGGGGAGGCTCAGGGCAGACACCCTTTCATACCTCCCCTTTGCCTATTTCCTACATATCGTCTTCAACATCTTCAGCTTCATCGGATTTGGGACGATCCTCTTCTTCGATATCCTCGTCCTCATTAGCGAGGGCAGCTTCCATACCTTGTTGCCCTTCTTTGCCTTCGATGACTGCGTCAGCCATGAGTCCCGTAAGCAGACGTATGGCCCGGATGGCATCATCATTACCAGGAATAACATAGTCTATCTCATCAGGATCACAGTTAGTATCTACGATACCTACGATGGGAATCTGTAACTTTCTCGCCTCGGCAACCGCGATCCTCTCCTTGCGGGGATCCACGATAAACACTGCCTCGGGGAGACGGTTCATATTCCGAATGCCGCCTAGAAAACGCTCCAACTTATCATGTTCTTTGCGTAATCCCAAGACTTCTTTCTTGGGTAAGAGCTCAAAGGCGCCGTCTTCTTCCATCTTTTCCAGCTGCTTTAGGCGTTGTACTCGGCTGCGAATGGTACTGAAGTTGGTCAGCATGCCGCCTAACCATCGCTCATTTACATAGAACATACCGCACCGCGTGGCTTCTTCTCGGATTGCCTCATAGGCCTGCTTCTTGGTACCAATAAACAAAACAGAGCCTCCGTTGGCGGCCACGTCTTTGATGAAATCGTAAGCTACATCAATCATGCGTACGGTCTTTTGTAAGTCAATGATATAAATCCCGTTACGCTCCGTGAAGATATACTCCTTCATCTTGGGGTTCCAGCGGCGAGTCTGATGGCCAAAGTGTACACCAGCCTCTAGTAACTGCTTCATTGATACTACCGCCATTTACCCACCTCCTCTCTGGTTTTCATCCTCCGCATCCGTCCTCCCGACTATTGACCACAAAGGCACCCAACAGGTCAGTCAGGATGCGTGTGTAATTGCACCACAAACAACTATAGCATACCTCGGTACTGGAGTGCAACAAGAGTTTTGCCAGCTATTTACTTCCTGACCCGTTCTAGATCTAAGATCAGCTGCACCTCTCCCCGGGGCATCTCCACCTCGGTGCTAATCGCCTCCACAGTGTATCCTTGTTGGGCTAAGGCTATGACCAAACCAGTTTTGCGAGCTTTATCCTCCACGGTCGGACCGGATTCATTAGCGTCGGCAAGACCACTGGCACCACCCTGTGCCCTTAGTAGTGCCTCTAGGTCTTGGGCTCTAGCAAAACGGCGATCTATATCCTCAATGAGGGCTTCACCCGATGCATGCAGTTCATTCATGAGTTTCTGCAATGCTGTTTCTGTCTCCACCATAGCTGTCCGCAAACCATAGAGCCGAGCCCATCTCGATTTAAGCTCACGAATCTCCATAACGCACCATAAGACGAGGCCCAGAGAAATGATGGAGAGGCTCAGTGCAAGGAAAACCATGCTCCACACTCCTAGATCCTAATATCTATGCTTTGCCCCAAATCACCTTGAATCCCATCCGGCTCTCCTTGGCTGTCCCGGCGCCTTTTTGCACCATCCTGGCTTTGATCTTGCGATGTTAGGTGCTGCTGCCCACCTTTTTTTTCGGATACTTCTTTATGGTGGGCTCCTTCTGTGCCGGCGACTTGTCGACGTCTTATTTCCGTCTCTACCCCACTATGTGCTGCTGCTTGAGCTTGCACGATGTCTGCTTGTCTTTGGTTTTGCTGCTCAGTTCGGGAGGTGGCATCTGCCCGTGGAAACAACACCTGAAGGTCAGGGAATCTGATTGACAAAACTTCTCACCCTTTCCGTAGTACCCTAGCCAGCCAGTCCTATTTCCAGACGAGCTAGTTTGCCCCGGAGTCGGCTCAGGGCCTTGGTATGTAGCTGGGATACCCGGGACTCCGAGACACCTATTACTTTGCCGATTTCCTTTAACGTGAGTCCTTCGTAATAATAGAGGGTGATAACCAATCTTTCTCTTTCCGGCAATAGCCTGATGGCCTTCGTGAGAGCTTCCAGAACAGCCCCTTTTTCCACTCTGACCCCGGGCCCATCTTGGTCATCGGCCAACATATCAACCAACCGCAATTTCTCTCCATCAGCACCGCCGTCTGACCAAGGCTCATCGAGGGATAGCAGGGTAGTTGCAGCCACGTTCCGCAGCAGTTCTTCGTATTCTTTAGGGCTGATGTCGAGGGCCACCTGAATCTCACTATCTGTGGCTGGGCGTCCCAATCTCCCTTCCAGTTGGGCCATGGCCTCTGCCAACTGCCTGGCTTGCTGCCGTACAGAGCGGGGTACCCAATCCACAGCCCGGAGTCCATCCAAAATAGCACCTCGAATGCGGACGAGGGCATAAGACTCAAACTTGACGCCCCGGGCATGGTCGTATTTTTCGATGGCGTCAAAGAGACCGAAAATCCCATAGCTTACCAAATCATCGTAGTCAATGGTAGAAGGAAGGCCAATAGCCATGCGTCCGGCCACATATTTGACTAGATGGAGATATGTCATTATGAGTTGTTCCCTTATGGTTGGATCACTGTTTTCTTTGTACTCGAGCCACCAGGCGTCCAACTGTTTTTCTCCCACTGACATTGGCCCACCACCTTTCCGATCTACCGCACCAATTGCAGAATCTTTTGGAAGAAACCGCCGATGCCCCCAAATCCCTGCGCGGCATCGGCACCTAGGGATTCCTCACAAAGCAGTGTATCTGCTATCTGCCCTATGGCAGCAGCAGCTCGACAGTGAGGATAAAGCAGGTAAAAAGGCTGAAACTGTCTTACGGCCCGCTGTACCATGACATCACGGGGAATAAGTCCGGCAAGCTGCAATTCACGGTTGAGAAATCGTTGGGCAACTCCGTTGAGTCTATCAAATACCTCTTGACCGTGCCCATGGGTATCGCACAAATTCACGATTATCCGCAGCTGTGTATTAGGGTTGCGGGCATCTAATACTTTGATCAATCCATAGGCATCGGCTATGGAAGTAGGGTCTGGTGTTGCCACGACTATAGTCTCATCGCTGGCCGTGGCAAAGCTCATAACTGATCGGGAGATCCCTGCTCCGGTATCAATGAGCAATATGTCCAGCGTCTGATCGAGTTCCTTGAGACTGTCTATAAACCTGGCCAGCTCAGTAGAGCTCAGATCAGCTAGCTCAGCTATGCCTGAGCCTCCAGCTATGAGCCCTAGGTCAAACGGCCCTCGAGTCATAATCTCTCTTACAGTTCGCTCACCGCTAAATACGTGGGATAGGTTATGGGGCGAATTGATCCCCAAGAGAATATCGGCATTGGCAAGGCCCATGTCGGCATCTAGTATGGCAACCTGCAGGCCCTTTTCTGCCCAGGCAAGGCCAAGATTCACCGCTATATTGGTCTTGCCTACGCCGCCCTTGCCGC
Organism: Bacillota bacterium; assembly: GCA_012518905.1. Classification (GTDB taxonomy): domain Bacteria; phylum Bacillota; class Limnochordia; order DTU087; family DTU087; genus JAAYRF01. Next base: position 4,497 of record JAAYRF010000149.1, on the reverse strand, counting down.
TGGCCACAACGATAACCCGGCTGTGCCGAAACCGCTTCCTCGGGGTTGCCTCTCGGGAGGCAAGTGTTCTTAGCGTTGCTGCTTGATCTTTGAGCATTCAAGCATCCCCCAGTATCAGGTTGGTGATCTGCATTGCCTCCGCCACATGAATACACTCAGGCACCTTCTGGCCATCGGCCAAGAAAGAGTAGGGCCGACGAGCTACAGCGAAGGCCGTAAGTAAGAGTCCATAGGTGTTAGTCTCATCTAGCTTGGTGGCGATCAAACGATCAAAACCTATTGAGTCAAATCTACGGATGATATCCACCAAATCCCTATACCTGGTGGTAGCACTGAAGACTAGATGTCGCTCGAGATCTGCAATGGGCTCCAGTGCCTTTCCCATCTCTTGCAGCCGCTCAGTATCTCTTTGGCTCGTTCCCGCTGTATCGATAAGAATTAGGTCCTTCCTGGACCAATCTTCCACAACTTGCTTGATATCCTCACAAGTCTCTACAATCTTGAGGGGAATGCCAATGATCTCGCTATAGGTGCGGAGCTGCTCCACAGCACCCACGCGATAGGTATCTAGAGTTATGAGTGCCACATCGGCTCTGGCAATCAAGCTGTAGTTGGCCGCTATCTTGGCCAAAGTAGTAGTCTTGCCAACTCCGGTAGGACCGATTAAAGCAACCACTACAGGACCACTTCCATCAAACTCCCAAGGTGGTACACAGCGAAGCATGGCTGCTATCCGCTCCTTAACCTTTGCAGTTATTGCTTCCGGAGCAAGTTCAAGATCGTGTACATCCTTCCACACTGATTGCACTATGGCCATAGCCAACCGTGGGTCTACATCGCCATCAGCAAGGCGCCTTTCTATTTCTTGAAGCTCCACCGGATAAGCAGACTCATAGGTAGATGCTGCAGCTTGACTGCTATTTACATCGCTAATTTGCCTCCCGGCAAGGAGTGTTTCCTGGTACATTTGCCAAACCATCTGGGCTGGCTTGGATTCCGTCTCTTCTGCTGCTTCAATTTGGCGCCCCGTGGAACTAGACGCCAAAGAGTTTCGCGGTGTTTCAAGAGCCAAATCAGATCGCCCAGAGCTTTCTCTTGGCTGATTGCCTCTATTGTCAATAGCCGTGGTAGATTCGTTCTCCAGCGCTGCTATGACCTCCACCATCCGTCTGCCGAAAAGTCCCAGAAATCCTCGGCGCCGTCCTAATCTGGTGTCGAGAATCACCGCGTCCGGACCGAACTCGTCCCGCATCTGCGCAACCGCCTCTTGCATCGTATCACCGACGAATGTCTTAACCCTCATGGTCCCATGTCACCATCCCCACAGCTTGTACAGACGCGTCGGGCGCAATCTCATTATAGGATAATATCGGCAGTGATGGCAAAACTCGCTCTGTCAACCGCCTCAAGGCTAACCGAACGGCAGGCGAGCAAAGCACCACCGCCTGATGCCCGCCAGCGGTAGCCCTTTCCCATGCCTTGGCTGTCTCATCTAGTAAGCGGCCGGCATCTTTGGGATCTAGATTGACAAAAGTACCTCTTTCCGTATGCTGAATAGCTTGGGAGATCAAATCCTCGATGGCGGGATCGAGGGTGATAGCAGGAATATAACCCCGCTCCCCCGTATTCGCCTGGGATATCTGTCTCGCCAAAGCTTCCCGTACATATTCCGTTAGAACATCGGTATCTTTTGTCATAGGGGCGTAGTCAGCCAGGGATTCCAGGATGGTGACGGGGTTGCGTATGGACACACCCTCCCGCAAAAGGTTCTGAAACACTTTTTGGATCTCGCCTAGAGTCATGAGATTGGGAACCAACTCATCCACAACCGCACTATACTCCTCTTTTAGTCCATCCAGAAGTAGCTTGACTTCTTGCCTTCCAACAAGTTCATGGGCATGGCGTCGGATGATTTCAGTTAGGTGAGTAGCCAAAACTGAAGGCGGATCCACAACCGTATAGCCCGCTACTTCAGCCTCTTGCCTTCTGGAGGCCGGCACCCACAGAGCCGGCAAACCAAAGGCAGGTTCCTGGGTTTCGATGCCGGGTACCGGTTCCACGACACCTCCGGAATCCATACACAGATAGTGATTTAGCATGAGCTCTCCTTGCCCGACGGCAACACCTTTGATTTTGATGGAATAGGCACCTGGCGCCAATTGCAGGTTGTCCCTAATCCGCACCGGGGGAATCACTAGCCCCATTTCTAGAGCCACTTGTCTTCTGATCATCGTGACCCTTTCTAGAAGATCACCGCCTTGTTTTGCATCAACCAAAGGGATCAGACCATAGCCGATCTCAAGTTCAATTCTGTCTAGTTGCAGATAGTTGAGAACATTCTCGGGCCTTTTTATTTCTTCCAGCGCCGCTTCCTCCGCCTGCTCCTGCTCAACTATTGCCCGACTCATTTGTGCCTTTTCCAGTACGTGGGCCAGTCCACCGGTAGTTCCGCCTAGAAGGAGAAAGGGCACAACCGGCAACCCAGGAACAAAGGCAAAGAGCATAAGCACCACCGAAGTCACCCGCAGCACTTTGGGCTGGGAAAATAGCTGTTGGGTTACTTCCGTCCCCATGCTGCTGTCAGACGCAGCGCGGGTTATTATGATTCCGGTGGCGGTAGCGATGAGTAAGGCGGGGATCTGTGATACTAACCCGTCGCCTACTGTCAGGAGAGTATAGCGCTGCAGGGCCTGGACCAGGTCCATACCTTGTTGGCCCATCCCTATGGCAAAACCACCCAGTATGTTGATAACGGTAATAATAATACCAGCTATGGCATCCCCCTTGACGAACTTGCTGGCTCCATCCATGGCACCATAAAAGTCAGCTTCCCGTTCTATGTCCCGCCGCCTCTGCCTAGCTTCTGTATCGGTAATTAGGCCGGCGTTCAGGTCAGCATCGATACTCATTTGTTTTCCAGGCATTGCATCAAGGGTAAACCTGGCCGCCACCTCTGCTACTCGCTCGGCCCCCTTAGTGATCACCACAAACTGAATCACTACCAGGATGAGGAAAATCACAAATCCGACTACATAATTGCCGCCAACCACAAAATTACCGAAGGACTCGATAATGCGACCAGCAAAGCCATGAAGCAGAATAAGCCGTGTAGACGAAACATTTAAGGCCAGCCTAAAAAGGGTAGCTATAAGGAGCAGCGAGGGAAAAACAGACAGCTGCAGTGGATCGGTAATGCTCATGGTTAACAGCAGCACCAGCAGGGCCAGGCTAATATTTACGGCTAGGAGAATATCCAAGAAAAGCGGCGGCAAAGGCAAAATCATCATGACTACAATGAGAACAACACCCAGCACAATGATGAGATCATTACCTGAGGATAGTTTCTTAACTAGGCCATAGCTTCTTAGTTGAGTTGACACCACGCAGCCTCCTCTCTTCCAAGAATCCTAGGATCACAAGCGATAAACATAAGCTAATACTTCTGCAACGGCTTGATATAGCTCTACCGGTATCTCTCGTCCTACCTGCCCTATATCATATAGTGCTCGAGCCAAAGGCGGATTTTCGACAATAGGCACACTATGCTCTTGGGCTATTTCCCGAATGCGAAATGCCAAAAACTCAGCTCCCTTGGCTACGATGATGGGCGCTGTCATGCTGTTGGCATCGTATTTCAAAGCGATAGCGATATGTGTAGGGTTAGTGATCACAACATCGGCGCTGGGCACCGCTTGCATCATCCGGCTTTGGGCCAGTTGCCTTTGTCGAGCTCTGATAGCTGAGCGAACGTGGGGATCTCCTTCTGTTTGCTTGAGTTCGTCCTTGATATCTTGAATACTCATCTTAATGCTATCTTCATACTCCCGGCGCTGATAGAAATAGTCTATAGCGGCAACAACCAGCATACAAAGGCCGATCCATATACCCATCTTCCCTACTAGACCCATGGCAAAGGCAGCAGCCTGGACAGGCTCCATCCAAAGTAGAGCCGGCAGCTTCCCAATATCATTGCGCACCGCCAAATAGGCCACGTAACCAACGATGCCGATTTTCAGACAAGCCTTAAGAAGCTCCATCAAGGCTCGCTTAGAGAAGATCCGCTTGGCCCCTTCCACAGGGTTCATCCGAGCAAGTTGCGGAGTGAGAGGCTCAGCAGTTACATGAAAGCCTACCTGCAAGAGCTGCCCCATGACCCCAAGCACCAAGGCCAATCCCATGACTGGTCCGGCAATTGTCAAAGTACACAACACCGCTTGCCCTTGCATTGCCTGCAGGCCACCTGCGGAAAACTCCACTGCCGCCAGACCCCCACCGATTATCTCCCGGGTAAAATCCGCCAGATGCCCAAGAGCCCACTTGCCAGCCCAACCTAAGAAGGCCGATATAGCCAGCAAGATCACCGCTGTATTGATCTCTTGACTTCTCGCCACCTGCCCTTTCTTCCGGGCTTCTTCTCTGCGACGGGGTGTTGCTGGCTCGGTTTTGCCATCTGCGAAAAGCTGTAAATTTAAGGGCCCAACTTGTGGGGCCTTTGAG